>CAIVBM010000030.1 GCA_903904195.1 uncultured bacterium
AGAACGTCATAAAGAAGAATAATGCTGCTCGTAAAAAGGCTCGTTTATCTAGATTAGTTAAATAAACTCTTAGGAGTTATAATATTTTAATGTCAAATCTATTAGAATTTTATGGTGCTGAATGCCCTCATTGCATAAGTATGCATGCGCTTGTAGAAAGGTTGGAAAAAGAAGAGGGGATAAAGGTTGATAGTATAGAAGTTTGGCATAACAAAAAAAACGAAGAGCGCTTACTTCAGCTTGATAAAGATATGTGTGGAGGTGTGCCCTTTTTTTATAATACAAAAACTAAAAAATTTATTTGCGGAGATGATAGTTACGAAAATCTAAAAAAATGGGCAAAAGGAGAGCCATTTACTCAATAGTTATATTTGTACTTTAGAGAATAAATAACTTCCAACTGACAAGAATATCAGAGTAATTATTACTAGGACAGATATGTCTAAAGTCAGACTATAAACTCCAGAATTTGAAAGTAAAATCCTAAAAGCATCTATACCATAAGATAGTGGATCAAACTTTGTTATAAGAACTAAGACTGGTGGAAGTCCTGATAAGGGGAATATGGCGCCAGATAAAAAGAATAATGGCATAACTAAAAAGTTCATGATTAATTGGAAGCCCTGCATGTCTTCGAGTTGTGATGCTATGGCTGTACCTAGGGCTGTAAACATGGTTCCTACTAAAAGCATGATTAAGATTAAAGGAAAGATCATAAACCAATTTTGAGGACGAAAGCCAGGGATTAAAGCTAAACAGAAAACTATTATTCCTTGAATCGTAGCGATGGTTGCTCCACCTAGAGTTCTACCTATCATGATGTTAAAACGTGACACTGGCGCCACCATTGTTTCTTTTAAAAATCCAAATTGACGATCCCAAATGACTTGAATACCAGAAAATATAGAAGTGAAAATGATAGTCATTCCCACGATACCTGGAGCCAGAAAGTCTATGTAGTTTCCTTGTCCGGCTTTTTGAAAAGTAGAACCAAGACCATAACCCAAGGCTAGTAAAAAGAGAACTGGTTGGCCTAGAGAGCCAACGATTCTCGATTTTGAGCGTAAATAACGCTTTAGTTCTCGGAGCCACATTATGTAAATAGTTTTCATATGTTTTTTAATTAATTATCTTTTTCCACCCCCTCGCCATTGTCTATGAGCTCGTAATTTATCAGTAGCATTTGCTCCTTCTTCGCGAATAACATTACCGGTAAGTTTTAAGAATGCTTCTTCTAAAGAGCTAGTCTCTGTTTTTATTTGAAGTTCTTCTGAGGTTCCAGTGGCAATGATTTTACCATGATCAATAATGGCGATGCGTTTTGCAATTTTACTAGCTTCTTCCATATAGTGAGTGGTGAAGAATATGGTGATGCCTTCGGATTTATTTAATTCTTCTAAATATGTCCACATGTGGTTACGAGTTTGAGGATCCAGCCCTATAGTAGGTTCGTCTAAGAATAAAATTTTTGGATGATGTAAAAGACCACGCGCTATTTCTAAACGACGTTTCATACCTCCTGAAAATTCTTTTACTAGACTGTTTTTTCTGTCCCATAATTCCACAAACTTCATCAATTCTTCTATTCGTTTACGGCGCAACCCTTTTTCTATATTATAAAGAACTCCATGGAATTCTAGATTTTCCCAAGCAGTCAATTCATCGTCTAAACTTGGATCTTGAAACACAATACCGAAAGAATGTCGTACAGCATTAGGATTTTCTACAGGGTTATTATTATTTAAGATAATACTGCCAGAGGTTGGGCTGAGTAGGGTAGTTAGCATTTTAATTGTTGTAGATTTACCAGCGCCATTTGGTCCGAGAAAAGCAAAAATTTCTCCTGCTTTGACTTCAAAAGAAATATCATTTACTGCCGTAAAATCGCCAAATTGTTTCTTTAAGTTTTTTACTTCTATTATATTAGACACGAAGTTAAGTGTATCATTTTTTCACATAAAATAAAAACCACCCTTGCGGGTGGTTTTTATTGAAATGAATATTATGCTCGTTGAACGTTCACAGCATTCAATCCCTTTGGTGATTGTTCTGTCTCGAAAGAAAGAGTATCACCTTCTTTTAGCTCATCAAAAGTTACGCCAACTAGAGAATTGCTGTGGAAGAATAAATCCTTCTGAAGCCCTTCTGCTGTTATGAAGCCGAAACCTTTATCAGTGAGTCTTTTTATAGTACCAGTCATTGATTTTTATAGTTAAATTGTTAAATACAAATAGATATACCTAAGAAATCGACTCTTTTCGCACCTACTTTGTAATACAAGTATATCACATAAGTACCTATTTTGTCAACTATTTCGTAATGGTTCAATAGCTTGGAATCACCCATAGGTTTAGGATGATTCATATGCCATACACAACAAACAAAAACATGCCGAGGATTAGAAGAGACGCTGCCGACCTTGCGAGTAAGGGATGGTCGACAAGAAAGGTA
>CAIVBM010000031.1 GCA_903904195.1 uncultured bacterium
AAATACTTTTCTAATAGTGAAACCTATCCGTTTTTTGTCTTGTTCGTTTAGTAGCAATAATATTTCCTAATTCTGTATTTTCTCTTGAAATAGAAGAAACTTCCGCTGTGGTGCCGTGGTTTCTTTCGGTTCCCGTTTTTGGATATATTTTAAGTTATTTTTTTCTTGGTGAAACATTAACTTTTCAGCAACTTATTGGCTCCGTTATTATTTTTATTGGGCTTCTTTTGATTTCTTTTAATTTTGAATCAGGAAAAAAGAATTTTAAAGGAAAACATATTTTTTATATGATTTTTGCTTGCATGGCCATAGCTATTTCGGGAGTTATTTTCAAATATACAACCATAGGCAATAATTTTTGGGTTTCTTCTTTCTGGGAGTATTTTGGACTTGGAATGTCCGGATTGTTTATTTTTCTTTTTGTTCCGCATTACAGAGAATCATTTCTACATATGAATAGAACAGGGGGAAGCACGATCTTTTTTGTTAATATTATTAGTGAGTTAATGACAATTTCCGGAAATTTATTGACTAATTTTGCTTTACTTTTAGCTCCGGTGACAATGGTCTTTCTGGTTAGCAGTCTTCAGCCAGCAATTGTACTTTTTTTAACTATTTTTACCACAAGATTTTTTCCAAATATCGCAAAAGAAAATTTAACAAAACAAATTTTATTGCCAAAGATTATTGCAATAGTGATTATGATTGTCGGTAGCGCGGTATTATTTATGTAATAGGAAGGGAATATAATTCGTTTATCTCTTTTGAGCTATAAAATAAAAAATATGCCAGTGTTTCTTTACTCCCAAGATAGTTTCTCCATCTTCGTTTTCTTCCTTCAATTCCAAAATCTTTAAACCCGATAATAAACGAAGAGCTTGTTTTTTTGTATGAAATAAATAGTTGGCTCTGGGTGTTGCACTTTTTAAGTCGCCATTCCAGCTGTCTTTTACACCCAAAAATTGAGCGACAAAAATACCTTTGGGTTTTAAAGAGTTTTTTATTTTTTTAATAAAAGCATTAAACCCTTTCTGGCCATAAAGATGAAGTGAAAACTGAGAATTAATTAAATCAAAAGTGTTTTTAGGAAAATTGTATTCTTGAAAAGAGATATTTTTAAAGATAAGTTTTTTATTGTTAAAATCTTTAACAAATTTTTTCACCTCCGGAGCGTTATCAACAGCAACAACATTTTTAAATCCTTTTTTAATAAGAAATTTTGATTCAATAAGGGTACCAGCGCCGAGGTCAAGAGCATTTTCTTTATTCACACAAAAAGAAAAAGCGCGAACTAATTGTTCTCTAGGCTTTCTTTTCAAATGTTTTTCAAAATATTTTTTCCACATTGTATAGATTATATACTCTTTAAAGGGGAGATGTGATACTCTTAAACTAAGAGCAGGGAGATATGATTTAATAATCAGTTTATTATTTTAGTTTTACTGAAATGTCACCAAAAAGAAAAACCTTTCATTCTCATTTTGCTCCATCAAAACAAGCATTGGAGGTTCTTAGAAAGGGGAAGATTTTAAGCGAAAATGAAACTCCAAAACATATGATTGAAAGGATGGTTAATGTTCTTATTGAAATTGAAAAAAGATTTGGCACTGATACTAAAGAAGCAGAAGTGTTGAAAAACGAGTTTGGTTTATTGCTTGATGAAGAATATTGTGTAATGAGTACTCCAATTCTTACTAATGCGGGAAGGTATCTTAAAAAACCATTATCTGCGTGTACAGTGCCATCTCTTGACCTTGCTCATGACAATCTACATCATATAAAAGAGGTAATTTATAAAATGCACCAAGATGGCATGGGTACTGGTTTTAGTTTAGACAACCTCGCCGACCCCGTTGCAACCCTTAGAAAACTTAATCAAATAGCAATAGAGAGTTTTTCATCAGGAAAAGAAGATCGCCCAGTTGGGAATATGGCAACTCTTTCTGTGTATCATCCAAAGATTTTTGAATTTATTAATTCTAAAATTTTAGCAGACAAATTAAATGAGAATTGGAAATTTAATATTTCAGTCGATTGTGATTCCAATTTCTTTAAACAATTTAATGTAGATGGTGTAATTACCCTTCAAAATGGCAAAAAAGTTAAGGCAAGAGAAATATTTAAAGCTATTTCACAAGCAGCAAATATTTGTGCAGATCCAGGGCTTATATTTATTGAACGCCTAGAAGAAGATAATCCAACTCCTGGCGTTGGGCACTATGTCTCAACTGCTCCGTGCGCTGAAGTAGGTCTTGCAAAAGGAGAATCATGCCAATTTGGTTATATAAACTTAGTAAAATTTATAAATAAATCTGGAGAAATTGATTTAAAGAGAATAAAACGTGCTACACATATTCTTACACGTATGCTTGATAATGCTCTAGAAATATCCATTGATAATTATTCTGAAAATGCAAATAAGCAAATTATGTCCCAAAAACGAAAAATCGGTATTGGAGTTTGTGGGTTGGCTGACCTTTTTGTACAAAAAAATATTGCCTATGACTCTGAAGAGGCACGCATACTTGCTCTCGATGTTATCACTCTTATTAATTTTGAATCAAAAATAGCTTCTCATGAACTTGCAAAAATTCGTGGTTCTTTTGGTGCTATGAATTTTTCTTTAAAAAATAGGCATCTTGAAACACCATCTTTTTTAGAGAAAAAATACGGAAATCTAAAAACGAAATACGTTTCTTCCAATGATTGGAAAAAGCTTGCTAAAAAAGTGAAGAACACAAGGTTTTTAAGAAATGCTTCAACAATTGCGTTGCCTCCAACAGGGAGGAGCGCCCTTGTTATTGGCGCATCCACTGGGATAGAGCCAGTCTTTTCTCGGGAAGATTATTTAATGATTCATCCCTTACTTGAGAAAAAACATCATCAATTTTTACAGACCGCAAAAAATATTACGCCTAGGAATCACCTTTTAATGGCATCTTTTATACAAAAAGGAGTTGATGAATCTATCTCCAAAACAATAAATGTTCCATCAAACATAACATCTAAAGAAATTGAAGAAATTTACATTTCAGCATGGAATCTTGGGCTTAAGGGGATTTCTATTTATCGAGAAGGCTCAAAAAATTCTCAACCTAAACGCCTCTAAAACTTAAAAAGAAGAATTCTTGCGCATGAGCATATTAGTTACACTTTTTTTTACTATGGTTTTTTGTTCTATGTTGTTTTTTGAAAAATATTCTAATAATTTCTTTTTTGCTAGTTCTGTTTTACTCTTTGATGTAAGAATTTCAATTTCAATTATAGGTTGAAAGTTATCGATATCCTCAAGGCATACATGAATTTCATTTTCTTTAAAAGAATAACGGGTTTTTTTAAATTCAAAGAAAATTTTAAAACCCATAGCTTTTAAAATTTTTTCACATTCTTTATAGGAAGAAATTATAACCTCATGTTCAAGCCAAGCGTTGTGATCTCCTTTTTGTTTAATAATTTTAGTATTTAAAGTTACATTTTCTTTTTCACTTTTAATTTCACGTCTTAATCGTAAGCTATAGGAACCAACTTCTTCCATTTCCACCTCTTTAAATTTTTTAACACTTTGTGGGCAAAAATATGCATCTTGAATTATCAATGGTCCATGAAAACTTTCTGAATACTCCTTTTTTCCTTTTTTAAGTAGTTTTTTAAAGGTTTCTATATTTATTAATGCCCTATATTCTACTTCATATTTTTTCTCCATATAAATATATTAACACATATTATAAAGGAAGAGCCGCTAGTATTACCCAGCGGCTCAGTTCGTGTCAAAGCCTACGGCCTTAACGATGATTTCAGCACAGGCCTCTGGCGAGAAGCTCTGCGTATCTAGAAGAATGAATGGAAGACTGAAATCCAATGCGTTCTTGTAGAATGCTGTTGCTATTTCTCGCTGTTTCTCTAACTCACGACGATCTTCCGTGGACATACCCCTTTGACGCATTCTTCTAATCTGAACTTCGTGATTGAGTGCAAGTATCACGGTCAGCGTTGGAACAGTAATAGATTTAAAGTCGTCCTTTGACACCTTTGAACCCATTACTTGATGATGAGTGTATGTAGTTAACCAATACCGATCACACACTACTCTACCACCATTTTCGAGAAGCGCTGCGATTTCCTTGGAGGCTTCTTGGACGGCATCTCGATAAAATCGATAATGTTCGTCTTCTGATGCTTCCTTGTCTATCCGCTCTCGTTGTTCTTTATACTTTTTCGGGGGTGTTACGTAGGATGTCGCCTTGAGTCTTTCAGCAAGAATTTTGCATAGGGTTGATTTTCCAGTTCCGTCGGCACCTTCAAGCACCAGAAACATTTTCTCCTCCTTTCGAGATTTCGAGAATTCTAATCTCGATTCGTTTACCAGCGCCAGTTCTACTTATCACTTCACCTTTCTGCTTTCCCATGATGGCCAAAGCAAGGGGAGTGTTATATGCAAGCTTGTCGTGGTCGGGATCTGATTCTCCAAAACCAACGATTTCCAAGGTCATTTCTTCTTGATCTTGCATAATCCTGACGCGAGTTCCGACAGCTACTCTGTCGAAGTCTGTTGGTGGTTCGATGAGCACTGCCTGACTAAGCTGTTGATGCGCATCAGAAACTCTTCGGTCCATACCACGTATATCGATGACCAACAAGTCATACGATGCGTTATCGTGCCATAAATCACCACCAACTTCAGCCACATGAGCAGTTTGTGCTTGGAGTTCCTTCAATCTAGCCTCTAGTTCTTCTGTTTCCTTTTGCAATTTTGCCAAACCTTGTCTGGTAAAATATAGTTTTCCGTTCATTTTTCCTCCTATTAAGTTGTTTTATGTGCAAGTCTTTTCGAGAATTATAATAACACATTTTTTTATCTGTTACAAGGGTCTGTGGTAATATATATTAAATGGGGATGTGATAAAATAGACCACATGATTCCAGAATTTCCAGAATTTAAAAGACTTGAACTTTCTGATAAGAAAGATATTGAAAACTTTACTTCGGAATTTCCTCTATATTCAGACTTTAATTTTTTCAATATGTGGTGTTGGGACGTGCATAATAAGATGAAAATTTCTCAGCTAAATAAAAACCTAGTCGTGCTTTTCAGCGACTATCTGTCTGGAGATGATTTTTTGTCTTTTATTGGAGATAATAAGGTTATAGAAACTGCTTCCAAACTTATTTCTTTTTCTGAGAAAGAATTTAATAAAAATTTCTTGAAACTAGTTCCAGAAGAAGCCTTTTTAAACTTAAAGCATTCTGATTTTCTTATAAATTTTGATCGAAATTCTTTCGATTATGTCTATCTTATTGAACAGCTAGCCAATATGAAAAATTGGCCTCAAAATACCTCCGGAAAAAGAATCAGGAATTTTCTAAAAAAACATTCTGATTATACGGTTAAACATTCTTCTTTTAGTGAGATACGCCACGATGAATATAAGGAAATGTTTCATAGGTGGGCAAAAAATAAAAATATCAACAATCATAGTGAGTTAAATGAGTATAAGGCATTTGAAAGAATTTTAAAAATTCGTGATGAAAACTTAAGACTTATTTCAATATATAAAGATCAAACAATGATTGGATTTACTGTATATGAAATTATATCCAAAGATTATGCTCTTTCTCATTTTGCTAAAGCTGATGAGAAGTATTGTCCCGCTGCATACGATTTACTTAACTGGGAAGAAGCAAAACACCTGTATTCTTTGGGAATAAAGTATTTTAATTGGGAACAAGATTTGGAAATTCCGGGGTTGCGATATTCAAAAATAAAATATAAACCCGCTTTTTTCTTTAAGAAACTTACTTTAAGTTCTAAAAAAAGATAAAAATTTTGATTTATGGCGAATAAGAAGTATACTTTAGTTATATGATTTGGTTTTTTATAGCGTTGATTGGTCCGTTCATGTATGCTCTGACGAACCATATAGACAAAATTCTCTTAGAAAAATACTTTAAAGAAGGCGGCGTCGGTACAATTATTATTTTATCTTCACTCATTTCGGTTATTCCTCTGCCATTTTTCTTTTTCGCAGACAAGGCAGTATTGGATGTCGGTTTTATAAAAATTATTGCTCTTATTGCGGTAGGAATTCTAAACGCGCTGGTTTTATGGTGTTATCTTTTGGCTCTTAAAAACGAAGAAGCATCGGTCGCGATTGTGTTTTACCAGCTTGTGCCGGTCTTTGCATATATATTAGGCTATTTTATTCTTGGAGAAGTTTTGACACACATCCAGCTTATAGCTATGGCAATAATCATATTAGGAACGACTATTATTTCTTTTGAAATAGATTCAGAAAATAATTTTAAGCTTCGTCGAAAAACCATTATACCAATGCTTGCAGCCTCTTTCTTCTGGGCGCTTGGCTCAGTTATATTCAAGGCTGTTGCGCTGGAGGAAAATGTTTGGAGGTCGCTCTTTTGGGAACATCTTACTCTCTTCTTGATAGGAATAGCCATTTTTATTTTTATTCGCTCCTATCGCACCAATTTTTTATTGGCATTGCGTAACAATTCAAAAGCTGTTTTATCACTCGGCGCTACGAATGAGTTTTTATACATATTAGGCAATCTAGCATTTGCTTTTGCTTATATGCTTGCCCCTATCGCACTCGTGCTTCTTACGGATTCTTTCCAATCAATCTTCGCTCTTATTGTCGGCGTATTCTTAACTATTTTCTTTCCAAAAATATCGATTGAAAAGATACAGGCCAAACATCTTTGGCCAAAAATTATTGCTATTTGCATAACAGGAATCGGGACCTATTTGCTTTTTATGAAATAGTGAGTACACAGTGCCGCCTTCACGTGACATCTAATTTCTGTTATACTTTACATGAATGAAAGTTATACAAACACATTTTCGCGAAAATATTCTTTTTTATATTTTATTTCCACTAATTATTGTGGTTGGTTTAATTTCCTATTTTCGATTCATTGTTAATCATGATTATATGGTGGGGTATAATGGCACGTGTGATCCTACGAAAGAGAATTGCTTTATAGCTTGCGAGGATGATGCATGTATAAAAGAGTCCTATTATTCTGAGGTTATGAAATATGCGTCTGATTTATATAGAGAATGTGGAAAAGATATAACAAACTGTGAAGCAGCCAATGCGTGTCTTCTAGGTGACAAGGAGTGTTCCGTGACTTATTGCGATACAAAAATCAGTGGCAATAACTGTAAGACACCTGCTGAAAATACAAATTATTCACAAACTAACAATTAAGTCAATATTTATATATGATCTGTTACTTATTTCCTGAAACCACATACTTTTTTTTCTCTCCTGATGTCCCGACATTATTATACTATGCACACATACCAGCCATAGTAATTTCTCTATTTATAGGTATTTATGTCTTATTAAACGGTAGAAGACTTTTACTTAATCAACTTCTCTTTGCAATTTCCTTATTTTTCTCGCTCTGGACGTTAATAAATCTTATTACTTGGACTAATATTCATAGTGAGCTCATAATATTCGTTTGGTCTTTCTTTAGTTTAGTTTTAAGTTTACTTGCTATATTTTGTATTTATTTTATTTATGTATTTTTGGACAAAAAAGATATTTCAATCCGAATCAAAGCTATCTTTCTCACTTTACTTGCACCATCTTTTATCTTTGCCTCATCTTCGTTCAATTTAAGTGGTTTTAATATAACTACTTGTGACGCATTTAAATTTGAATGGCTTCCATTTAAACTTTATTACACACTGCTTGGTGTATTAGCAATAATCTGGATTCTTGTTCTACTTATTCGTCGATATCGTACTGCTGCACCTTCTTTCAAGAAGCAAATAATTCTCATGGGAATAGGAATTGAATCGTTCCTCTTTTTGTTTTTTGTGATGATATTTTTAGCTTCTTATCTTACAGAAATAGGTGTATTGCCAGATTCACAACTTGAAATGTATGGATTGATTGGGATGATCATATTTATGATTTATATTGGTATTCTCATTGTTCGTTTCAAAACATTTAACGTTAAACTCCTTGCGACTCAGGTGTTGGTGTGGTCATTGGTTATATTGATTGGTTCAGAATTCTTTTTTATTCAGAGCAATGTAAATAAGGTTCTTACTGCTATAACACTTGTAATCTCTGCATGGCTCGGACTTTCAATTATCAGAAGTGTTAAACAGGAAGTAAAACATGCAGAAGAATTAGCAAGATTAAATATAAAACTTGGAGAGTCTATTAAACAACGCGAATCTCTTGTCCACCTTGTTACCCATAAAGTCAAAGGAGCTTTTACTCGCTCTAAATACATTTTTGCCGGTTTGCTCGACGGAACTTTTGGCGATATATCTCCAGTGGTAAAAAAATACGCAAAACAGGGTCTTGATTCCGATAATGGGGGGATACAGACGGTAGATTTAGTTTTGGAAGCTTCTAATCTGACTAGTGGATCGGTAAAATATGATATGAAAGTGATTGATTTCAAAGATATAGTCACTCAAGTTTTGTCTGAGAAAAAGGTTCAAGCGGAAGCAAAAGGATTGAAACTTGAAAGTAGCATAGAAGGTGGTGTTTATAGTGTCATGGGTGATGTGCTTTGGCTCAAGGAAGCTATCAATAATTTGATTGATAATTCTATAAAATATACCAAAGAGGGTAAGATAAGTATTTCTCTTAAAGACGGAGACGGAAAAGTTAGATTTACCATTACAGATACCGGAGTGGGGATTAACGACGAAGATAAAAAGAATTTATTTACCGAAGGTGGCCGTGGTAAAGATTCAGTTAGAATAAATGTAGACAGCACGGGTTATGGCCTATATTCTGTAAAGCTAATTATCGAAGCGCATAAAGGCCGTATTTGGTTTGAATCAGAGGAAGGGAAAGGTTCCACTTTTTATGTGGAACTAGATGCGGTGAAGTAGGAAAACTTCGTCGCGGGCGCACTTTTTGAGAGGCCTTGAAAGAAGTTTGCTATACCTATTCCTCATTCAAGTCTACGACGCTTTGGACTTCTTCAATCGAAGTAATTCCGTTTAAGATTTTTACTATGCCGTCTTGGCGCATTGAGAGTATGCCTTGATTGCGCACAACTTTTTTTATTTCATGTTCGTTTGGACTTTCCGGAATTATTTTTTCTATGGCTTCGTCGGTTTTTATCGCTTCAAAGATACCGATTCGTCCTTTGTAGCCGAGTTTGTTGCATTTATCACAGCCGACTGGAGAAAAGGTCTTGAAAGGAGCATCGGGATTGATATTATATTTTGAAAGATCTTTTCCATCTGCTTTTATACTATCTAAAACAGATTTTATGGTTTTTACGTTTTCTTCTGTCAAGGTATTTTCTTTTTTACAGAAAGTACAAAGCTTTCGGACTAGACGTTGAGCGATAGAAAGCGACAAAGCAGAAACTAATATCTTTGGATTTACTCCAAGGTCGATAAGTCGGGGGATGACGCCGGCTGCGTTGTTGGTGTGCAAGGTGGAGAAAACTATATGACCAGTTAGAGCTGCCTGCACTGCTGTGTCGGCAGTTTCTTTGTCGCGAATTTCTCCGACCATTACCACATCTGGGTCTTGGCGAAGAGCCGAACGCAAGCCTTCAGCGAAAGTATAGCCTCTCTCTTCGTTTGTTTGTGTTTGGGTTATGCCAGTTATGTGGTATTCGATAGGGTCTTCAATGGTTATTATTTTTATTTCAGGAGAGTAAATTCTTCTCAAAAAAGCATATAAAGTGGTGGTTTTTCCGCTTCCTGTTGGGCCAGTAATCAAGATGAGTCCGTTTGGCTTTACGATTTCTTGTTCTATTATGGAAAATAGGAAAGGTTCTATGCCGATGTCTTTGAGTTCTATTTGAATTGATTTTGGATCCAGAATACGCATAACAATGGATTCGCCGTAGGCTCCAGGAATGAGAGAAGTACGAATGCTCAATTCTTCTTTTTCTTCCATAATACTAAATCGTCCATCCTGTGCTGTGTTTGAACTTAATTTCATACCAGAAAGAAGTTTAATGCGTGAATTGAGCAAGTGATATACATCAAGCCCAAAAAAACTTATATCTTGGAGCACGCCATCTAGGCGTAATCGTAGTCGTCCCCGATCTTTTTCTGGTTCTATGTGTATATCCGAAGCTTTAATAGCGATTGCTCCAGCAAGAATCACTTCTAGCATGCGGGAAATTTTATGAATTTTATTTCCTTCTAGTGTTTCTGTTAGAAGTTTTTCAATATCTTGCATGCGTTCAATGTTTTTTGCCGTTTCTCTCAAAACTTCTGGAGAAATATCCAATCCTCCCACTTTTGATGCTTCAGCTGTTGAGATTTCTTTATATCTTTCCCAAACTTTATTTATGCTTGCGTCTGACGCCATGTAAAAAGTAGGATTTAGGTCTTGTCTTTCCATTGAGTCCTTTAATGTTTTAAGTAAATCTTCTGATGGTGAGCGTACGGCGATAAAAATATTCTTTCCAAAAAGTTTAAAAGGCGCAACTTTCATTTGTATTGCTTCTTCGTGTGATATTGCTCTGAGTGCCTCATTGTCTATGCCTAGACGATACAGATCAACATAAGGTAAATGGTATTTTGATTCTGCGAGTGTTGCCACCAACTGCTCTTCTTCTTGTTTATGTAAATCATCTAGTTGTCTTTTCTTTTTTTCTTCATCAAAGTCTGATGCCATATGTAAATTGTATCATTTAAGATATAATTTACATAATGCAAAAGGATACTAAAACCTTAGTTTTACTGGATGCTCACGCTATAATACATCGTGCTTATCATGCTTTACCTGAATTTCTGTCTTCAAAAGGCGAGCCTACTGGTGCATTGTATGGTCTAGCGAGCATGTTGATGAAGATAGTTACTGATCTAAAGCCTGATTATATCGTGGCTTGTTATGACTTGCCTCAAAAAACTTTTAGACATGAAGCTTATGATGCATACAAAGCCGGACGAGCAAAAGCTGATGATGCTTTGATTTCACAATTAAAAAACTCCAGACAGATTTTTGAAGCCTTTGGTGTGCCGATGTATGATTGTCCGGGTTTTGAGGCAGATGATGTTTTGGGAACAATAGTTGAGAAATATAAAAATGATAAAAATATAAAAATAATCATTGCGTCAGGGGATATGGACACAATGCAGTTAGTAGATGATAAAAAAGTGCAGGTCTATACATTAAAGAAGGGAATAAATGACACCATTCTTTATGACGAAGATGCCGTCATTGCTCGATTTCGTTTCAAGCCAGAGCTCATGCCTGATTACAAAGGACTTCGTGGCGATACTTCAGATAATATCAAAGGCATAAAAGGAATTGGAGAGAAAACTGCGACTATTTTGATTACTACCTTTGGAACTGTTGAAGAAATTTATAGACAATTACGAATTACGAATTACGAATTAAAATTTAAAGAGGTGGGAATTAGTCCTAGAATGATTGAATTGTTGAAAAATAATGAACAAGAAGCTTTGTTTTCAAAAACTTTAGCTCAAATCAGGAAAGATGTACCGATAAATTTTGTTTTACCTGAGAAAACTTTTTGGGAAAATGCAGATTTTAAAAAAGTTGAGCAAGTTTTTGCTTTATTTGAATTTAGAAGTTTGTTTGGGCGGTTGAAAAACTTCTTTGGAAAGAATGCAAAAGAAGATAATTCTGTCTCGTCGGGGTCGCTGTCTCCGCTTACTAGCGGAGCGCTGCCTCTCGGCCCGTCGGCCTGCGAGACACCCCGTCAAGACAAATTCTCTTCTTTTGCAAAAACAGAGAATGTCCCTGTTTCCGCATTTAATCCGGAACGATTTCAAGAAGCCAGCATTGCCCTTTGGCTTATCAATTCTGATATTTCAAATCCAAAACTAGAAGACATTTTACTATTTGCAAACACTGATTCTTTTGATGTTGCTTATGAATATGTATTTAAAAAGTTAAAAGAAGCCAATTCTGATAAGGTTTTTGAGGAAATTGAAAAACCCATAATACCTGTAGTAAAAGAAATGGAAGATCATGGAATTCTTATAGATAAAAAGTATTTTGAAAATCTAAGTCGTGAGTATCATGAAGAATTAGATAAACTTATAGTAAAAATATATAAAATGGCAGGAGTGGAATTTAATATAAACTCTCCAAAACAAATGGGGGAAGTTCTCTTTGGTAAAATGGGGATGAAACTTCCAGGGAAGTCAGCAAAGAAAAATGCTAGTGGTAATTTCTCTACAAAAGTTTCGGTTTTAGAAGAATTGCAAGAAGAAAATCCAATAATAAAAGAAATTCTTGCTTATCGTGAATTACAGAAATTACTTTCTACATATATTGATGTAATTCCCAAAATGACAGGCGAAGATGGCAGATTACATGCGAAATTTATACAAAATGGCACAACGACTGGGAGATTTTCTTCGCAAGATCCAAATTTGCAGAACTTGCCGATAAAAAGTGAGCTTGGGAAAAGAATTCGAGGTGGTTTCATTGCGCAAAAAGGTTTTAAACTCTGCGCTTTTGATTATAGTCAGATAGAGTTGCGTGTGGCTGCGATGCTTTCAGGCGATAAAAACATGACGCAGATATTTCGTGAAGGCAAAGATGTTCATGCCGGTGTAGCGTCTTTTGTTTTTGGTGTTCCGATAGACAAGGTTGATAAAGAAATGCGTCGTAAAGCTAAAGTGATCAATTTCGGTATTATTTATGGTATGGGAGTTTCTGCTCTGCGAAAGAATTTGGGAGGTACACGAGAAGAAGCGCAAAGGTTCTATGATAATTATTTTAACCAATTTTCTGGAATCAGAGATTATCTTGAGAGTGTTAAAATTTTTGCAACCAAAAATCTTTACACTGAAACTCTTTTTGGAAGACGAAGATATTTTCCAAATATCAATTCAAGAATTCCATTTTTAAAAAATATGGCAGAGCGAACTGCTACAAACGCACCAATGCAGGGGACTGCTGCTGATATTATAAAGCTCGCAATAAGATACGTGAATGAGGACTTAGAAAAAGAAAAAATTCTAAACAAAGCGCATCTTGTTTTACAGATACATGATGAGTTGGTTTATGAAATAGAAGAAAGTGTTTTAGAAAAAGCAGAAAGTATTATTAAAAATGCTATGGAAAGTGTCCTAAAAAGGTCATATTTCCAATATAAAAGTGATATTCCCTTGCTTGCACATTTTGGACACGGAGACAATTTTGGAGAGGTAAAATAAGGTATTTTGTAGTATAATATAATTTATGGAAGCTTTAGAAAAAATAGAAAAGTTAGTTGAGAAATATTCTCACAAACACAGAATACAAAAGGTTGAAGCGCACTCTTATTCTACATATTTTGCATTTTTTTTATTTGGAATAATACTTGATATTATTTTTAGATTTAGAATCTTTTCAGACTATGTCATGGTGCCTGTCGGTTTATTTTTCTTGATAGTGGCTACAATCCTAATATTTTGGGCGCAAAAAACTGGGCGTGATTTAGAAAAAGAAATAGAAGAAAAGGTAGAACATCTGTACCGAGGACCATTTTCTTATACCAGAAGTCCTACACATTGGGGTCTTTTCTTTTTAATGTTAGGGTATGGAATCATAGCTAATTCTGTTTTCGTTATTTTATTTACACTTATTTCTTTCCTTTTTACTAGATACGTTTTCTTAGAAAAAAGAGAAAAGATTATGACAGAAAAATACGGTGACCATTTTCTAGAATACAAGAAGAAGGTAAAGCTCTAATTCAAATGATTTATCTTTTCGGAGGGGATGATGCAAAAAATAAGCTTTCTAGCTATGAAAAATTTATAAAATCTATACCTCAGAGTACAGATATTTTTTATATAAATAGAAATGAATTTAATCCTATTCAATTAGAAAGTTTTTATTCTGGTTCAAGTCTTTTTTCTGCATTGTCTGCTGTGGTCTTTCAAAATATTCTTGACCATGAAGAAACTAGAGATTTTATTTTAGAGAAATTAGAATTAATGGGAAAATCTACCAATTCTTTTATTTTTTTAGAAAGTAAATTAAATAAAACCATATTGGATGCTTTCAAAAAGGCAAGAACTGAGCTAAACATTTTTGAATTGCCAAAAGAAAAAAAAGAGAAATATGATAATTTTCTAGTGGCAAATGCTTTTGCAAATAAAGACAAGTTGAATACTTGGATTTGTTTTAGACAGGCGATGGATAAGGGGGTAGGAATGGAAGAGATAATCGGTGTTCTCTTTTGGAAAGTAAAAGATCTGATAATAAAGAAAGATTTTCGTAAATTTTCTGAGGCAGAACTAAAGAAAATAGCTACTAAGCTAAGCTATCTTTTACCTGAAGCCAGAAAGAGTGGATTAGATGCCGAATCTGTTTTTGAGCAATTTTTGCTTGAAGTCTTCTAGTCTATAAAAAAATGCGCCACGGGGAGTTTTTTCTCTCCCCGTGGCAAAACTGCATTCATTCTATTTCCACATCTTCCATTATTCCGTCACGGATTTCAACTAACAGGATTGTTACTTCGGGTTCAAATCCTGTGCAAAAATGATTGTCAAAATTTGCACTGCAGTTTTGACAATCTCCATGTCCAGCTTCTCTGGGATGTGGAACACTGGGATATTTTTGCCAAAAACACGTAATCACAGTTTGCATGATTTTCTCCTTGGTTGCAAAGCTAAATGACAAAGACTTGTATATCATTATAATACTTTGTAAAAATTAGTTATGCACTTATGTGCGCCCGGTTGGGATCGAACCAACGACCTTATCCTTAAAAGGGATCTGCTCTACCGACTGAGCTACGGGCGCGTATATAAAACATCTACAAGCACACAATTTCTTTGAAACTGTATGTCTTATGATAGTATAAGAAATATGGCGAAAAATCAAGAAAATAAAGAGAATCAAGGTAATATCTTTAAATTAAACCTTCCGTTTAAACCAGCGGGTGATCAACCTGTGGCTATTTCAAAAATCATGGAAGGGTTACAAAAGGGGATGAAAAGGCAAACTTTGCTCGGTGCTACCGGCACAGGTAAAACTTTTACGATGGCAAATGTAATAGCGCAAAACAATAAACCGACTCTCGTCATCGCCCATAACAAAACTCTCGCTGCACAGCTCGCTCAAGAATTCAGATTATTTTTTCCTGATTCTGCGGTGCACTATTTTGTTTCCTATTACGATTATTATCAACCAGAGGCTTATATGCCTGCTTCAGATACTTATATTGAAAAAGATGCATCTATCAATAAAGAAATAGATATGCTTCGTCACGCTTCTACTCAAGCCTTACTCACTCGTCCCGATGTCATCATAGTTGCTTCTGTGTCTTGTATTTATGGATTAGGGTCTCCTGAGGAATATGAAAAGGTTAATTTAAAATTAGAAGTTGGGCAAAAGATGGACCGGATGACTTTGATGAAGTCTTTAATTGCTATTCATTTTGAACGAACAAATGCTGACCTTACTCCGGGGACTTTTCGATCTATTGGTTCAAAAGTTGAGTTTATGCCTGTTTCAGAAACAGTTATGTATCAAGTAGAGATGTCACAACTCCACAGGCAAGACCTAGGGGCAAATAGTAAAAAAGAAAAGTCCCTAGGTCTTGCCTGTGTGAGTAAAATAATAAAAGTTGATCCGATTTCTTCACATATTATAAAAGAAGAAAAGAATATTTTTATTTTTCCAGCTAAACATTTTATTACTGAAGATGTGAAAAAGAAAAAAGCCTTGGTTCTTATAAAGAAAGAATTAGATATTCAGTTAAAAAAATTCAAAAAGGAAGGAAAATTACTTGAAGCAGAAAGAATCAAAAGAAGAACAAAATATGACCTCGCAATGATAAAAGAAGTTGGTTATTGTAATGGAATAGAAAATTATTCTAGACATTTGTCAGGCAAAGAAGAGGGTGAACCACCAGAAACTTTATTATCATATTTCCCGCATACTAAAGATGGAAAAGCAGATTTTTTGACTATTATTGATGAATCCCACGTAACCTTGCCACAATTAGAAGGAATGTATGCTGGTGATGCTTCACGCAAAAATACCCTTGTGGAATATGGTTTTCGTCTGCCTTCAGCCAAAGACAATAGGCCTTTAAAATATAAAGAATTCAGTGAACGCATCGGTCCGGTGGTTTACACAAGCGCGACACCAAGTGAAAAAGAACGCAAGGAAAGTGAACAAATCGTGGAGCAAATAATTCGCCCGACCGGGCTCGTGGATCCGGAGACGATTGTAAGGCCAGTTTCTGAAGGAAGAAATTATCCCGGACAGATTCAGGATTTCATAAGCGAGGCGGAAAAAACAATCGCTAAAGGTTTCAGAGTTTTGGCGACAACGCTGACGAAAAAAATGGCGGAAGATCTTTCAGCTTATTTGAAAGACACTTCGACCAAGCTCAGTGCAGGTAAAAAAATAAAAGCAGAATATCTGCATAGCGACATAAAAACTCTGGATAGGATAAAAATCCTTACGCAATTTCGAAAAGGGGATTTTGACGTGCTTGTCGGTGTGAATCTGTTGCGCGAAGGGTTGGATTTGCCGGAAGTGGCGCTCATTGGCATCCTCGATGCCGACAAGGCTGGTTTTTTGCGTTCCGAAACTTCACTCATCCAGACTATCGGGCGCGCAGCGCGAAATAGTGAAGGGAGAGTTATTCTCTATGCCGACATCATGACTGATGCGATGGATTATGCGCTAAAGGAAACCGCTCGTCGCAGAAATATTCAGGTTGCTTACAATAAAGAACATGGCATCACTCCAAAAACTATCATAAAAAAGATAAATGATATTACTGAAGAGATGGAAAGTGAACATGGAAAGACAGTAAACGCAGAGTTAGCTTTAGATTTTAAAATTCTTGGTAAATCTATCGCTGATATTATAAAAATAAAAGAGAAAGAAATGAACAAGGCAGTGAAAGAATTGGATTTTGAATCTGCAGCTATCTTACGAGATGAGATTGTGGTGTTAAAGACTCGCTTGGAGAAAGACAAAAGATAGTCTAATATAACGATATACACCCCCTATGAACACGGCGGGGTGTCATTGTGTTTATATGAAAAACGACAAAAACATAGATAAAATAATAGTAAAAGGGGCGCGAACGCATAATCTAAAAAACATAGATGTGGAGATGCCGCGCAACAAAATGGTGGTGATTACAGGCGTTTCAGGTAGTGGTAAATCCTCCTTGGCTTTTGACACAATCTTTGCCGAAGGGCAGAGGCGGTATGTGGAGTCGCTTTCTTCATATGCAAGGCAATTCTTGAATCAAATGCCGAAACCGGATGTTGATGAAATCACTGGATTGTCTCCGGCAATTTCCATAGACCAAAAATCTCGTTCCAATAATCCGCGTTCCACCGTGGCTACGATTACCGAAATATATGATTATCTGCGCGTGATGTATGCACGCATCGGACATCCGCATTGTCCTATCTGTGGGGAGGAAATTAAAAAACTTTCTAATGAGGAGATTTTGAATTTTGTTTTAGAGAAAATAAAGAACCTCGGCAAGAAGAATTTTTCTGGCCTTACCCTTCCCGGAGTACCGGTTGGGACCCACACCATTCAAAATTCTTCTTCCCAAGGTTCTAAAAGTAATAAACGCAAAGTTATGGGAGTGGAATGGGATGAAACAGAAATTAGTATTTTTTCTCCAATAGTGCGTGGAAGAAAAGGGGAATATTATCAATTGCTTTACGATTTGCTTGGAAAAGGTTTTGCTGAAATTCGCTTGGATGGAGTTATGAAGAAGCTTCGTGAACAAATAACTCTTTCAAAGAATAAAGCTCACAATATAGATGTGCTAGTTGATCATTTTGCTGTGCATGAATTTTCCGACAACAAAGAAGGAAGCAGAATGAGGCTAGCCGAAGCTATTGAGCGCGCGCTGATAGAGTCCGATGGACTTGTGGCAGTTAAAATCGGCAGTGAAGAATTTATAATGTCCGCAAAATTTGCATGCAAAAATGACGGTTTCTCTTTTCCGGAAGTTGAACCTCGATTGTTTTCATTTAACTCTCCATACGGCGCATGTCCTGCTTGTAATGGCTTGGGTTCAAAATATTTTATGGGGGACGAACCTTGTGATGTCTGCCATGGTGCGCGACTTCGCCCTGAAGCGTTGAATGTTTTTCTCAGTTCCTCCGCTGGTCGGGTAAACATTTTAGATCTTGCTTCCATGTCAATTGCCGAAGCGCATGATTTCTTTAAAAATCTAAAACTTTCAGAACAAGAAAAAGAAATATCTGTGCCAGTCGTCAAAGAAATAGAAGCGCGCCTGCAATTTATGCTGGATGTTGGACTTCATTATTTACAGCTTTCGCGTAAAGCAAACACGCTCTCCGGCGGGGAAGCTCAGCGCATTCGCCTTGCCTCCCAGCTCGGCTCCAGGCTTGTAGGTGCGCTTTATGTCTTGGACGAGCCGACAATAGGGCTGCACCAGCGAGACAATGACCGTTTGATTAAAACGCTTGAAAATCTGCGGGATTTAGGCAATACAATATTAATTGTGGAGCATGACGAGGACACAATTTATGCTTCGGATTATATTGTGGATATAGGTCCGAAGGCTGGTGTGCATGGCGGAAAAGTTATTGTTTCCGGATATCTTGAAGATTTATTAACTGCTAAAAAGAACACAAATGATTCCCGAACCTTGGCCTATCTACGCGGTGAATTGAAAATTCCGGTTCCTAAAAAAAGACGCAAAGGAAAAGGAGCCTTGCGCATCGTCGGCGGAAAAGTTTTCAATATAAATAATTTAAATGTTGAAGTTCCTCTCGGAGTGATGACTTCTATCACTGGAGTTTCCGGTTCAGGCAAAAGTTCTCTAATGTACGAGATTCTTTATAAAAACTTACAAGCTCGTTTTGAAAGAAAATATCGCACCGCCGAAATTTTTAATTGTTCGTCATTTTCCGGTACCGAATATCTCTCTCGAGCGATTTTGATTGACCAATCTCCAATCGGCCGAACACCGCGCTCAAATTTGGCCACTTATACCGGCGCGTTTTCCCATATCCGAGATCTTTTTGCCGCAACTGAAGAAGCCCGCCTGCGAGGCTGGAAATCAAACAGGTTTTCTTTCAATGTGAAGGGTGGGCGTTGTGAAGCTTGTGAAGGAAATGGCGAAATAGCAGTGGAAATGCATTTCTTGCCGACGGTTTATGTCACTTGTGATGTCTGCAATGGAAAACGTTTTGATAAAGAAACGCTCATAGTCAAATACAAGAAGAAAAATATTTATGAAGTGCTCCATATGACTGTAGAAAACGGACTTTCTTTTTTCAAAGACATTCCAGCAATTTCCGACAGGTTGCAGACTCTTTTCGATGTCGGTTTGGGCTACCTTGAACTAGGACAATCGGCGACAACTCTTTCCGGCGGAGAAGCGCAACGCGTAAAAATCTCCAGCGAACTTTACCGTCCACATTTGGAAAAAACAATTTATCTTTTAGATGAGCCGACCGTCGGGTTGCACTATGATGACGTGGTAAAACTTCTGGAAGTCTTGCATAAATTAGTTTCAAAAGGCAACACAGTCGTTCTAATCGAACACAACCTTGATATTGTGAAAAGCTCGGATTACATTATAGATATAGGGCCGGAAGGGGGGATAGGCGGGGGCAACCTTGTGGCTAAAGGTACTCCGGAAGAAGTGGCGAATAACGCAAAAAGTTATACGGGAAAATATCTTAAAAAGGCTTTGCGCAAATAATATATGACAGATAAAAATTTTAAAAAAGTAAGTTTGCCGGACAAGCCCGGGGTTTATTTTTTCCTTGGCCCGCCGAAGCACGGTGAAGGAGGCAAAAAAGGAAAAGATATTTTATACATCGGTAAAGCGACTTCGATCAGAGATAGAGTCAAAAGTTATTTTGGCAAAGATTTGATCGAGACTAGAGGACCAATTCTTGTTGATATGATTTTCAATGCGGATAAGATTGATTTCCAAATCACCGACAGCGTTCTTGAAGCCTTCATCCTCGAAGCTAATCTTATTAAAAAATATCAACCGAAATACAATACTAAAGAAAAGTCTGATAAGAGTTTTTTGTGCGTGGTTATTACAAAAGAGGAAATACCACAGGTACTTACTATTCGTGCTCGTAATTTAGAAGGACATTCCGATATTCTCAAGAACTTAAGAATATCAAAAATATACGGACCATTTACAAATGGTGTTCAGCTCCGAGAAGCGATGAAAATCGTCCGTCGCATTTTCCCATATATAGATGCTCAGTCATCCAAACGTAATAATTTTGAGTTTTATCGACAGCTTGGACTTACCCCTGACACCAGTAGTGGGGAATTTCAACTCGCTTATAAGAAAAATATTGTCAATCTGAAATTGTTTTTTGAAGGCAAAAAGAAAAAAATAATTTTTAATCTTAAAAAAGAGATGCTTCATTATGCTAAGAACAAAGAGTTCGAACACGCAAATGAGATCAAAAAAAGAATTTTCTCATTACAACATATAAACGATATGGCGTTACTGAAACAGGAATCTTCTTTTCAGAATGGTCTGGCCGGGGTAGGGGACCCGGAGAACCGAGGACCTTATGAAAAGAAGATTCCTGTTTCAGTTTTTCGAATTGAAGCTTATGATATCGCTCATATGGGAGGAAAAAATATGGTAGGAGTGATGACGGTCCTAGAAAATGGCGAGCCGGTGAAAAATGAATATAGGAAATTTAAAATCCGCACCCAATCAAATGCGAATGACACAGGCGCGTTGAAAGAAGTTTTGGAAAGACGGATAGCGCATAAAGAGTGGACTTATCCCAATTTGATTGTGGTAGATGGCGGAACAGCACAAATAAACGTAACCCAAAGGGCAATGTCAAGGTTTAACCTTGACATACCTATAGTTTCGGTCGTGAAAGATGAAAGGCATAAACCTATGAATATAAAAGGCGATAAAAAATATATCCATCAGTATGAAAGAGAAATTCTGCTCGCAAACAGCGAAGCGCACAGATTTGCCATTGCTTACCATAAAAATATGAGAAACAAGAACTTTTTGAAATAATATGAAAAATCAAGAAAACGTTTTAATAATACATAATGTTCGAAGTGTGCAAAATGTCGGAGCGATGTTTCGCACTGCCGATGCGGCGGGGATAAATAAAATTTATCTGACGGGTTACACACCGGCGCCGCTTGATAGATTTGGGAGAAAGAGGGGAGACTTGGCAAAATCCGCGCTTGGTGCGGAAGAATTTGTGTCTTGGGTGCAGAAGAAAAATATTTCTTCTCTACTTTCTAAATTAAAGAAAGAAAGTTTTTTAATTATTGGTATAGAGCAGGCTAAAAATTCTGTAGATTATAAGGAAGTGAAGCTAAAAGAGAAAAATGCTTTTATTGTTGGTGCGGAAGTGACTGGCATACCAAAAAATGTGCTCAAAAAATGTGACATAATTGCCGAAATTCCAATGAGAGGTAAAAAAGAATCGCTTAATGTTTCAGTAGCTTGTGGGGTAGTGCTTTTTCAGATATTAAAAATCTAAAATAAAAGTTTTTGCCGGTACGGATTTTTTGAAGCTTAAAAAATCCTGCCTAGCCCGTGCCGGGACGGCCGAGGGAAGTTTTCGTCTCGACAGACTCGAAACTCCTAAAAATCACAAAACAAGCTATAAAATAATTATGAAAAATACCTATAAAATTAAAGGAATGCACTGCGTTTCATGTGCTTCGATTATTGAAAAAACTCTTAAAAAAACAGAAGGAG
>CAIVBM010000032.1 GCA_903904195.1 uncultured bacterium
CAGCAAACGTAATCACGTCTTGCACACGCGAATAATAAAGAACATTCTCAGGAGCGGCTGATGCTCCAGCCGCTCCTACAGAAGACCCAGTTGCTGAGAAATACAGAAATAAACTAAGAAATGCGAAGATAATAATATATAAAAGTAAAAATGGGCATTTCCAGATTTCTAAATTCCCAGAAATTATTAAAATGATTAAAAATGATGTAAAAGTAATAAAATAATTTTATGGAATATTTAGATATATATGATAGTAATGGAAATTCTTTAGGGAAAAAAGTTCCCAGAAAAGAAGTTCATGATAAAGGGCTTTGGCATAGATCAGTGCATGTTTGGGTTTTAAATTCAAAAGGAGAGTTATTGATACAAAAAAGATCTCACTTGAAATATAATCATCCAAATATGTGGGATATTTCCGTGGCAGGGCATGTATCTGCCGGAGATAACGATGTAGTTTCAGTGCTTAGAGAAGTGGAGGAAGAGATTGGACTTAAACTTAAACCTAAAAATTTTTTACAAATTGGTGAAGTAAAACAAATAGCAGAAAGAGAAGGTTATATCAATAATGAGATTAACCCTGTTTATGTTGTGAAAATTGATTTAGATCCAAATAAGATTAAAAAACAAGAATCAGAGGTTGCAGAAGTTAAATTTATATCATTTAAAGAACTAAAGAGATTTATGGAGAATAAAGATTCTTCTTTTGTTCAGCATCCTGAAGAATACAAGTTATTATTTAATTATTTGGAAAAATAAATGGAATTAGACTTATCAAAAATTAAAAAAGTATTTTTTATTGGAATTGGTGGAATTGGGATTTCGGCTTTGGCAAAGATGCTAAAAGCGCGCGGGATGGAAGTTTTTGGTGTAAATGACGAGGAAGGTAAAACAATAGATTCCCTAAAAGAGGCCGGAGTAAATATAATTTTTCAAAAAGACTTTAAAGGATTACCTGAAGCTGATTTGTATGTTTATAGCGATGCATGGCTTTACCGTGGGCCGGAAATAATAAAGGAAGCAAAAAAAACAGGCAAAATGGTTTTAAGTTATTTTGAGGCACTGGGAGAACTAGCTAAAGATTATAAAGTAATTGCAATTTCTGGCACCCACGGAAAAACGACGACGACAGCAATGGTGGCAGAAATTATGGTAGATGCGGGATTGGATCCTACAGTTATTGTCGGTTCTTTTGTTAAGAAATTCGATAGTAATTTTCGAGCAGGGAAGGGAGAGTATCTAGTGGTGGAGGCAGATGAATATAATAGGCATTTCTTGAATTTTAAACCATTTATTGCAGTTGTCACAAACATAGAAGCAGATCATTTGGACTGTTATAAAGATTTGAAAGATATTAAAAATGCATTTACTCAATTTATTTCACAAAGCAAGAATAAAGTTCTACAAAAAGATTATAAAAAATATTTAGACAAGGTTCCCAAACTTTCTGTACCCGGAAAACATAATATGATGAATGCGGCTGCAGCCTTGGCAGTGGCGGATATTTTGAATATAAATATAGATGAAGCTAAGAAAAGTTTGTCCGAATTTTCCGGAACTTGGCGTCGGCTAGAAAAGAAAGGAAAGACAAAAGAGGGAACAATCATTTACGACGATTATGCTCATCATCCGACGGAAATAAAAGCTAGCTTGCAGGCATTACGAGAACTTTTTCCTAAAGGGCAAAAGAAAATCACCGTTCTTTTCCAGCCCCATCTTTATAGTCGAACCAAAGCTTTGTTTGAAGATTTTGCCAAGAGTTTTAAAGATGCAGACAAAGTCCTCCTTTTACCTATTTATTTTGCTCGAGAAGTCAAAGATGAAAGTATCTCTAGTGAAATACTAGCCTTGGCTATAAAGAATAATGGAAAGGATGCACAAGCATTCAAAGACTTTGGAACAGCTGAAACATTCGTAAAAGACTTAAAAACTGGAGAAAATGACGTATTTGTGACGATGGGAGCAGGGGAAGCATATAAAGTAGCCGACAAAGTCTTTATCCTTGCTTAGACTTATCAACAAGTTATTAACTGTTCTATTTTAGGTCATATTTGTCAAAGGGTACTTGTCAAAATACCCTTATATTATAAGGCTATTTTAGCTTGACAGATAGTGAAATTGTTGTCTAACTATTGACTTTTAAATCAAAGTATGATAGTATATCAGTATATCCTTATTGTATAAGTCAGATTGATTTTTGACTTATTATATATAAGGGTTTTTTAGTTTTAAGGCTTCTTTACAGGAGCAATTATGACTGAAATTTGAACACCGACATGAGTTTTGCGGAGCACAACCGCTTAATATGCAAAATAAAAATTTGATAAGGTTCGTGGAGTCGTTTATTCTTTTGCCAGTTTTAACAATATCATCTCAAATGCCTGCGGGATCTATTACGCAAGCTGTTGATAATATTATTAATACTCCACCAATCGTATCTTCACAAAAATTAAATATAGAGAATTCTGACCTTTTAGTTGTTAATGATGCTACTAGTCAGAAACTCGAAGATGAAAAGATAAAGGCTGATGCTATTGATTCATACTTTAAGGCGCATGATATGCCTTTAGAAGGTATGGGTATGAAGATGGTGCTTGAAGCCGAAAAGAACGACATTGATTGGCGTCTATTGCCAGCGATAGCTGTGCGAGAATCTACAGGAGGAAAATTTGATTGTAAGAAAGTTGAAAATAATGCTTTCGGTTGGGGTTCTTGTAAGATAGGTTTTAAATCTACCGAAGAAGCTATAGAAACTGTAGCAAGAAATTTGGGAGGAAATAATCCAAAGACAGAAATGCATTATGACAACAAAACTACCAAGCAAATTCTCCGCGCCTATAATCCGCCTTCAGTCGTTCCGAAATATGCACAGCAAGTCATGTCTATCATGGACGCCATAGGTAAAGCAGACACAGCACCAGTAGTAACTACTCCGGCAACTACATAATTAATTAGAAAAATAAAAATAGCGTAAATTTTTTCGTCCTGCGCCCTTCTCTGGTTACAGAGTGGGACCCTCGGACAGAAAAAATTTACGCTATTTTATTTTTCTTTACTCTAGATGCACTAATGTCATCTTTTGGTCTTTTGGTTCAAACAATGTGATTTGGAAATTATAAGTCTTTCCGAGTTCTAGCTTTTCACGAAGCTTGGCTTCTGAGGCAAAAGTTGAATTGTGTACAAGTCCAGCTACTCCTTCTTTGATAGAAACGAGTGCGCCATGCTTGTTGTATTTGATAACAACACCTTTAATGATGTCGCCTTTCTTTAATTTTCCTTCAAATTCCTTCCAAGGATTTTCTTTTAAGGCCTTGATAGAAAGGGATATTTTACCATCCTTTATTTCTATAACCTTTGTGCGGATTTTATCACCAACTTTAAACATTGTGCGAGGATTATCTACAAGTCCCCAATCAAGTTCTGAGATGTGGACGAGCCCTTCTAATCCATCTTCAAGCTTTACGAATACTCCGAAGTCCACGATGCCTGCTATCGTGCAGTCTACGTCTTCTCCGACTACGTGTTTACTCAAGATTTCTTTCTTCTCTTCTGGATTATTATCTTTTTCGGAGAATATCAATTTGCCTTCTTTCGGAAGAGTAGAAATAATCATGACGGAGATTTTCTGTCCGACTAATTTCTTTAATTCTTTAAGAATCTTGTCTTTGTCGGAATCAAGCACGCGAGGGTAATGATCGGCTTTGAGCTGAGAAGCGGGCAAGAATCCTTGAAGGCCCTGCCATTCCAAAATCAATCCGCCTTTATTTGCGTCTTTTATTTCTAAATCCATTACTGTCTTGTCTTTGATGGCTTTTTCAGCATCGCTCCAAGTGAGGGCTTGTTTTGCTTCTTTTAAGGAAAGTTCTACATAACCGTCTTCGTTTTCTCTTTCGACAACTTTTGCTTTGATTATGTCACCAATGCTTATTTTCTTGATGATGTCTTTTGCATTGATAAATTCTCGGCCGTAAATAATACCTGCGCCATATGGTGCTAGGTCCACATAGACTGATGATTTCTCAACACTAATAACTGCGCCTTCTACCAAGGAGTCAACTTCTGGTTTGTTCATGGTTCGGTCAACGATTGACTTTAAAACTAAATTTTCTTCTATTATTACTGGTTCGTCTTTTTTCATAAATGTTTCTAAAAAAAAATCCGCTTGAAAGCGGACTAAGGTTTAGGTTCCTAGGAGCCACTTGCATCTCTGTGTGTCTCCTTGGGGTTACCCCAAATCCTGCTTGCCCCGCCGTAGCGTGGGCTTTTAATAAATATTAACTTATAAAGCCATACTACTATAATTACCCTAAAATGCAAGGATTCGTCTTTATTAGTTCGTTTTTCTCGGAACTTTATACGCCCAATAAGATTCATTGTTGGCAGATTTAATTATTTTTTCAATTTCTTCTTTTCCTTGAATTCCTTGAGGAAGCGATATTAAAGCTGTTAGTCTTTCGGTTTCCTGTTTAATCTTTTCATTTATAGTGTCGATATTATCGTGAAATATTTTGTTAACCTTTTCTACATCTAATGGAAGAACCTTACGTTGTTCTGTGATTTTTCTTAATAAAGTTTGTTCATCAGCACCTAGCCCTTGAATATTATCAAGCAATATTGCTAAGGGATATGAAAGCGATATTGGTCCAGCTTGTATGCCAACTCTGATATCTTCTAAGTCATCGTAGAGCTGATATATTTGACCAAGCGCGCTTCCGCACTCTTTAAATTTCGCCCGTTCTTCTGGATTGAGATCTTGGACTATCCCTGTGATTATGAAAGGAAAAGCCATTAAGCCTGATGTTTTTTTATAGCTTTGTGCCAAGCACCACTGCGTCCAGCTCGTTTGTTGGGGTTTTTCCAATATCAATTTGTCCGCAAGTTGCGCAGTAACCATTTGCTGTTTCATTTCTGTCAACTGCCTCATTATCTGCATTTTTTTTGCGTCTGGAAGTTCAAGTTCATAAATACTCTGTTCATTAAGTGAAAGAAAATATTCGGCGAGATGATCCGCAATTCCTGCGCCTTCCACTCTATTTCCAAATAAGGCGTGTATGCTTTCACGGCATCCTTCGCGTACATAATGTTCGTCGATAGTATCGTCAAAGATAAGTGAGGCTTGATGCGTTAATTCAATAGCTGAGCCGATTGAACTGAGTGTCTCTGCGTCAATCTTTCCGTTATTCATCGCATAGAGTAAAAAGGGACGTATTCTTTTACCTACGGATGTGCGTTGTAAAAGCATGTCTCTGATTTTGCCTTCAGGGAATTGTTTGATTTTATTAGCAACTTTTTCATCTACTGACTTTTTTTCTGGTGACGAGTACCATCCTTCAAGAGTTATAGTCTTTTTTTCTAGATTTAGTCCTTCATTCATACTTGTTATAATACTTTATTTTGTGCCTGCGTTCAAGTTTTTTTGCTTTATTTTTCTTTAATATTTTGCTATAATATAGGTAATGATAATCACATATTTCGGCAAACAATTTTTCAAGATTCAGAAAGGGGACATGGTCCTCGCTTTTAATCCGGTAAACAAGAGCTCAAAAACAGGCATAAATGCTCACTTTGGATCCGACATTGCCCTTATTACCACTAATCATCCCGATTATAATGGCGCGGAACAGCTTTCTCACGGCGAGCGGGAGCCTTTTGTCATCAGTGGTCCGGGGGATTATGAAATCAAAGAAATTTTTATAAAAGGAACTTTGTCCGACGCGCTTATCGCCGACAAAAAATACATCAACACCATCTATTCTCTTTCCGTGGACAATATAAATATTGCCTTTCTCGGAGCTTTGGCGAATACGGAAATTTCAAAAGAGGCGCATGAAGCGATAGACAGTCCTGATATTCTTTTTGTGCCAATAGGAGGCAAGGGTGTGCTTGATGCAAAGTCTGCGGCAAAGTTCGCGCTTTCGCTCGAGCCTAAAATGATAATACCGATGGATTATGACGACTCGTCCTTGAAATTGTTCTTGAAAGAAGCCGGAGAAGAAAAAGCTGAAGTCGTCGACAAGCTGACGCTCAAGCTGAAAGATTTGGAAGGCAAAGAAGGTGAAGTCGTCGTCTTAAAAGCAATTTAATAAATATATGGAGAAAATCATTCATCACATGAGAAGACAGCCTGAACATATTAGAAGACATATTTTACATGTCATGATTGTTATCTTTGCTGTTATTCTTTTTTTTCTTTGGACTTATTCTTTGGGAACAAATTTAACGAATCCTGACACACAAGCAAAAATAAATAACGACTTAAAACCATTTTCCGCTTTAAAAGCTAATATTGTCGACGGGTATAATAGTATTTCAGGATCAAATTAATTTTTTATGGCAAAGAAATCTCAAGAAGCAAAAAACGAAGGCGATAATAAAATAATTGAAAGAGACAGAATTCTCCCAGTTGATGTGGTGGCTGAGATGAAGGAGTCTTATTTGGCGTATGCCATGTCAGTCATCACTTCACGCGCATTACCGGACGTCAGAGACGGATTAAAACCAGTTCATCGTAGAATTCTTTTTGCTATGCACGAAATGGGGCTTACAGCTTCTGCTCGTTTCAGGAAATCAGCTGCAGTAGTCGGAGATGTGCTCGGAAGATATCATCCTCATGGAGATGTGGCCGTCTATGATTCTATGGTGGGTATGGCTCAAGATTTCTCTTTTCGTTATCCATTTATTTTAGGACAAGGAAACTTTGGTTCTATAGATGGAGACAATCCCGCAGCGATGCGTTATACCGAAGCAAAGATGTCCAAGATTTCTTCTGAGCTTTTGCGTGATTTAGAAAAGGAGACAGTTGATTTTCGTCCAAACTACGACCAGACCAGAAAAGAGCCGATAGTTTTCCCATCATCTGTGCCAGCTCTACTTTTAAATGGTACTCTCGGTATCGCTGTTGGTATGGCGACAAACATCCCTCCTCATAACTTGGCTGAAGTCTTAGATGCGACAAAGCATCTGATAGAAAATGAAGATGCGACGACCGAAGACTTGATGCAATTCATAAAAGGTCCGGATTTTCCTACTGGTGGAATAGCTTATGGATATAAAGACATGCTCCATGCTTATTCTGGTGGACGAGGTGGAGTAGTGACGAGAGGTGAAGCGGAAATAGTAGAACAAAAAGATGGTAATTTCTCCATCATCATTACTTCTATTCCTTTTAGAGTAAATAAATCAAATTTGATTGTATCTATAGCTGAGCTCGTTCAAGAGAAAAAGCTTGAAGGTATCAAAGGGCTTCGTGATGAGTCAACTAAAGACATCAGAATCGTTATTGATTTAAAACCTAGCGCTCATCCTGAAAAAGTTTTGAATTATATTTATAGAAATACTCAACTTGAATCAAATTTCAATTTTAACATCGTGGCTTTGGTAGATGGAGTGCCTCAGACTTTATCTCTCAAGTCTATTCTTGAACAATTTATTTTACACAGAAAAGAAGTAGTAAAGAGAAGAAGCGTATATGATTTGAGGAGGGCAGAAGAACGTGAACACATTTTGCTTGGTCTCAAAAAAGCATTAGACAAGATAGACAGAGTTATTTCTGTTATCCGTTCTTCAAAGAATTCTCAAATTGCTAAATTTAATTTGATGAAAGAGTTTAAGTTTTCTGATTTGCAGGCTACAGCAATATTGGAAATGAAATTATCCAAGTTGGCCGGACTTGAGAGGCAAGCAGTAGAAGACGAACTTAAAGAAAAACAGAAATTTATCGCAGAAATAAAGGACCTTTTGGCGAGTCCAAAGAAAATACTTAAAACAATTGCCACAGAATTAGAAGAAATTCGCGCAAAATATGCTGACGAAAGAAGGACGAAAATAATAAAAGGCGGAGTAAAAGAAATCTCAGACGAAGACTTGGTTCCAGAAAAGGAAACCATGCTCGTTTTGACCGCCGGAGGATATGTAAAATGCACTGACCCTTCGGAATATCGCGCCCAAAAGAGAGGCGGAGTCGGTGTGATAGATCTCGAAACCAAAGAAGAAGATTTCGTCACGATGCTAGTATCTGGTTCTACGCATAGCAATCTTTTATTCTTTACCAATTTAGGTAAAGCATACCAGATGAAGATGTATGAAATCCCAGAAGGACGCAGGGCAACTCGTGGTAAATCAATTATGAACTTTTTATCACTTTCTGCTGAAGAAAAAGTCACTTCTATTTTAGCGATGCCAAAAGATGTAGAAAAGAAACCTACATCACTAATGCTCGTGACAAAAAACGGAACAGCCAAGAAAATGTCTTCCGAAAGTTTCAAAGATGTTCGCCGAAGCGGTATTATTGCAATTCGTTTAGACAAAGACGACAAACTTATTTCTGCTTTAGTGACTGAAAAAGGAGACGAGGTCATGGTTGCTACTTCTGATGGTCAATCTATAAGATTTAAAGAATCTGATATCAGAGAGATGGGTAGGACTGCTGGTGGTGTGCGTGGAATAAAGCTAGGCAAGAGTGATGAAGTTATCGGTGTGGATGTCGTAAAAAACAATCAACAAAAAGGCAAGGAAGTTGGCGCATTTTTGACGATGAGCGCAAATGGTTTCGGTAAAAAGACTAATCTCAAAGAATATAAAGTCCAGCATCGCGGAGGTTCTGGTATCAAGACTGCAAAAGTCACTCCAAAGACAGGCAAACTCATCGTGGCAAAAGTTCTATCAGGTGAAGAAGAGGAATTAATCGCAATGTCAAAAAAGGGCCAAGTCATTCGCACAGCTTTGAAAGACATATCTAGCCTCGGCCGCCAGACTCAAGGCGTGACCATCATGCGTCTCCGTGCTGGTGACGGCATCGCATCACTCGCTTGCATATAACTTAAATATGAAAAAATTTTATTACCTTCTCACTTTAATTTTTGTATTCTGCATACCGACAATAATTGCCGGATTTTTTCTTTCCAACTTTATTTCTCTTTCAGCTTTGATTCCTTTTGTTATTTGCGTGACGATTATAGGAAGTATTTGGGACATATGGGCTACAAGACATGGTAAAAAGGATCGTGTTTGGTTGTGGCAATTTAATCGAAACGACACGATGGGTATTAAATTTCTAGGACTTCCTTGCGAAGAATATCTTTTTTATGTAGTTAGTAGTGTGTATGTTATTTTTATGTGGGAAGGGATGAAACTTATTATTTCCAAGGGTACTTTTCAGGTATATTTTATAGTTATTTTTCTTTCTTGTTGGACTTTAATCTCTATTATTGTACCTTACTTATTTACTCCAAAAGGGGAGAAATTTAGAGACTAGAACAATGTCAAAGGGCACCTTTGACATCAAAATTTAAAGTTTCTTTTATGAAGCTTTCAGTATTACCAAAAGTTTCAATTAATAAGTCTTTACTAACTATCGGCAAATCTCGATTAGAAGCAAAATCGTTATAGCTACTCCATCTATATTCTGAAGGGTTTTTTACAATTCTGTCTTTTACAGAATTCATATGAATATATGCCGATGTCCACATTAGTTGAGAATTATTTTCAATAGTTATGGCTTTGAATTGATCTTGAAAAATGTGACCCACTCTTTTGTATTTTTTATTTATATATCTTGCATAACTTGTACAAAGCTTTAACATTAAATTTGAAATCTGGATATCCTCAATTTGCTCAATTAAAAAATGAAAATGATTCGGCATAAGACAGAAAGCATGAAGTTTAAAATTATCTTTTTTTACATCGGTAATTCTGATTCTAGAGTAGGGCATAGCTAATAGTTTTTCTATATTTAATTCTTTTTCAGTAAACCCTAGACACAACCCAAGCCTAAAAAGAAATGCCTTATAATCTTGTTCATCAAAAAATATTTTTTCCTTATTATTACCTCTGTTGTAAATGTGAAAAATACTTCCAGAAGCAAATTCTTTATAGTCTCTATTACTCATAAAGACATTATGTCAAAGGGCACCTTTGACAGCAAGGGGATTGTTGATAACTTTGGCAAAATTGTAATGCAAAGCAATGTTTTTCATACTATAATGTATCTATGTTTACCGACCCATTAAAAAACTTAAAAGCCTTCGGATTAAAGGAAGACAATATTGTGGCAGATTTGGGCGCAGGAACAGGATTTTATTCTGTTGCTGCAGGACATATGGTATCTAGAGGAAAAGTCTATGCTATAGAAATAGTTAAAGATTTTTTGGAGACAATAAAAAATAAAGTAAAAGAGGCCCGTCTACATAATGTAGAGATAATCTGGGGTGACATCAGCAAGCTCGGTGGCACAAAACTAAGGGATGGTATCGTGGACGCAGTTATTGCATCCAATGTTCTTTTTCAAATGGCAGACAAAGAAAAGTTTATAGAAGAGATAAAAAGAATTTTAAAACAAAAGGGTAGAGTTCTCTTGATAGATTCATCCATGCCTTCTATTTTAAATTCTTCTGCCATCGTACCCAAAAATAAAGCTCGTGAGATGTTTGAGAAAAATGGTTTCGTTTTTGAACGAGATATTAATGCAGGTGAGCATCATTATGGTATGATATTAATTAAGAGTTAATCATTTAATTAAATGAAAGGAAATTTTCAACTTGTAACCATAATCGTATTCATAGTCTTTGCCATTTTTGGAGTTTTAGTTTTTTCTGGAGCAATACCTATAGGTAGCAGTAGTACTCCTGGAAGTCTCGGTACCGTCGTTTTATGGGGTACAGTAAAGAATTCTGCCATGGCTCCTCTTTTAGATGAATTTAATAATGCCAATCCTACCTTTACTGTTAAATATGTACAAAAAAGCGCAGATGCTTTTGATCAAGACTTGCTTGAAGCGTTGGCTTCTGGTACAGGTCCAGACTTACTTTTATTGCCAGAAAATCTAGCATTTCATTATTCTGATAAGATTTTTACCATTCCATTTGCAAATTATTCCCTCGCTTCATTCAAGAATAATTTTGCCAGCGCTGGAGAAGTATTTTTGACAGATAAAGGCGCTTTAGCTTTTCCTTTAACTATTGATCCTTTGATGATGTATTTCAATAGAAGTATTCTTGATAGTAGTGGGGTAGCATCTACTCCTGCCACTTGGACTGATTTGATTAATTTAGTACCTAAACTTGATCAAAAAGATGACTCAAATAGAATACTCCGGAGCGCTGTTGCTTTGGGGCATTTTTCAAATATAACTAATGCAAAAGATATTTTAGCTGCTCTTTTTATGCAGACAGGGAATTCTATTGTGGCAGAAAAGGGCGGATATTTTGCTTCAAGTTTAAATTCTGCCACATCTAGTTCTCAAAATACTCTTTCTTCTGTTTTGAAATTTTACACTGATTTTGCTGATCCCAATAACGATTCTTATTCTTGGAATAAATCATTTCCAAATTCTAACGATGCTTTTTCAGCAGAAAACGTAGCATTATATTTTGGTTTTGCTAGTGAATTGCCTTCGCTCGTAAACAGAAACCCAAATCAAGACTTGGGTGTTGCGCCATTTCCACAAATTAAAAATTCAAATTTAAAATTGACCATGTCACATGTGACAGGTATGGCTATTTTATCTTCATCAAAGAATTTTAGCACTGCGTATACGGCAGCTAGCCTTATGTCTTCTGGAAGTTTTGCTTCCGAATTTGCTACGATTACAGGTACTGCTCCAGCTCGTAGAGACTTGCTTGGTGTAAAACCATCAGACGCATATTTTTCTATTTTCTATAATTCTGCACTTTTTGCTAAAAGTTGGCTTGATCCATCTAGTACAGACACAAACAACATATTTGGTAATATGATTGACGGTGTGCTTTCAAATAATATGACAGTGACAAATGCGATACCTGACGCAAGTAGTAAACTAGATCTTTTATTATTAAAATAAATTTATGCAGAACGTAAAAAAATCTATAATTTTTCTTTCAATGTTTATTTTACCTATTATTTCTTTTGCAAAGGGACTAATCCAATGCGGAGGGCAAGGCGAGCCTGTTTGTGATTTTACAGCTTTAATGAGTCTTGTAAATACGATAATTCATTTTATTCTTTTTTATTTGGCGATACCTATCTCTGCGATTATGTTCTTTTATGCTGGTTTTCTGATGGTGACATCTGCTGGTAGTTCAGAGTCTAAAACGAAAGCAAAAGGTATCTTTTCCAGCGCCGTTTACGGGCTAGTTGTCGCTGCGGCAGGCTGGCTTATAATAAGGACTATATTACAAATTTTAGGCTTTGATGGTGCTTGGATAGGATTTTAATCCGATGTATAATATATTTATGAATTTTCTTAAAAAGAGTTGGAGTAAGTTAGCTTTATTGTCGTACGTTTTTTTGATACCCGTTATTTCTTTTGCTATAGGTCAAAACCCAGATTGTTCTCCTGGCTCTGGTAGGATTTGTAACCCAATAAGTACAAATACAATAAATGATTTTATTCAGACTTTTTTGACTGGTGTATTAAAAGTTGGTATACCAGTAGTTGCCTTAGCCATTATTTATTGTGGTTTTCTTTTTGTGGCAGCTAGAGGTAACTCTGAGAAATTAGGTAAAGCCAAAGACGCTCTTTTGTATACATTGATTGGTGCGGCAGTACTTTTGGGTTCATGGGCTATTGCTACTCTTATATCTAACACTGTGCTCTCACTTTAAAAAAATTACGAATTAAAAATTACGAATTACGAATTAAAATTATGAAAAAATACGCGATACATATTCTTATATTAATCATGTTTGTCGGAGTTTTCGGTTTGACGACTTTTGCAAGAGCACAGGTTCCCGGATATCAAGATCCAAATACAGGATTATCACCAAACACTCAAACAAGTTCTTCAAGTTCTAGTGGTACTTGTTCTGCTTTGTCAGGCATAGGAAATATAATATGTACGATTCATCAAATACTGGATTCAATTATTCCTGTTCTTATCGCACTCGGCGTGCTGTATTTTGTTTGGGGTGTAGTGCAGTATATTATCGGAGGAAATGAAGAAGCAAAATCAAAAGGAAGAGAAAGGATAATTTATGGCATTATCGGTTTTGCTGTCATTATAGGTGTGTGGGGGCTCGTCAATATTATCTCTAGCACTTTTGGTTTAAATGGAACTGTTGCTCCACCTATCCCTACTATAGGTGCTGTGACTGGCACTTGCACTTTTAATCCATCAAATTCCAAACTTCAAGATTTATTTGGATATATTTCTTGTATTATTTTAAAATCTTTTGTTCCGTTAGTTTTTGCCCTAGCTTTGGCTATGTTTGTCTGGGGTGTAGTGCAATTCGTTTTAAATACCAGCGAAGAAGTAAAACGAGAAAAAGGCAAGCAGTTTATGCTTTGGGGGATAGTCGCTTTGACTGTGATGGTGTGTGTTTGGGGACTCGTGTCAGTATTGGGCCGTACTTTTGGGGTTGATACCAATTATATTCCACAGGTAAAGCAATAGGAGAGGTTTGCATTTATTTTATATGTATTTGTGATACAATTAGAAGATATTATTATTTAAGGTCGCTTTATTATTAGCATTAATTATAAATTATGAAAAAGAAAATAGTTGTTTTATCAGGTCTTGTTTTAGGTTTTGCTCCTTTTGTGGCTCTTGCACAAGTCGTAGCTGGGGGAACTACATGTGTTGCTGATCCAACATTAAACACAAGTGGAACTTTGTTTACTTTGTTATGCAGAATTGGTCAGCTTTTAAATGCGATTGTTCCAGTCTTGATCGCCCTTGGAGTAGTTTACTTCGTTTGGGGAGTTATTTCTTATGTTGTTTCTGGTGATGAAGAAGCAAAGTCAAAAGGACGAGACAGAATGATCTACGGCATCATCGGTTTGGCTGTTATTATCGGTCTATGGGGACTTGTAAACTTACTCCGAAATACTTTCGGTTTAAACAATACTCAAAGAATTGAGCTTCCAACTGTTCCAATAGATCAATCAAGAGGATACTAATATTATTGATATGGATTTTTTGTCTACAAAAGTAGCTTTTGCGAGCCAGAGTCTTAATGACTTTATAAGTCATGTGGATGCACAGATTATAAACCCGCTCATAATTCTGCTTTTTGTTTTAGCATTAGCGTTCTTTCTTTATGGTTTGTTTGAATTTATCGCAAATGGAGCAAATGATGAGAAAAAGACAACAGGGAAAGGTCATATGCTTTGGGGTGTAGTTGGGCTCGCTATAATGATGGGAGTTTGGTCTATTCTTACTATCATTATGAATACTCTAAATATTCAAGGAATAAATCCAGAGCAGGGAACAGTCAATTTACCTGATTATAATCCGCCAACTCCCAATAATTTGAATCAGTAAAATATAAGAGCATAGAAACAGAAAAAGGACGGACTCATATGGAGCCGTCCTTTTTGTTTTCATATATTGCGTGGCCAGCGCGATTTGAGGCCTGTTTTCTCCTTTCTTTTTAACTTTCTCTCTCATTGCCACCAACGGAAGTAGACCTTGTCTCCCTTGAGGGGGTAGACGAGATACTTTCCTGATGGCATGTTTTTCCAGTCCTTGTGATTTGTGTTCACTGGACCCTCTTTGTCGTCAAAGAACACATCCGTGTCCTCAACGAAGACATACCGCGCCGGCCGACTTGGTCGGAGGTAAGTCTTTTCGGGATCAAGCCAAGCTTTTAGCCCGATTTCTTTGGTTGCGTGGCCTTCCCCTGTGATAGGGAATTCTGCCACTAGTTTTGTTGGCGCCGGTACCGATGTTTTCTGGTGTGGGGGAGGTGCGTCCTCTTTGCCAAACAAGAACTCTTTGGACGCCTTCCATGTCGTGCCGACCACTCCGTTTGTTACTAGAGTGGCGCTGACTGCTTCCCGATCCGGCCACGTCTTGGCATAGCTCGGGAAACCCAGCTGGAGGGTTAGGATGAGCAACGAGATCGCAAAGACCGATCCCACTACCCAACGCTTGCTTTTGGTCCAGGCAAGATAGCCTGCGACGAAGGCAAACATCAATTCCCAAAGTATGACCTTTGAGATGTCTTGACCCAACAAGATACCAAACAGGCCACCTGCACCATTGATTTCTTCACATGTGTTTATGGGGTAGAGCCTTATGGCTTTTCCCATCAGGAACCGCAGTGCAAGGAAGACAACTATTCCCATGGTCATCCTTCCTACGAATTCGATTCCTTCGCGAGTTACCTTCACACCTGTTCCCATCTGCTCCATCACGAAGTGCGTGATGTAGATGATACCAAGCGCGAAGAATATCGTCAGAAACGGTATGTGGAATACCGCTCCGATCAGTGTAGCGAGCATCATGCTCGCTAACGTGGTCCTTATCCAGTGATCTTTCATTATTCCTCCTTCTTATTTTGCTTTGAATTTTTCGAATAGGAACCTGAAGATGTCGATCGCAACTTCTGCGATGAATTCAACCTCAAGCAACCTGCCGAAACTTGGTGCTCCGTCTTCGTGTGGTTTTGTTTCTTTTGCGTTCTTCTTTGTTAATTTTTCGTCTGTTTTTTCTTCGTGACGTTTTTTTGCTTCCCGATAGATTTCTTTAATATCTTCAGGAAAGACGAAAATTATATACGCTACTGTTGTCACGAGGTAGAACACCAATGCTTTCCACCAGAACCATGTCCCTGTTGTCCAAGGAAGTGGAGTAGTTGGGCTACTTGCTGGTGGAGCATTTTTCCCATAGAGGAGGTGATTGAACAAATAACTTATCACACCTCTCTGTGGTTTTGTCGGGAAATTTTTGGGCAGCCAGAGCGCTGGCCCAAAATTGAAGCACGCAATCACGAAAGTGATTACACACATTACAATCCCGATCAATGCAGGGGTATTGATGTCTTTGAGGTAGTCTGAAGCCTCCCTGCTGTTGAATTTCGCGATCAGTTTGATCGCGAGCATCGCGACTATTGCGTATGCAATTGTCAGTCCAAAGAGTTCAAACCAGAACCCCCCAGAGGCTGAACTGAAGAATGACTTAGTTGTCGTTATTACTGACGACCAGAACGTCGTTACCGCTCCACCGAAATAATGCCAGAACAGAGCCGGCACTATGACGACGAGCGCCATTACCACAAGAAGACGAATTAATCTCTTCATGTTTGTCTTTCTAGCGCCGTAAAGCGCTGTTGTGCGTCCATTTAAGGACGCTGGTTTATGAACTTTTCAAAAATCTATCATATATAGTATATCATAAATGACTCCAAAAGTCAAGTAAAACGTAATGGTTCAATAGCTTGGAATCACCCATAGGTTTAGGATGATTCATATGCCATACACAACAAACAAAAACATGCCGAGGATTAGAAGAGACGCTGCCGACCTTGCGAGTAAGGGATGGTCGACAAGAAAGGTAGCG
>CAIVBM010000033.1 GCA_903904195.1 uncultured bacterium
GACAAACCCGAGGAGCATCAATTGCGCTCTAGAAAAATATCTGCAATACTACAATCACGAACGTTTGCATCTTGGCTTAAATTTAAAAACGCCTTCCAATTTTACTTAAAGTGATTCCAAGCTATTGGTTAGAATACGGACTTCCGGTCCATTTTCCGTAATGGCAATCGTGTGTTCAAAATGCGCGCTCGGCTTCCTATCAGCTGTGCGAAAGGTCCATCCATCGTCGTCTATTGTCACATTTTTTGTTTCCTTGGATCTTCCAATCCTTTACCTTCAAGAAAATCAGTTACAACGGCATCATCATCTTTGGGCTTTTTGCCTTTCTCTACCATATCTTCAAGTTTTCCACCTTCTGAAAAATCTGTCATGATAGCATCATCTTGAGGACTTTTATGTAAATCTCTTGGATCAAATTGTTCTTTCATTTTATTTAGCTAACTTAACTTTCAAAGCTTCTATTTTTGCTTTATCTTCAATATTTTTCTTGGCTTTATCTATCTGATTCATAGCCTCTAAGCCTTGCTTTTGAACTGCCGCTATATCTTCTATACTCTTTGCCTCATCTGTCAAAGCCTCTTCAAAAAATGCAAAGGCTAGCTTGTCTTGGACATCTTTTGGAAACTTTGTTAAATTATCAATCAAAAACTTTCGAGCACCGACTTCATCACCTTTATCTACAAAGGCAAGAAATTCTTTATATAAGTCTAAAAATGTATTGTTCATATAATTAGTTAAATTTTCCTTTCATATCATTAATATTTTTCGCAAAAAAAGCGGAAAAAACAATATCCCATAATCCACTACTTCCTTCTTTGTATGTTTTTATCTGCTCCTTCATAAAATCATCTCTAAATTTTTCTTTTCTACCCACATCAAATGAATCATATGTCGGTTTAGTTTGTTTTCTTTTTGCTTCCTCCCAAGATTCTAGAGCTTTCTTTTCACTGAAAGATCTCTTTTTTGCTTCACTAAACCCTCTTCCAGATTTTTCTGGAGCATTTTCCCCAATTAAAGATCCAGAAAAGGCTCTCCTCATATCATCATTACTATTCAAACTAGCAAAGAGTGCAGCACCGATATTTTTTTGATGATCATTTAATTCAGCAACAGAATTATTAAGTAAGGTTTCAGAACCTTTTATCTCTTCTAGGGTGGTATCCTCTTTTACTTCCTTAATAAAACGCCCACCTTTAAATATTGAATAAATAGCTCTTTTATAAAAAACATTTGTTCGATTAGCTAATTCCTTTAACGCTTTTTCTTTTTTATCTGGATCTTCTATTGCAAGAGCATCTTGATATTCCTTTGGATTTATTCCCTTATCTTTCAATAATTTCTCAATTTCTTCCTCATTTTTTTTATATGAACCATTTTTAAAATCTTCTGTTATTTGTATAGTACCAAGAAGCTTTTTAAATCTGTCCTCGTCAGTAATAGCGATATTTTTTAACTGACTTTTTACCATTTCTGCTATTTTTTCAACACCTAAGACGCCTGTTGCTGCTGCAAAATCTGGATGATTATGAGCAAGACTCATTATATTTTCTTTAGTTAACCATTTTTCTATTTCTTCTGCTTTTGCCATCTTTTCTAAGAAAACTTTTCTTTGTTTATTAAGAAGGGCAAGATCAACCTCATTAAGCATTTTTCCAGCAACCCTTGTCGCAAGATCTTCTTCTCCGATGCTTATTAAAAACTCACCAAAAAGATGAGATTTTTCATTATCCTGCATTACTTCCTCTAAAGTAGGTCCTTTAATGACGGGCTCAACTTTCTCTTTTTTTTCTTCTCTGCTCTTTTTAATAGAATCAAATATTCCCATATGTTTGCTATTATAAAACTTTTATTATTAATAAGCTATTTAAAAATGTTACCAAAGTATTATCCACCTTTTCTATAATCTTGTCAATATCTCTGCTTCTCCCTCGTTAATCAAAATAGAATGTTCAAAATGAGCACTATTTTTCCTGTCAGCTGTGCGAAAAGTCCAATCATCATCATCATCTATGGTCACATTTTTAGTACCCATATTTATCATGGGCTCTATAGCTATGACCATCCCTGGGACCAATTTATCTCCTTTGCCCTTTTTACCAAAATTGGGAACAAATGGATCTTCGTGTATTGCTTTACCTACGCCATGCCCCGCTAGGACCTCTACGATTCCGTACTTGTTGTCCTTTTGAGAACGAACAAATTTCTCTATCGCATAGCCTATGTCGCCAGTCGTGTTTCCTCCTTGTGCTGCATCTATACCCACTCGAAGCGCCTTTTCTGTCACTTCTAAAAGTCTCTGATTAGCTTCACTTATCTTACCTACAGGCACAGTCAGCGCCATATCAGAAAACATACCTTTGTGTATAAGTCCTAAATCTAAAGAAACGATATCACCTTCTTTTAGTATTTTATTTTTATTTGGAATTCCATGAACAACTTCATCATTTACAGAAACGCAAAGCGATGCAGGAAAAGGAGTTCTAGCTCCGACTGGACGATAATTTAAAAAAGCTGGTTCATCCCCCATTTCTTTTATCAATTTAAAAGCATAATCATCTAAATCTTTTGTAGAAATACCTGGTGCTACTTTTTCTTTTAATTTATAAAGCACGATGGCTAGATGTTTGCCACCCTCTCGTAATATTTCTATTTCTTTTTGAGTTTTAATTATTATCATTTTATTTTAGTACCTATAAATTCTTCACTATTTAGACATTTCTCTAAATTAACAATATTTTTACCATTTAGTATCACAACTTCAAGATGAAGTTCTTCTGCTTCTTTTGCTGCAATCGGATCAAATGGTACATTAGAACCCGGACCCCAATCTTTTGGAAGAAGATTCCTAAAATCTATCCAAGAAATTTCTTTTATACTTTTTGCATCTTTATATTTTTTGGGGTCTTTGTTATACACATAGTCAATATTAGAAAGGTTTATCAATCTTTTTGCTTTGATATTTTTTGCAATATGCACAGCAGCTAAATCACTACTATTTCCAGGTTTCCATCCAGCACCGAGCATTATAGGCTTATCAGTTTTCGGAATCATATCTGGATTCATTATTATTTTATCAAAAGCCAAGTCGCCAAAAGAAATCCGAACCAGCTCAGAATTAAGCCGTGTTGCAGCTATACCAAGCCAATCAAGATCATCCTTGGTAGGAGTAGTTATTTTTTCTATTGCCTCATTGTAACGTCTACAAATCTTTCCACCACCGGTAATAATTGAAAATTTCTTTCCTTGCTTTACTTGAGAAAGAATTAAGGTCTTAAAATCTTTTAGAAAATCAATATCTATTTGATCAGGAACTATGAGCGATCCACCAAGCGAAATTACGATTGTTTCTTGCATATTTAATATCCAAGTGCCTTGATAATATCTTGGTGCACTTTTTCTACGGATTGCTCGCCATTTACAGTATAAATTTTGTAATTTTCTTTATTTTCAAAATAATTCATCGCCGGCACAACTTTATTTACATATTCATCAAATCTTTTCTCTATGCCTTCTTTTGTGTCATCAACACGACCACGAAGTAAATTGCGTTTCATCGCTTCTTCTTTCCCTAATTTGATATAAACAATTTTTATATCTTTTTGTTTATAAAACTCGAGCATTTCTTCCAAGTTTTCTGATTGAATCAACGTACGAGGATAACCATCGAAAATCAAATGTTTTTTGTCATTTAAATCATTAATGAGAATATTTGCAACAAGCGCATCTGTTAGAAAATCCGGCTGAAGGTGCCCACGCATCATTGAGTCTTTTAATATATGCCCTGTATAATTACCCGTCTCGGCGAGTCTTCTATATTCATTACCTGGGTAAACATAGACACATCCTAGTCCGTTTTCCTTCTTCAAAAAATCCATAAGAAGTTTGACCTGAGTTCCCTTGCCAGAACCCACTATTCCAAAAAATACAAAAGTTTGAGGTTTCATAAGTTAAGAATACAAAATTCGGCTTGAATAATCAAGGATTTTGTAATAGAATGGTTTTATCATGGAAAGACTAGGATTTAACATAGTGCTTCTCGGAATGATAACTTCCGGCAAAGATACTCAAGCAAACATCTTAAAAAAGATGTTTGCACTAAAATTTGTAGAAACAGGGATCTACTCACGAAAATTATTAAAAGAAAAAAGTGCTAATGGTGACTGGGCAAGACGCACCACAGGAAAAGGACTTCCACTACCTACTATTTTGTTACAAAAATTCTTAGTCTCAGAAATAAATAACCGACCAAAAAACAAAGATTTATTATTTTTAGGTGGACGACTCAAACCAGAAGCGCAACTTTTAGTAAAAATCATGAAACAAAAAAAAGAAGGATTGCTTGCCTTCTATATTACTTTACCAGATAAAGAAGTATATAAAAGATCTCTAGTACGAAAAGAAGGAAACATGAAAGAGATATATAAAGTGCTAGATGATAAAAAAATCATCGGCAAAAGAATAAAATGGCACAAAGACCAAGTTGGTAAAACTGTAAAATATTACCAAAAACTCAGAATTATGCACAAGATAAACGGTAAACAACCAATTCCAAAAGTCACAAAAGATATCTTAAAAGTTATTAAAAAATATAAGAAAAATAACTAAGAACTAATACTCACGCATAGAAACTTGCGCGTCTACTTTCTTTATTAGATCAAGAACGACAGAAACAACGATAAGGATAGAAGTTCCTCCTAGGGCAATAGCGGTGATACCTGTAAGGGATTGCATTATAAGAGGCAAAATAGCAATAAAACCAAGAAAGATGGCACCGAGTAATGTTATCCTACTCAAAACTTTAGAAATATAGTCTGATGTAGATGCACCTGGGCGAATACCTGGAATAAATGCACCATTTTTCTGTAAATTTGTAGATAAAGCCTCTGGATCAAAAGTAACAGCTGTGTAAAAGTATGTGAAAAGAAATACCAATATAAAATAAAGTACTGCATATAGTAAAGAAGTTTGAGAAAACGACATAAGTGTATGAGAAATATTAGACAAAATCGCATTACCACTAAAACGTGACAAGAAAGTTCCGATCATTTGAGGGAAAAGGAGGATAGACAAAGCAAAGATTATTGGAATAACTCCAGCTTGGTTTACTCTAAGTGGTAGATAAGTAGAACCTCCACCATACATCTTCATACCACGCACGCGCTTTGCATATGTCACAGGAATAGGACGCTCGGATTCTGTGACAAGCACAATACCTGCGATGACCAACACTCCGACAACAATAAACATAAGGTAAAGCGGAATTTGAGATACATCAAAAGTGAAAATCATCTGATTGATTTCTGCTGGAAGTCTAGAAACGATACCTGCAAAGATGATGAGTGACACACCGTTACCAATACCAAATTCTGAAACAAGCTCACCGATCCAAGTCAATAATATTGAACCAGCGATAACAATAATCAAATCTGTAATTTTATCAAAAGCTGATAAATTTACTAAAATATTCTTACTCTCAAGGACAGCCAAAAGGGCAAAACCTTGGATTGCGGCTAGAGGAATAGTGAGCAATCTAGAGTATTGTGTAAATTTCTTCCTACCAGCTTCACCTTCTTCATGATAAATCCTCTTTAAAGCAGGAACCATGATAGTGAGGAGCTGCATGATGATAGAGCTAGTGATATATGGTCCTACTCCGAGCATGATTATAGAAAGATTGGTAAGTCCTCCTCCAGAGAATATATTCAAAATACCAAAAAACTGATCACTGGAAAGGAATCTGTTAAGTTCAACATTATCAATGTTAGGGATAGGGATAGCTGCAAGAAGTCTAAATAAAACTAACGCTAAAAGTACAAACAAGACTCGCTTTCTAAGCGTAATGTCTGTCCAAATCAATTTTATTTTACTAAAAAACGTTTCCATAATTGTGTGGCATTAAGCCTCGTAGTTATTTTATCTTTAACTTCTTTCCTTTTAGTCCAAGACGCTTGCGGATTTCTGAGAATTTCTCTCCTTTGAGAGGAGCCTTGTCACCTTCTAGGATATAAACCTTCTGAATAGATTTGAATTGATATCCGCGACTCTTTGGCAACCTCTTTATGATATCGCGAAGTTCTGGACGACGCTTGTTACCTGAACGGGCTGTTTGTCCCTTGCCTCCACGGCCAGAAGTCTTACCATGTCTTCCCCCACGGCCAACGAGACGGTCACCCTTATTCTTATGAATTCTTTTTAAATTATGTATCTGCATAAAATTTATTATTCTTTAATAACTTCAGCCACAGAAACTTCTTTATTGTTAACAACAGTAGTTTCAGGAATTAATTTTTCATATTTTGAAGAAATAGGCATAAGAGCTTCCATGACAGCCTTTGCATTGTTCAATTTGTTCTTGCTGTTTGATACTATTTTTCCTGTGACATCTTTCATACCGGATAATTTTATTATATCTCGGATTACAGAACCTGCTACAAGTCCACGTCCTTTGTTTGGAAGAAGTTTAACTTTTGAACTTGAGAATTTTGCAGAAAGTTCATGAGGAATAGACATGGTCTTTGTCAGCTTTAATCTGATCATGTTTTTCTTTGCATTTCTTACTGCTTTGTTGATTGCCAAAGCTGTGTCCCCTGCTTTTCCTAGGCCTAAACCAACAGAACCTTTTTTATCTCCGGCTACTAAAGCAACACTAAAAGAAAATCTGCGTCCTCCAGCGACGACTCTCGTCACTCTACGAATATTTAAAATCTTCTGATCAAATTCAGGCTTTACTCGTCCAAAAGATGAACCTCTGCGGTTATTGTTTCTCTTTTGACCTATGCTATTGTTTTCTTTTGATTTATCCATTTTAAATTCGTAATTTTTAATTCGTAATTGTTTAAAACTTGAGTCCTCCTGCTCTGGCTTCATCAGCTACTAATTTTATTCTTCCGGTGTATTTGAATCCATTACGATCAAAAACAACCTTGTCGATTTTAGCTTTCAAACAAGCCTGACCGATCATCTTGCCTACTTCTTTTGCGCGCTCTGTCTTGGTGCCTTTAGTCATCTTCATGTCATTTGCTTGAGCTAAAGTTTTCTTTGTGGTGTCATCGATAACCTGAGCGTAGATAAATTTGTTAGAACGAAAAACAGAAAGTCTTGGGCGTTCTTTGGTGCCACTTATTCTAGACTTGATTTTAGCTTTTAATCTTATTCTTTTTTCTGTTTTTGTTTGCATGTTATTCTTATTCTCTATGTCTTATTATACTGTTTTCTTACCTTGCTTACGTCTTATAACTTCATTGTCATAACGCATTCCTTTACCCTTATAAGGTTCTGGCTTCTTTAATGCTCGGATGGCAGCAGTAAAGCTCCCGACTAATTCCTTGTCAATTCCCGAAATAACGATATTGTTCTTGTCTGCTGTAGCAGTGATCGTGTCTGGAATCTTTACAATAACAGGGTGAGAAAATCCTAAAGCAAAATGAAACTCTTTTCCTTTTACTTCAGACTTGTATCCAACACCTTCTAAAATAAGCTTCTTTGAATATGGAGTTTGAACTCCAGCAATCATGTTCTTTATGTGAGAAGCATAAGTACCCCAGAGAGATTTTGAAAATTTATCGTTTCTTTTAATATTTAAAGTTATGACCTTGTCACCGATAGTGATGGTAATGTCATCTCTGAAAATCTTGGTCAATGTGCCTTTTGGACCAACAATAGTAACAGTAGGGCCATTTTGACTGACTTTTACTCCGACTGGTATTAATATTTCTTGTTTTCCTATTCTACTCATATATTTTATCTAAATTATTTTCACCCAACAAAATCTACCAAATCCTAAATAATGCTTCGCCTCCGACTTGTTCTTTGCGAGCATCTCTACCTGATAAAATTCCTTTTGGTGTTGAAAGGACAAGTAAACCAGATCCATTTCTGACTTTGTGAATATCTTTCATCCCAAAATATACACGTCGTGACTGTTTGGAAATTCTCTCTACTTCAGTAATTTTAGGCTTTTCATCTTTGTAAGAAAGACCTACCTCCAATACAGGTTGATCCTTTTTGACTTTCTTTGAAATAGTAGAAATGTATCCTTCTTTTTTCAAACATTCCGCTATCGCATTTTTAATTTTAGAATATGGAAAAGACACAGACTCTTTGCCTGCCAGACTTCCATTCTTCATAACTATTAACATGTTTGAAATTGAATCCATTTTATTTTTACCAGCTAGACTTACGAACGCCTGGTAGCATTCCTTCATTTGCTAATTCTCGGAAACAGATACGACAAATACCAAAGTCTCTCATGAAAGCATTGCCTCGCCCACATTTAAAACATCGATTTTTCTGTCGAGTGCTAAACTTTTGTTTCTTTGCCGCTCTGGCTTTTACTGATGTTTTTGCCATAAATAAATATTGCCCATTTATAGGTGATATCCTATGTCTTTTCTTAAAGATTCACTTGAAACCTTAAGGAGAAACATAGATCAAACCTAACTCCTGGACCTTTTTATACTAGCAAATTAGGCAAAAATAGTCAAACGAGGTGATTAATTAAACTGATGGGATGGTGGGACATTGAGTAGAAATACTCCACCAAACACCCAGCCAAGGACTAGCTCCTGTCAGACAATAGCCTCCATATCTCGTGTCATCAAACATATATGAATTTTGAATTATTGTTTCAAATCTGACACGGATTGCATAAGGATGACTACTATCTCCGGCTATATAAGTATAGCCATTCCAGTTATTTCCAAGAGGATCTGAAGGAAGAGGAGAAAGATAATTAGCTAATAAATTATAAAAATTTGGATCAGTAAAACCTGTTCCTCCACCAATACCAACTTGAGGATACTGGCCATAATCAGAATGATACATCTCTAAAGCTTTCATAACTTCTTTAATATCCAAAGTCCTTTTCGCATCCCTACCTCTTGCTCTTGCATCGTTCATACTAGTCAACACTACACTTGCAAGTATGGCAATAATAGCTACTACAACCAAAAGCTCAATTAAGGTAAATCCTTTATTTTTATTAAAATTTTTCATGTTTATATTTAAATGGTTGGTGCTTTATATTCATTTATTTTTTGAATCATGTCAGGAGAAAGCATTTTAGGACTATTTACACCAAAAAAGAGTAAATACAACGAAATACATATTGCAATAATTGCAAAACCCAAAAGCACGTATTCTGCTTGTTGCTGAGAAAGACCAGACCACTTCATCATAAGTCCTACAACTTTAGGAGCTTCAGAATCTTTTTCTACTTCAGCGACTTTTTGTGTCTGTTCAGCTTGATCTTTCGCTTCAAACTCTTTTAATGCCTGATCAATTTCAAAATTATCAGGTGTTTTTATTTCAGGTGGCATATGGATATTATACATTATTACTAAATAAAAAAACAACTAGACAAAATCCCCTATTTGAGGGGATTTTGTTTTTAGATTTATCTTTTTTTCTTTTCTTCTTCTTTCTTGAAAGGAATACCTAGGAGTTCAAAAAATGCTGTACCTTCTTTTTTATTCTTGGCTGTGCAAACGAGAGTAATGGAAAGACCAAAAACATCGCGTATGTCTTCATCGGCAGTTTCAGGGAAAATCGTATGCTCTTTTATACCGATAGTTAGATTTCCGATAACATCCACTGATTTACGAGAGATGCCACGAAAGTCCTTTGTACGAGGGAGAGCGACATTGATAAGCTTTTCTAGAAAAGCATACATTCTGTTTCCACGAAGTGTAACCACTATTCCGATAGGATCGCCTTTTCTGGTTTTGAAAGACGCAATGGATTGTTTTGATCCTCTCAAAGCTCCTTTTTGTCCAGAAATTTTTGCTAGACGTAGAGCGATAGCATCATTCTTGTTCTTATCTTTTTTTACAGCAGTTCCTGTACCGACATTAAGAACAATCTTTTGCATTTTAGGCACAGCCATAACGTTCTTATAATGAAACTCATTTTTCATTTTTTCAAAGGCTCCCTTTTCTCTTTCTTTTACTGTTGTGTATTTTGCCATAATTTTAATCTAATTTTTTAACGTTTGAAGCATCTATCGGCATTTCTATGTCTTTCATACTGCCTTTTTCACCAGACTTTCTAGGATGCTGATGCTTTTTCATCATATTTGCACCTTCAACGATGACTTTATTTTCACTAACCAAAACCTTAAGGACTTTACCTTTTTTACCTTTGTCTTTACCTGTGATTATTGTTATATTGTCTCCTTTTTTTATTTTCATAATTTTACGTAGCGTTAATCTCGTAGTTATATTACTTCTTGTGCCAAAGAAATTATCTTTTGGAATCCTTTTTCAGCAAGCTCTCTTGGAATTGGTCCGAATACACGTCCAGCTTTTGGATCCATTTTGCCTTTTTCAAGGAGAACTACGGCGTTATCATCAAAACGAATATAAGAACCATCATGTCTTCTAAAAGCGCTTCTGGTTCGTACTATTACTGCTTGGTGCACATCCTTTTTCTTTACTCCCTTTCTTGGACTTGCGACCTTGACAGCAATAATGACTTGCTCACCCAAAGTAGCATATCTTTTCTTTGAAGATCCTAAAATCTTAAACACCTTACCCACGGTGCCTCCAGCGTTATCTGCAATTTTTACCCATGTTCCTGCTTGAATCATAAAATTATTTTACTACTTTAAAATGTTTCTCTTTTGAAATTGGTCTTGTTTCGACTATTTCTACATTGTCTCCGACTTTAAATTTATTTTCTTCATCATGCGCTTTGTATTTCTTGCTAACCTTGTAAAACTTTCCATACAAAGGATGTTGAATAAATCTGGAAACAGAAACAACGACGGTTTTATCCATCTTGTCGGAAACAACTACGCCCTTTAAGACGTTGCCTTTGTTTTCCTTAATTTCCGTATTCTTTTCTTGTATTTTCTTTGTCATATATTCTTTAAAACTTTATTTATAACTTTTTACTTTTTTCGGTTTAATTCTGTCATTATGCGGGCTATTTGTTTACGCAAAGTGGAAACTTCTTTGACGTTTTTTGATTTTGAGCCTTCAGCTTTAAATCTAATAACTCTCGCATTTTTCTGTAAAGTTGCAAGCTCTTTCTTGAGCTCGGACTCTTTCATATTTTTAAAATTTTCTTTCTTGTTTTTCATAAATATCTTTATTGTTTATGAGCTCTCCCGACGATTCTCACAGAAATAGGCAATTTACTGCCAGCTTTTCGTAAAGCTTCGTGAGCTATCTTTTCATCTACGCCATCCACTTCAAAAATAATACGTCCTGGAAAAACATCAAAGCAATATCCCTGAGGATCTCCCTTTCCCTTTCCCATTCCCATCTCTGGAGGCTTTGAAGTATATGGTCTGTCTGGGAAAATACGAATCCAGTATTTACCAGCCTTGGTAAGGGTGCGGGCGATGACTTTTCGGGCAGCTTCAATCTGCACAGATCTAACTCGTGCTTGAGAAGTAGACTTGAGACCATAGGAACCGAAAGAAAGCTTTGAACCACGAGTGTCCGGTGTCTTTGCCTTTTGATTCATTCGGCCTGTTTGCCATTTTCTAAATTTTACTTTTTTTGGTACTAACATATATTTTAAATATTATTTAATCTGTCTTTTCTTCTTTTTTATTATTTGCTCCTTCAGGAGAATGTGCAGCCTTTTTATCAGCGAAAATCTTTCCGCGATAAATCCAAACCTTTACGCCGACAACTCCATAAGACAAAGTAGCGCGTTCTCGTTTGAAATCTATGTCTGCTCGGAAAGTCTGAAGTGGAATACTTCCGCGTTTTAATTCTTCTGTGCGAGCTATTTCAGCTCCACCGAGTCTACCTGAAAGAACGACTCTCGCTCCTTCTACGCCTCGTGCTTGCATAACTTTTTCAATAATCGTTTTGATGACACGACGATAAGGCATTCTCTTTTCTAATCCTTCGGCAATCATATATGCCACGATAGCAGCATCAGCTTCTGGATTTGAAATTTCTACTATTTCAAGCTTGAAATCTTCTGGTCTTGGAAGTTTTAGCTTGTCCATTTTCTTTAAGATTTCTTCTTTTAACTTTGTTGCGCCTTCACCATTTCGGCCAATAATAAGACCTGGGCGAGAAGTTTTTATGATAAATCTGGTAGCTTTTCTGCTTCTTTCAATCTCAATAGTAGAGACATACATACCACGCAATTTCTTTTCTAAATACTGACGAATTAAAACATCACCTTTTAGATAAGCGACGTACTTTTTAGGATCAGCAAACCAGCGAGACTTCCAGTCTCTTAATATTATCAATCTATGCGCGTATGGATGTACTATTTTTGACATTTTGTTTTTATAAAATATTCTAAATTACTTTTTTGCTTTTGTTTTTGCCTTTACCTTCTTTTCAACCTTTGGTTGAGACTTTTTAACAACCACAACTTTCTCTGCTAAAAGAATACTCAAATGACTCGTGCGCTTGTTTATCCTGTGTCCTGTACCCATGGCTGCAGGCATCATTCTTTTCATAGTTATGCCTTTGTCTACTCGTAATTCTTTTATAAATAAATTATTTTCATCAATACCCATTGATTTTGCATTTGCAACAGCAGAAAGTAAAAGCTTTTTGATAGGAAGACTAGCTCGCTTTGGAAGAAATTCAAGCTCGGCAATAGCTTGCGCCACTGTCTTGCCTTTTACGAGTCCTGCGACTAATCGTACCTTTCGAGGAGCCTGTCTGTAATTTTTTAAAAATGCTTTCATGATTATTTTTTAGCTGCGCCTCCTTTTGCATCAGCTGCGGCTGCAGTCGCTCCTTTTGCAGCATTAATTTCGGCTTCCGCCTTCTTTTGTTCAAGCTCTTTCTGCATCTTACCTCCGTGCTTTGTGAATTTCTTGGTTGGAGAAAATTCTCCTAGTCTGTGACCCACCATGTCTTCGGTGACTAACACATCTATATGAACTTTTCCATTATAAACACCAAAAGTAAAACCGAGCATCTCGGGAGATATGACACAAGCCCTCTTCCATGTCTTGATGGTAGGAGTTTGCAACGGATTTTTACCAGCAATCTTTTTTAAGAGCCTTTCATCTACGAATATTCCTTTTTTGATTGATCTTGTCATGATTTATGTCCTTTCAATAGTAAACAAAAAGCTCGAATCGAGCTTGGTTTTATATTAGCAAATAAGAGTAAAATGTCAAACCCAAACGCTTATAAAAAAGTTTGGGGTGGGCCGCGCGTACGCGACCCACCCTCACTCTAAAGATACGTCTTCTCCTTGGCTTACTGCTCTTCTTGATCTCCTTGATTCAGAAGATGCTTGGCACATTCCCGTCGGCCAGCTCTCCTGTTTCTGCGAACACTCCTCCACTTCACTTTCTTCTCGTAGTCCACTGCTCTCCTTTTGTTTGAGGCATTTTATATGCCCGTAGTTTACTGCGACTCACTACTTCACTGAACGTATCGTAAGACAGCTACCACTCTTGAGCCTGCTGATTTTGGGATTGTAGTGACCCAAGAAATAGAGCAACTCTTTTAGAGTAAACGAGCCGTCACTCTGAACTACGAGCTCGTTTGTCCTACGAAATGTAGCTTTTTTTATATTGCTACATGCCATACCACTATCACCTCCCTTGGTAAAGGGTGAATGTGTCACTTCTTGACGCCTTTTCTTCTCTCGGCGTCAGCAGCTTTTCGAGCATCTTCTTTCGCCCGAATTTCATGAGCTCTACGTCTTGTCATCGAAGAACACTCCTTTCTTTGTTTCTGTGAACTACCTCATGCAGTCCACTTTTCTCCTATGTTTATACCACATAATAAAAAATAACACAACAACAAGATAAAAGGTGTATAAACAAAAATACGGAGGCAACGCCTCTGTATTTTTTAATTTTTATTTATTCTTTCCAGTCTTTCGGCGGGAAACGATGAATACGTTTGAGTATCTCTTTGGACCGCGGGTCTTTCTGCCTCCGGTGACTTTACCCCACATAGTCTTTGGACGCTTTGTTCCACGGCCTTGTCTGCCTTCTCCTCCTCCGTATGGATGGTCTACTGGGTTCATAGCAGTACCACGAACTGTAGGACGAATTCCCTTCCAGCGAGTTCTACCAGCCTTACCCCAATTTTCCAAATGATGTTCGTCGTTTGAAACAGTACCTACGCATGCCCAGCAATTTTCATTTATTTTGCGAACTTCGGTTGAAGGCATCTTGAGGTTTGTGTATCCCTCTGCATTTGCCACTACTTGAGCGAAAATTCCTGCAGAACGGCCGATCTTGGCTCCACCGTTTGGTTGGATTTCAATATTGTAAACAAAAGTACCGACTGGAATTTCTTTCAAAGGAAGTCTATTGCCAGCTGTCAAAGGAGCTTTTGCAGAAACGATGAAAGTGTCTCCTGGTTTTACAGATTTAGGTAAAACGACATATCTCTTTTCTCCATCTTTGTAAATCGCCAAGCCGATAAAAGCAGAACGGTTTGGATCGTATTCCACAGATTTTATTGTAGCTCCTATTTCTTTCTTGTTATATGCAAAATCCACATCTCGATAAAGTCTCTTGTGACCTGCACCCTTGTGGCGGACAGTAATACGTCCAGCACTATTTCTACCGACTCTTCGGTAAAAACCATGGGTCAAAGACTTGGTAGGTTCTGTGTGCGACAAAAGTTCCCTGTATGGGATGTGACTCATCTGTCTTCGTGATTTACTTGTAGGTTTGTATGTTTTCATACTGTTTTTAAAAATTAAACAAATTCTATTTTATCTCCCTTTTTTAAATATACTAAAGCCTTTCTACCTCCGCCCTTTACGCCAGCCTTACCTCTAGAAAAAACATTCTTTTTTGGCACTGGTAATACGTTTACTCGGATTGGTTTTACATTATAAAGAGCAAAAATGGCTTTCTTTATTTCTGTCTTATTTGCCCCTTCCAAAATATCAAAAGTGTAAACATTTTGCTCTTGCGCAAAAGATGCTTTCTCAGTAATTCTTGGATTTTTAATCACGTCTATCATAAAATTAACCTCTAGATTCTAAGAATTTCACACTTTCGACCGGATTTTCTATCAAAAGATACTTATAATTCAAAACATCAAACGGATTTAAATTTTTCAAAAATACTATTTCCAACTGTGGAATATTTCTGAAACTTTTTTCTGTCTTTTCATCTCGTCCAAAAATAGCAGTGAGCACACGAGGCTTTTTGCTAGCATCTACAATCTTCCAATCAGAAACTTTCTTTAAATTATTTACTACTTTCACAGCATCAGCAGTCTTGATGGAAGGCATAGCGAGTGTATCAATAAAAATGATTTCTCCATCTTTTAACTTTTTTGAAAGAACAGAAAAGAGGGCTTGTGCGCGCATTGTCTTGCTTATTTTTCTCTTGTAATTCTTGTCAGAAAGAGGACCATGAGTGACACCTCCACCCACCCAAATAGGGCTACGAGATGATCCATGACGAGCTTGTCCAGTACCCTTTTGTTTCCAAGGCTTTTTACCTCCACCACGAACTTCACCTCTGTCTTTGGTGTCGGCTGTACCTGCGCGTTTGTTACTGCGCATGCTCTGCACGACTTGGTGAACCAAATCGCTTCTCCACTTTGCGCCAAAAACTTTCTCTGGAAGATCTATCGTTCCCTTTTCCTTTCCTTTTTGATCGTATATTTTAACGCTGATTTTATTTGTTTTTTCTTGTATTTTTGCTTCCATTTTATTTATCTAAATTATCTACTGACTATTTCAACCAAACTACCACGCTTGCCTGCTATCGCTCCTTTTACAAGCATAATGTTGTTTTCTTTGTCTACGGAAACGACTTTTAAATTTTTCTGTGTAATACGATCGCTACCCATTCTACCTGCCATTCTCATGCCTTTAGGAACGTGAGTTCGGAGTCCTCCTCCGATACTTCCTGGCTCTCTTTCAGAATGTTTTTGACCGTGAGTACGTGGACCGCCGTGGAAACCATGGCGCTTTACAACACCTTGGAAACCCTTACCTTTGGAAACGCTTGAAACTTGAAGCATATCACCAGGAGCAAAAGAAGAAACATCAATAACATCACCTTCTTTTGCAGTCACCTTATCAATAGGCTTTAATCTAAATTCTTTGAGAGTTTTGTAGAAAGCACCTTTCATAGCACCAGCGCTTCCCTTACTGATTCTTTCTTTTTTCTGAGTACCAAAACCTACTTGGATAGAATTGTAACCATCTTTTTCTTTAGAAAATACTCTAGTCACTGTCACAGGTCCAGCGGAAAGAATAGTCACAGGAACAACTGCTCCGTCTTCTCCGAAGAATTCTGTCATATTTTGTTTTGTGGCTAAAATGAATTTCATAAATTTCTATAGCATCTTTACGTCAATATCTACACCGGAAGGCAAAGACAAATTAGTAAGAGCCTCGATGGTCTTTGCATTTGGATTTATGATATCAATCAATCTCTTGTGGACGCGAATTTCAAATTGTTCTCGCGTATTTTTGTAAATAAACGCAGAACGATTGACTGTGTATTTTTTGATTTCAGTAGGCAATGGCACAGGTCCGACTATTGTCGCATCGTGACGCATAGCAGTATCCATGATCTGCTTGACTGAGCTATCTAGAATCTTACTCTCGTAAGCTCGCACACGTATACGCAATATAACCCGACCTTCCTCTTTAGAGACAGGCTTGTCTTTTTTAGCAGAGACTTTTGTCTTCGGAACTTTAACAGCTTTAACTGTTGTTGCAGTTTTCGCCACTTTAGGCTTTTTGATTTTTGTCTCTGTTGTTGTCATTGAACTACTTTAAATTAAAATTTTTAACCAAGAATCTTTGTAACCACTCCTGCTCCGACAGTCTTGCCTCCTTCACGGATAGCGAATCTCTGTGATTCTTCTAGCGCGACTGGGGTAACCAACTTAACAGTTATTTTTACGGTGTCTCCTGGCATAACCATTTCTGTACCTTCGGCCAAAGTCACATCACCAGTAACGTCAGTAGTTCGGATGTAGAACTGAGGCTTGTAACCCTTGAAGAATGGAGTGTGACGTCCACCTTCTTCCTTTTTCAAAACGTAAATTTCTGCAGTAAAGTTATCGTGTGGAGTAACAGTACCTGGTTTTGCTAGGACCTGTCCTCGAGTGATATCTTCTTTCTTTAAACCTCGAAGGAGGATACCAGCATTGTCTCCTGCCTGACCTTCCTTTAGATTCTTGTTAAACATTTCAATACCTGTAACTGTTGATTTCTGTGTAGGCTTGATTCCGACGATTTCTACGTCTTCATCGAGCTTGATTACACCTCTTTCTATCTTTCCTGTTACGACAGTACCACGGCCTTCGATTGAGAATATGTCTTCCACTGGCATGAGGAATGGCTTTGCCAAATCTCGGACTGGAATAGGAATATAAGTATCAAGAGCGTTTGCAAGCTCAAGAATTTTCTTTGCCCATTCATCATCTACAGACTTTGATTCAAGACCCTTTAAGGCTGAACCACGAATAACCGGACAGTCTTTATCAAAACCTTGTTTAGCAAGTAATTCACGAATTTCTTCTTCAACTAAATCAATCATTTCTTTATCGTCAACCATGTCGCACTTGTTTAAGAAGACGATTATCTTTGGAACACCAACTTGTTTTGCAAGAAGAACGTGTTCACGAGTTTGAGGCATAGCACCATCTGTCGCTGCAACCACGAGGATCGCACCATCCATTTGAGCTGCACCGGTGATCATGTTTTTGATGTAGTCAGCGTGTCCTGGAGCATCAATGTGCGCATAGTGACGAGCGTCAGTAGCGTATTCATTGTGAGAAATGTTAATGGTGATTCCACGAGCTCTTTCTTCAGGAGCATTATCAATCTGGTCAACACCTCGAAGTCGGACCTGCTTTCCGGCCATGTTCAAAACATGCAAAATCGCTGCTGTTAAAGTTGTCTTACCATGGTCAACGTGACCAATAGTTCCGACGTTTACGTGTGGCTTATCTCTTTTAAATTCCTCTGCCATATTATTATTTGGGTTAATAATTAAGACTCAACATACAGGAACCAGTTGCTGAGGCTTAGCTACTAACTTGCCTCGCCATTGGCGTGGGCAAAATTATTAATTAATAATTGATAAATCAAAACAAAAACTGCAAAAAACGCAGTTAAATAGATACTAGCAAATTTAAAAACATTGTCAACGGCTATTTTGTGTAAAAAATTAACACCTAAAAATAGCAAAACCCAGAAGGAATTTTCCGTCTGGGCGTACATTTTGATTTGAAAACAAAAGAACTAAATTGGGGAACACGGCACGGGGAGACTTCTCCCCGTGCCGACACGAATTCATCTCTGCGATACTTCGTGTATCTCCAATGCCTTTCGGCGTTACAAGGTGACAGTGATAGGAACCTTGGGCTCGGCCGCTAGAGCAGCTTGGCCGAGCTTCCAGATAGCGCTCGTGATATCCGCCCACCTTGCAGGATCATCTGGCCTCATCTCTTTCGGACCAGCGTAGGGAACAAACTTCCTGTTACCCACGTCTGCAGGCGAATATATAGAACGCCTCTTGTCGAGTTCTTTGCACAGTGTATTGAAATTGGGATTTTCTTTCCCAATATACATAGTGAGAAGAATCAACAAGTACACATACTCTTCATGAAACTTCGTCATGGGTTCCTTTGGTTGACTAGAGGTGCCGCCTCGCGTGAGCTGTGGTGTTCACCCCTAGGGTCATGAACTCGAAGTCGGCCGGATCAATTTTCCCCCTGGCGATGATCACCGTCATGTTGGGACCGCCCTTCTGGGCCACAATTTTTTTGATCCCCGCACGTCGCCGTTGAAACTCTTTCTCTTCATCTGGTGTAAATGCCATAACACTCCTTTTTCCTTATACACTGCACTAATTCTCTTTTGAAGAAAGCAACAACTTCTCAACGAACACATCCCGTATTCGTCCAGCCTTCCTCAACGAAAATCTGCACTCGTTTTAATTAGTTTACGATGCAGAATTTTGGAAACTTTTTAATTTCCAAAATTCTGCACGCAAACTATTTCAAAAATTTATTTAAAAGAACAAAAAACACTAAAAAATAGCATAACATATTTTTTAGGAAAAGTAAAGCTCCAAAGCGTCCTTTATTTCCTAGCTGAAATGATAGTTTCGGCTACATTGTTTGGCACCATATCGTAGCGGAAGAATTCCATTGTGAATGAAGCTCGTCCTTCGGTCATTGAGCGGAGTCCTGTCATATATCCAAACATTTCGGAAAGAGGCACGATGGCTTTGATAACTTTGTTCATTCCCCTGTCTTCCATGCCTTCGATGAGGGCTCGCTTTGAAGAAAGGTTTCCTGTGACGTCTCCCATGAATTTCTCTGGAGTGACAACTTCCACTTTCATCATCGGTTCAAGAATTACAGGATTTGCTCGGCGACATGCGTCTTGTATAGCCATAGATGCAGCGATTTTGAAAGCCATTTCATTTGAGTCAACTTCGTGGTAACTACCATCCCAAAGTTCTACAGAAACATTTACCATTTTGAATCCTGCCAAAACTCCACGATCCAAACCTTCTTTGAATCCTTTTTCACAAGGGGCAATATATTCTTGTGGAATAACTCCTCCTTTGATTGTGTTTATGAATTCGAAACCAAGCGATCGCTTTGTATTCTTTGGTAAATCTTCCAACTCTTCTTTGGTAAGGACTTCCATTGGCTTGACCTTGATCTTTACGTGACCATAGTTTCCGCGTCCTCCAGACTGCTTGATATATTTACCTTCTGCTTCAGAATGACCATGAATAGTCTCACGATATGCTACTTGCGGTTTACCAACATTTGCTTCCACAGCAAATTCGCGTTTCATACGATCCACAATAATTTCCAAATGCAATTCTCCCATACCAGAAATGATGGTCTCACCTGTTTCTTGATCAGTTGAAACTTTGAAAGTAGGATCTTCTTGAGCAAGTCTGTTTAGAGCCATACCCATTTTTTCTTGGTCTGCTTTTGTCTTTGGTTCAATTCGTAGAGAAATAACTGGTTCAGGGAAAACTATTCTATCTAAGATGATTGCATTGTCTTCATCACAAAGAGTGTCTGAAGTAATCGTGTCTTTCAATCCGACAGCGGCGGCTATTTCTCCGGCAAAAACTTGTTTCACTTCTTCGCGGTCATTTGCGTGCATTCTCAAAATACGGCCGATGCGTTCTTTGTTTCGAGTTCGTGGATTGTAAACATAACTGCCGGCAGTAAGAGTTCCGGAATAAACACGGAAGAAAATAAGCTGTCCGACGAATGGATCAGTCGCGACTTTGAAAGCAAGCGCAGAAAAAGGTTCCGTATCCGAAGCATGTCTGACAATAGCGGCGTCGTTGTTTGGATCTATACCAGTGATTGCGGCGATGTCCGTAGGCGCCGGCAAGTAATCTATCACGGCATCGAGCACCAACTGAACGCCTTTGTTTTTCAATGCGGAACCGGCGAAAACAGGGAAAATTTCATTTGCGATGACAGCCTTGCGGAGAGTCTTCTTTAAGACGTCCATGCCGGGAATCATGCCTTCCAAATATTCTGTCATCATCGCATCATCCGTCTCAACTATTTTCTCCACCAATTCGGAATGATATTTTTCTGCGTCTGCTTTTAGATTTTCTGGAATGTCTTTTTCAATAACTTGGTTACCCATGTCGCCTTCAAAATAGTAAGCCTTCATGCGGAGCAAATCTATAACTCCTTCGTGTTTTTCTTCGAGACCGATAGGTATCTGCATACGAACTGCTTTTTTTGTAAGTCTGTCTAAAATAGTAGCGTAAGAATGTTCAAAAGATGCACCTGTTCTGTCTAATTTGTTTACGAAACAAACACGAGGAACTTTGGCTTCATCGGCATATCTCCAGTTTGTTTCAGATTGAGGTTCCACTCCGGCCACGCCGTCAAATACGACGACTGCGCCGTCGAGCACGCGAAGAGAACGCTTTACCTCTACGGTAAAGTCGATGTGTCCTGGTGTATCAATGATGTTAAAACGATGCTTTTTATTTTTATCTGTCGGAGCATATGTAGGCAACCAGAAACAAGTGACAGCAGCAGAAGTAATAGTGATTCCACGTTCCCTTTCCTGTTCCATCCAGTCAGTAGTGGTTTCTCCCTCATGCACTTCGCCAATTTTGTGCTTCTTTCCGGTATAAAAAAGAACACGCTCTGTTGTGGTCGTCTTTCCTGCGTCAATGTGCGCGATAATTCCAAAATTTCTAACTTTTTCTAAAGGATAATCTCGTTCCATATATTATAAAATTACCAAGCAAAATGCGCGAAAGCTTTGTTGGCTTCGGCCATCTTGTGCGTATCTTCTTTCTTTTTAATAGCTGAACCTTCGTTCTTTGAAGCAGCGATTATTTCATCTGCAAGTTTCAAATGCATTGGTTTTCCCTTTCCACCTCGAGCAGCATCGCGAATCCATCGCATAGCTAGGGCGAGCTTTCTCTCTGGACGAACTTCAATAGGAATCTGATAGTTTGCACCTCCGATTCTCTTTGAACGGACTTCGGTGGAAGGGCCGGCGTTTCTCATTGCCAAATCAAAAATCTCCAGCGGATTCGGATTGCCTGTCTTTTCTTTAATCACGTCAAAAGTAGCATACATCACCTTGCGGGCGGTTTCCTTTTTTCCGGACCACATGATGTAGTTTATGAACTTCTCCAATTTCGTGGAATTGTAGATGAAGTCTGGGGCTACTATATTTCTATTTTTTACTTTTCTTCGCATAATGTTTATTTAAAATTATTTTTTTATTTTGCTTTCGCTTCCTTTGGTTTCTTGTTTCCATAGAGCGAACGTCCTTGTCTCCTCTTTTCAACTCCCTGCGTATCCAAAACTCCGCGAACAACGTGATATCTGACTCCGATAAGGTCCTTCACGCGTCCTCCGCGAATCATGACCACAGAGTGTTCTTGCAAGTTGTGGCCTTCACCCGGAATATATGCGGTGACTTCCATGCCGTTTGTCAATCTGACTCTGGCTATCTTTCGGAGAGCTGAGTTTGGCTTCTTTGGAGTAGTAGTAGAAACTTTGGTGCAGACACCTCGTTTGAAAGGTGAAGAGAAAAATACTGGTCTGTTTTTAAGTACGTTGAAACCACGTGTCAAAGCAACCGTCTTGTCTTTCGGATGTGCCTTAACTCTATTTTTCTTGATTAATTGATTTATTGTTGGCATTTGTTGTCTTTTATGTAAACAAAATAGCCCGTAAGGACTATACGAAACAATATACTATTTAAATAACTAAAACGCAAGGCCGGTCAGAAAGTGGAAAAGAAATGACAATATCGGCAATAAATAGTCCGACAAGAAAACAATGAAAACGAGGAGAATGATGAGTGAATATTGTTCATAAGTGACGATAAAAGAAGCTGAAGAATCGGGCAAAAGAGAGAAAATTATTTTAGAACCATCGAGCGGAGGGATGGGAACAAGGTTAAATATGCCCAAAGCCAAATTCACCACGACTATAACAGAAGTTATAAAATAAAAACCCGCAGGTAAGGCCAGATTGATAGTAAGACGAATAATAATGCCAAATATAATCGCCAAAGAAAAATTGGCTAAAATCCCAGCGAGAGCTACCCACATAGTCCCCCACTTTTTATTACTCAAATTATCTGGATTATATGGCACTGGTTTTGCCCAACCAAAAAGAAGTGGATGGCCAGTCGCCTTTGTAGAAATGTAAAGTACTATCGGCAAAATAATAGAACCAAAAATGTCTAAGTGGTTTAGAGGATTTAAAGTCAGACGTCCAGCAAAACGTGCAGTCTTGTCGCCAAAATATTCCGCCATGAAACCATGAGCCACTTCGTGAATAACGATGGACATCACAAGTATTATGATATAGAAAAATGCGTTGGTTGCATCCATATTAATTCCATGATAGCATATGGAAACTACATATGAAAATATGCGCAATAACAAAAAAGAGTTCAATTATGGGAGGCGGGTACTCTAACAGGACTCGTGCCACAAAATTTAACCCCACAGGCAGAGTACGAAAGAACCTAAATCTTCAAAAGAAGAAGATTTTTGTGCCTGAAATCAATAAATCCATAATCATAAAAGTTTCTACCCAAGGCATGCGCACGATGAAAAAACGCGGCGCCTACGTCACCCTCCTCAAAGCCGGACTCATCAAAGCATAAAAAAACCTCACATTCAGTGAGGTTTTTTTATTAACATGAACTGTTCTTGCTACTTAAAATCTATTTCCATTTTCCCAGCTCTTCATCCAAAGTAGAACCTTTAAGAATATTTTCTAAAGTTAAATTTAATGCTGATCCGTCTGCTGTTTTCCCTCGTAAAATTTCTATACATTTTCTTGCTTCTTCTGCCTTTTCAGGTGTAGCGGAAAATCTTGGAGATTTATATGATTCACCAAAAGATTGGATCTGAAACTTACCACCCACATTTTCTAATGTCATTTCTTTCCATTCTAAATCTTTAGGCCCCTTTGGGCCTTTTGCTCGCTCCTGTGCTAAAATATTTTCAGCCGGCTTAGACATCGGTCTATCAACTTGAGCTTTTTTCATACTTTTTTCTAAATTTTCAAGGTCTTGTTTCATAATTTTAAAGGTTAGATAATAATAGTACTAATACTACCCCCCCCCCCACACCTCTTTAGCAAGTTTAGTTATGCACAACTAAAACCACACCACTTTTGGACGGCCGTCTAGAATTGGGTTTTATTTCTGCGCTTTTATACTTTCAATCTTAAATATCCTCACACACTTGCCAACACCGAGCAAATCAAGCCGAGCAATAAATTCTTTCGGCAAGGGACCTTTCCCCAGCCAAACGCTTTGCTGCAACATTTCAAAATCCCATAATTTTAAATGCAAGCGAAGCCAATTTCTGGTTTTCCTTTTCTTTTCCGGTATATCAAACAAAACCATAACTTTTGTATTCCCTATCGGCTTTACTAGTATTTTCGCAAATAGAGTTTGTCGTCTTAGAATATTTTTATTTAAGATAACACCTTTTTCAGAATCAAAATCTAATATTCCCTTCTTTTTGAGTCTGTATAAATTTTTATTAAACAATTCATTACTAAGTATTCGTCTCTTCTGCACTAATTCATAAAGCACTCTTCTTTGAATTCTGAGCGAATAACAAGACAGTAATTGACTGATAATAAGATCGCTAAAAGAAGCCTCATCTTTCCAATGTTTTTGCATCTGCATAGTATACCACATTTGGACGGCCGTCTAAATGTGGGTTTTTTTATTTAGCTTTTTGTTCTGGAGAGTTTTCGCTTTTCCCTAAACGACTAATTGCAACAGGTAGATTTTCAGGATTGATCTTCATACCTTTAATATCAAGTACTTGAAGCACCGAACCATTCTGATATTGAATAGCGTAACCAATGCGTGACATATTTTTGACTTTTTTTGAACTCACCTCCGGCAATTTGAGCCTTGCCCTGTAATCAGAAACTAATTCTGGTTTTATATTTTCTGCCTGTGGGGGTTTATTAAATTGAGACATGGCTCAATTATATCACTATGCCGGGACGAAAGTCAGCGCGTTGCCTTTTTTGCCCGAACGACCGGTTCGGCCGATGCGATGCACATAAGTATCATAAGTCTGTGGCACATCATAATTTATGACGTGCGTCACATCTGGAATATCCAAACCTCTAGCAGCCACGTCAGTTGCTATCAATATGTTTATATGTCCTTTTTTAAACGAATCAAGAATACGAATGCGCTCACGACTTCTCTTGTCGCCGTGAATCCCGCCGACTTTAAATCCAAAAGCATGCAATTCTTTCGCCAGAGAATCCACGCTGTGCTTCATTTCTCGGAAAATTAAAACTTTATCCGAACCGTCTTTCTTTAAAATTTCGTTCAGCTTTTCTAATTTTTCTTCTTTAGTTCGGAAACGGACAACATCTTGATCTATGTTTTTCGCCGTCTCGCCGGAAATGACTGAGATAAAAGCAGGCTCTTTTAGATAATGCTCTGTTAATTTCTTTATGTCTGGAGACAGTGTCGCAGAAAAGAAAAGTGTCTGACGTTCTTTTGCAATCTTACCAATTATATAAACCATTTCATCTCTAAATCCCATATCGAGCATCCGGTCAGCTTCATCTAGGACCACACTGTGGCATGTAGATAAATTTAAAACTTTTTTATCAATTAAATCTCGCAATCTTCCTGGTGTACCAATGACAAATGAAACTCCGAGTTTTATTTCTCTGATCTGTTTCATTATTGGCAATCCTCCCACGCAAGCTACAGAAAACATTCCTAATCCAAAAGATAATATTTTAAAATCACTTTCTATCTGAAGAGCAAGTTCGCGAGTCGGAGCCATTATGAGGGCCATTTCCCTCTTGCCCATACCTTTGGTTTTATAAATCTTTTCAATCAATGGAAGCAAAAAGGCCGCAGTTTTTCCTGTGCCTGTATTTGCCATACCAAAAACATCCCGTCCTAAGAGAACTGTCGGTATCGCTTGGTCTTGAATAGGTCTAGGGTCTATAAAACCAGCTACTTTTATATTTTTATGAAGTTGAGGATTGAATGGAAAATCAGCAAAAGTGTGCTTTGAAACATATGGCTTTTCCTCTACATGTACTCCCTTCTTGATGAAACGAGAAAAATCTATTCGCTCACCTCTAGAAGAGCCAAATCTTTTCTTCCCCACCACGCCGTGGCGTATGCCCCCGCTTCCAAAACGAGGTTTAGAATTATTGCTGAATATTTTTTTTGTTCCTCCACCAAAACGAGGTTTCGTTTTAAACGTAGAAGTATGGCCACCGAATTTCTTCGGAGCTGCCGAATATTGTTTATACATATTGTTTATATTGGGTCACTCCCAATATTTAATAGATGAGAATGATGTTTTAAGAATAGCATTTTATAATAAATTTGTCAATACTTTTAAAATTGTCCCGAAAAGCTATAATGAATTACATGAAGGCATATCTTGATATAGTAAAAAATATTTTGGAAAATGGAGAAAAAAAAACAGACCGTACTGGAACAGGCACAATGTCTATAGCCGGAACTATTTTTCAACATGACATGAAAAATGGCTTTCCGTTGCTCACAACAAAAAAAATCCCGTTTCGTCTTGTCGCTTCCGAACTAGAATTTTTTATCAAAGGAATTACCGACAAAAAATGGCTTCAAGACAGAAATAACCATATTTGGGATGAATGGTGCACTCCTCTTAAAATACCTTATGCTCATGACGAGGAGACAAAAAAGAAAATGCTAGAGGAGCGAGACTTGGGAACTATCTATGGCTGGGAATGGCGCCATTTTGGAGCGCAATATAAAGATTATAAAACGGATTATACTGGAGAAGGTGTGGATCAATTGAAACGTATGGTAGAAATGTTGAAAACGAAACCAGATAGTCGCCAAATGCTTGTACTCGCTTGGAACCCTATGGATATAGATAAAGCTGTTCCGCCCTACTGCCACTATGCGTTTCAAGTGACAGTCATAAATAACCGCTTAAATTTATTTTGGAATCAACGCAGTGTCGACGTAGCTCTAGGTTTACCATTTAACATTGCAAGCTACGCAACTCTTCTGCATTTGCTTGCTCTAGAAACAGGACTAGAAGAAGGAATACTCACGGGATTTCTAGCGGACACGCATATATACCTCAATCACATTGAAGGCTTGAAGGAACAATTAGCCCGTGATCCAAATAAATATAAATTACCTCAAATTAAAACCAATAATTTCAAATCAATTTTTGATTGGCAATACACAGACTCAGAAATTATAAATTACGAAAGCTATCCTCGAATTCCATTCGAAATCGCCGTATAAATCCATGATTTCACTTATCGCAGCAATTGGTAAAAATAATGAATTAGGTAAAGGCAACACCCTGCTGTGGCATATGCCTGCCGACATGAGTCATTTTATAAAGATGACTTCTGGGCACCCTGTCATAATGGGGCGAAAAACTTTTGAATCATTAAAAGGTCCGTTGCCAAACAGAAAAAATATAGTTATAACCAGAGATTTGAATTATAAAAAAAATGGCATTGAAATTGCGCACTCTTTAGAAGAAGCAATAAATTCAGCAAGGACTACCCTTGCTCAACTTGCTCAAAACAAAGAAATTTTTATAATCGGCGGAGCTGAAATCTATAAACAAACCCTACCGATAGCCGACAGGCTTTACATCACTCACATAGAAGCCGAAGATAAAAAAGCTGACAGCTTTTTCCCTGAAATTATCCCAATAGTCTGGAACGAAATCTCACACGAAGAACATAAAAAGGACGACAAAAATTCTTTTAATTATACTTTCTCGGTATACGAGAAAATCTAAGGGTCTAGAGGAGTTTTAATGCGAATAAAAATATCTTTTCTTTCAGGAGTTTTTTCTTTTTTATATTTTCTTTTTTTATTGATTTCCATCTTACGAACTAGTTCTTTTTCTAAATCAAAACCAAGAATCTCAGACATACCGAGAATAAATATCATCACATCGGCGAATTCTTCTGCCACACCCGGCTGATTTTTATTATGTTTGGAAAAGGCTTCGGAGAGCTCTTCATATGCTCGGCAAAATTCCGACGCAACATCAGTCGTATTGAAACCTTTTTCCAACTTATTCTTCATTACTTCTTTTTGTAATTTTTTTAAATCAATCATGAAATTTATTGATCTTTATAAGCTTCAATTTCCTTGTTGATAATCTCTAATTTTACTCCCGCTTGTTTGAAAATATCTTTTGATTGCTTGGCCGCATGATAATCCCTAAAAGCGACTACTCGTTTAATACCCGCATTTATAATTGTTTTTGAACAAGTATAACAAGGAACCATCTTACAATATAATGTTGATCCATCAATAGCCACACCAAAACGCGCGGCGTTAGCAATAACATTTAATTCCGCGTGAGCTGTGCGAAGACAATGGCGAGAAGTTGCCCCGCTATCTTTAGAAACAGTATGCATCTCATGTCCAACTTCATCACAATGAGGTAAGCCGATCGGTGAACCGACATATCCAGTGGCGAGAATTCTTTTATCTTTAACTAAAATTGTACCTGAACGTCCACGATCGCAAGTTCCTCGTGAACCAACCATATCTATCATTTTTAGAAAGTATTCGTCCCATGAAGGTCTTTTATGTTTCGTAATCTTTTTGAGAACCTTTTTCATTTCCTTAATATACTCCCAAAAAGTGGCAGATACAAGTCTTTGTTTGGGCTAATTTTTAATTCTTTCTTGTTTATCTTTTTTACAAAACAAACCGGCGCATCATTTATCAAAACAAGTGGTTGCTGTTCTTTCCCTTCCCCCATACAAAATACAGCGGATGTAGCTAAACTATCTGCAACATCTGTCTTTGACATTTTTAAAACTCTGCCGAAAATATCTTTTTTCCCAATATAATTCCTAACACCCTCGAAACCTGCATAACCCACAGCCATTCCGACAGCTCCAGCACGAAGCGGAAGAAGTCTAGAATCTGTTATTAAAATTCCTAGATTTTTCAGCTGAAAATGTTGCATTAATTTCTTACGTAAAATCTCTGCACTTTTAAAACTATCTTTTGGTAAAAAAATAAGTTTACCTTTAGCGTTTGATTCATCAATTCCAGCATTTGCCATCACCATACCATCTTTGAAAGTAAGCCAAACGATTTTAGTTTTAAAAGTAAAATCACTCTCTTTTTTTATTAACGTAATTTTTTGCTTTTCATTTTTGTATAAAGCAGTTCTACCTTCTGAGAGAGCAACTATTTTTGAAGTCACAACCAAAATAGAATTTTCATTTATATGCTTTACTTGCTCTAAAATAAAAGAAAATAAATCTTCCTTTTCTTTAAATATTCTGGTTTTGATTGGAGTAATTTGCATTTATATTTTTTCCTCTTAATAAACGAATTCCTAAATATGAAAATGGAGTATACAAAAACCCCATAAATATTTTGTAAGCCCACCATGGAATGATAATCAAGAAAATGGTTTTAACTGGCATAATGCCGAGATAAGCAATGAACATAAAAATAGCAGAATCAAAAAATTCAGACCAAATATTTGATAAATTTGATCGAAGCCAAAACTTTTTTTCTCCTATATGTTTCTTTAAAAAGAAAAAGGAAATCACGTCCTGATATTGGCCTATCGCAAAAGCAACCAGCGAAGCAATAGAAAAACGAACAGAGAGCCCAAAAATTTGATCATATCCTACCTGTGCCCAAAGACCTTCTTTAGCCCATGGTGTAATTGTAGAAATTAAAGAATAAAATAAAAACAAAATAATACTTATAATACCCGCAAGAACAAAATTATTTGCCATCTTCTTACCATAAACTTCTCCTATGACATCTGTCATACAAAAAACTATCGGAAAGGAAAAGACAGCAACAGACAAATGAGTACCAAATAAAAATGGCATTAATTTTATTCCCAAAGTATTCGCTGCAAAAAGTGAACCGATATAAAGTGTTAAGCAAACAAGAATTTTTTTATAATCCTTTTCATTTAATGTTTGCATAAACTTTTATTGAGAAAATTAATCCTTTACTTCGATGCCCATTGAGCGAGCAGAACCAGCGATGATATTGATAGCTCCTTCATCATCTTTTGAATTTAAATCTGGTGCTTTTTTCTTAGCTATTTCAAGAGCTTGAGCACGAGTTATCTTACCGACTTTAGTCGTAGCATTCTTGCCTGAACCCTTCTCAATGCCAGCTGCTTTTAAGATAAGTCCAGAAACTGGAGGAGTTTTAACGATGAAATCATAACTGCGATCATCAAATACAGTAATCAATACTCCAACCTTGTCTCCAGCCATTTTAGCTGTTTTAGCGTTGAATTTGGTTACAAAGTCCCCAATGTTTATACCTGCCTGTCCGAGTGCTGGACCTAGTGGTGGCGCAGGAGTTGCTTTTGCGGCCTGTATTTGAAGTTTTATTTTTTTGGTGATTTTTTTTGCCATATATATATATATTTTGTGACGTTAAGTACGTAGTTTAGATTAGCTTAAATCTTCTTAACTTGCAAGAAGTCTAATTCAACTGGGGTTTCGCGACCAAACATAGAAACTAATACTTTTACCTTTCCACGTTCTTGATCAATTGAATTAACCTTGCCTTCTAAATCTTTAAACGGACCATCGGTGATTAAAATACTTTCTCCAAGGGTCATGTCAATGTTGTGCTTAGCTGTGCCAGAGTCCATTTTCTTGAATAGATAATCTACTTCGTCTTTTCTAAGAGGAACTGGGTTCACTCCTGCACCGACGAAACCTGTGACTCGGGGAGTGTTTCTAACCACATACCAAGAATCATCAGTCACGATCATGTCTACTAATACATAACCAGGATAAATCTTTTCTTCTACTTCTACTCTCTTGCCTCCTTTGATTTTGATTTTCTTTTCAATTGGAACAATAACGTTAAAAATCTTGTCATTCATTCCAAGTGAATCAATACGCTGTTTTAAATTACGCAAAACAACATTTTCATATCCCGCATAGGTATGAATAGCGTACCAGTTTCTTGCTCCTTGTTTTTCTTGTTTTGACATAAATATTTTTAGCGATTAATCAACTTCTCTAAACCTCTTGAGAAGATAAAATCAAAAATACCTAAATAATATGCGACTACGATGGATAAAATTATAACAATAAGAGTGTAGTAAAAAGTCTGATTCTTTGTGGGCCAGATAACGTGTTTTAACTCTCCTTTTGTTTCTTTTAAATACTCTGTAAATTTTGACATATATTTCTCCCGAGGCAAGACCTAACATGTTAGGTCTTGCCTCGTTTGTTATTAAACCTTTTAAAAAAGCCCCTCTCAGGGCTCTTTTAATACTACTCTTTTTGCGGTAAAAAAGCAAATTTAGGAATCCTCCCCGCCTTGATAAGGAGGGGTAAGGGGTGGTTATCTTATTTCGTAAGTTATCGTCACATCCGAGCTGATGGTATTTTCTCCTTTTGGAATCACAGCTGGTGCTGGAGCAGAACCTGCACTGTCTTTCATCATCACAGAAGAAGCATACATCATAGGATAATTACCATTTTCATTAAAGCTTGTAATTTTACCCAAACTTACGCCTAAGTCTTTTGCTAAAACCTCTGCTTTTGCTTTTGCATCATCAATAGCTAGCTTTCTTGCTTGTGCTTTCAAAGCATCTTCTTTATCAATCGCAAAGTTTGGACCACTTAAATTAGAAACACCAATAGTGCCTAATCCTTGCATAATAGCTCCTGCATCGTCTGTATTTCTTATTTTTACTGTGATACTTTCACTAGCCGTATAACCGACGATAACTTGCTTGTCAGAAGGACAATAATAAGGAGAGGAAGGACTAACTGTAGTGCCAGCTGTTCCAGCACCCATTGGGATTGGTGGGCATATTGCTTGTCTGTATTCGTATTTGGGATTAAAAGATGCATCGGTCGTCTTTACATCCTTATCATCAACACCTTTTGTCTTTAAAAGATCTAAAGCGGATTTCTCAACTACTGCGACAGCAGCTTGAGCATCTTTGACTGTCTTCGCATCCTTGCTAATTGTAAAATACACATTGGCAATATCAGGAACAGCCGTCACTTCACCGTGACCTGAAAATGAAATGGTTGCAGGATTTTGACTCTCCCCTAACAAACTTGTCTTCTTTAAAACTGAAATTATTTTTACCGCAAAATAGACTGATAAAATAATCATTAAGATTAAAAACACTTTTGAAATTCTCTTCTTGTTTTCTTCTGGTATTTCCATAAAATTTATATGTTAATTAATAAAATCTTAATAATTATATTCTTTAAAATCCATTAAATCAAATTGACTTCAGGACTGAGTTTTAAGCCAAATTTATCTTTTACACTAGAAATAATTTCATTTGCTAAACTCAAAACTTCTTCTCCTGTCGCTCCTCCATAATTTACTAAAACCAAAGCTTGTTTTTCATGCACACCAACATTGCCTTTCTTATAACCCTTCCAGCTTATACCATTTACAGGACCGCACTCTTCAATGAGCCACCCAGCAGGAATTTTCACCATTTCATCTTCATCAAAATGAGGCATTTCGGGATAAATTTTCTGTAATTTTTCAAATTCCGAAACTTTTACAAAAACATTTTTAAAAAAACTGCCTGCGTTATGAATAACTTTTGGATCCGGAAGCTTGCTCTTCCTTATCGCCCCTACTGCATCACTCACATCTTTAGAATTTTTAATTTCTATCTTATTTTTTTCTAAATAATCTTGTAGAATTTTATAATTAATATTTTTATTTTCTTTTTTGCTTAATTTTAAAGTGACAGCTGTAATAAAATATTTTCCCTTAAATTCATTTTTAAAAACACTATCACGATAACCAAACTTACATTCTTCTTTTTGAAAAATCTTATTTTTACCCATATCAACATCAAAAGCTTCAACATTTTCTAGAACATCTTTGATTTCTACTCCATAAGCGCCTATGTTTTGCACCGGAGCAGCGCCTACGGTACCTGGAACAAGAGAGAGATTCTCAATACCCCAAAGTCCTCGCTCCACAGAAAAATCCACGAGACTATACCACATCTCTCCACCCATGCATCTAATGAAAACATCATTTGAATTATCTTTTAAAATTTCTATCCCTTTTAATTTATTTAAAATTACCAAACCATTAAAATCTTTTGTAAATAAAACATTACTTCCTCCACCAAGGAATAGTTTCTCATTATTTTTGAATTCTTTTATATTAAAAAGCTCTTTTAAATCAGCTTCAGTATTAATTTCAACAAAAAACTTCACCTGAACCGAAATGCCAAAGGTATTTAACTTAGATAAATTGTAATTTTTTTGTATTTTCATTCGCTTATTTAGTATAGCAAAAGTTTGGCTAGAAATAGAGAACCGCCGGTGGTTCTCCCACCAGGCGGTGTACTGTCAATGTTGTTAAGGGCTGTCTATTCTTCGCCCCCTTTCCTTTTGAAGAACTCTTTCACGCGCCGAATTCCTTCGGCAACTTCCGCCTCCAAGGGATCAAGGGGACCATTATCCCCGCCATCATATCCCAAGACTAGGCTGAGCTTTCTGGCCTCGTTGGTACTATTCATGGGTTTCCTTTTGCTGAACGGACTACAAAGAGCGCACAAGATCGGGGTCAGAAGCAGGGGACTTAGATCCACCCTCATTTCCCTCTCTTGAACTCTCTGCGACTGCAGGCGACGGTTGTTGTTGACCACCAGAACTCGCTGCTTCTTCGGCGGCAACTTCCATTGCATCTTTCCAGTCGTGATGTTCACGTACCAGATTCATGTTTGTTTTTTCTCCTTGTTTGTGCTCGGAACTCTGTACGCATTATACCCCCAGTGGTGGCTCCTGTCAATCTCTTAAAACTTCAACTGAACCGTCTTTTTTTAGCCTAATTACTTTAGAAGCTTTGCCTTTTATCTCTCCCCCATCAACATATAAATCAACAGAATCTCCAAAATACTTTTTCGCTTCAATAATATTTAGCGCCGGAGGCAAACCTTCAAGGTTTGCCGACGGCGCTACGAGCGGACCTGTTTCTTTCAATAAATCCTGTAAACCTCCTTGCGCAGGCAAACGAAAAGCTAGCGAATTTGTATCACGATGTAAATATCTAAATTTCTCTTCATTACAATCTAAAATAATACTTACCGGTTCTGTATTTATAGACCAATATTTTTCTAATACTAATTTTTGTTCTTTTGAAATATTTATTGAAAATTTTCCTAAATCTTTAATGTCAGAAATTAAAATAATACATGGCTTGCTCGGCGCACGCTTTCGTATTTCATAAATCCTGTTTACTGTTTTCTCATTTTCAGCTTTTCCAACAATTCCATACAAAGTATCTGTGGGCATGACAACCACACCACCCTCTTTAAGTGTTTTATGTAGATTTTTATCATTCCATACATCATTTTTTTTCATTTGAAATAATCTTACTCTTAATATACAATGTAGACAACCTATGATAAAAGAATTCGAAAAAAACCTTGATAAATTAGAGGAAAAAATAAGAGAAAGATTGAGTCGTTACCCTACCCTTTATGCCTTAATAGGAGGTATTGGAGTGGTCTTATTCTGGCGTGGCATATGGCATATGGCAGATGATATCAGCATGACTAGCGAAGTTTCTTTCATATTGGGATTTATTATCCTTATAACAACCGGCCTTTTAGTATCAGAATTCATTGGAAAGAAACTCATCATTTCTGGACTTGTGGGTGAAAAGAAGATTGAGGAAAAAGAAGAAGGTGAAATAGAAACAGAAGAAACTCAGCTAAAAAGCTTAAAAAATATCTTAAGTAAGGTTGAACAAAAACTCGACCACATCGATAAAGAAATAGGCGAAAAATAAAAAAATGGGAGATATGAGAGGATTGCACTCTCGCTAACAGCTCCACAAGCTGCTGTGCTACTACTACACCAATATCTCCATGTATTGCTATTTATATCAATAAATAAGAAAAAAAGAAAGCTTTTATAAAGATAATTTTAATATTTTTTGTGCGCGGAGGGAGATTTGAACTCCCATGCCCTTGCGAGCGCTACCACCTCAAGGTAGTGCGTCTACCAGTTTCGCCACCCGCGCATATAGAAATTATAGCAGATTATTTTACAACTTCAGTTTTTTCTTCAGCTGCTACTTCTTCTGCCTCTTCTTGATTAGTTACAGAACGCATTTTACTGCGAACGTCTTTGACTGCTTTTGTACGAATATAGTAGAGCTTTGATCTGCGAGCTTTTGACTTCTTGGTTATTTCAATTTTATCTATCATTGGAGAATATAGAGGGAAAATTCTTTCTACACCCACACCAGAAGCTATTTTTCTGACTGTAAAAGTAGCACCCATTTCTGTGCCGTGTTTTCTAGCGAGAACGATACCTTCAAAAGCCTGCAATCTGAACTTGTTTGCCTCAGACTTTTTATCATCTTTCTTTTTCTTGTCTCCTTTTTTCTCGGTTTTTTCTTCTAAAATTTTAGACCAGACGTTTACTGTGTCTCCAGCCTTAAAATTAAGAGCCTTGCGGGCTTCCATATCTACCGGACTAAACTTTATATTGCTCACTTTATTTCCTGTCATATGTAGAGAAACATTACCACAATAGATTCATTTTTGCAATTTTATTCACCTCACCCCTTGCTTTCCCCTCTCCTTGATAAGGAGAGGGGTTGGGGAGAGGTCAGATGAATTCCTGCTGATAGCAAGTTTCACAATAGACCGTTTCCGTTCTATCCGGAGCATATGAAGTCCTGATTGCCTTTCCACATTTCATGCAAGTTCTATCATAGAGTTTCGGCATTTGTAATTTATCAAATCGAGAATTTTCCCGACACCTTAGACATCTGGTTGGCAGAGGCATATTCATTTTTCGCAATAAATCAAACTCAATCGAAGCTATTTTATATTTTCTGTCGCAAGTAGTACAGGAAATTATTTCTTTTAAGATCGATTCATCGACTTTATTTATAGTTTCCGGTAAATCTTTTCCGGAGATGATAGCATCAGCTTGCTTTTCCACCTCATCATTCCAAGTATAACCGCCAGCCAGAGCTTCTTCTCTTGTTTTCGTAAAAAATTTACTTGCATTGGAATTATTGTAAGCAAACTTACTGAAACCGGGGAGGAAAAATTCCCCATATGGCCAAGCTCGTCCGAGTTCGTCTATGTATGGATTCTTTTTCATATCTTCTATTATTTTTTCTTTTAATTCTTCATATTCTTTTCTAGAATACTCTTTATTTAAAATACAGTAACTTTTATGTTTCAAATTAATACAGCCAAAATCGTTTTTCGATCCAACACACCATAAGGAATATTCAGTGTTTTCAACGCCGACAATACAATCAAGGGAAAATTTAACATTACTTACATCTTCACCAACATTCAAAGATTCATAAATAAGCTCGGCATTATTTCCCCAACCGGAATAATCCATGCAATCTTTTGCGGGTTTAAAAGTAATAAACTGACAGTATTTGCAATTTTCCGCATGCCCAGCAATATACATTTCTTTTGAATTTTTTGATTGATAAACATATTCGCCGGTAACATTCAGATTAAAACTGTCTCCGGTATAAGAACGATACGGAAGTTTTTTCCATAATTTCTCGGCCTCTTTTTTGAACTCATCTATGCCTGAACGAGTCTCTAATTTTAATTTTTTTAATTTTTCTAAATATCCTTCGCGGGTATACTGAACATTAAAAATTTTATAAGAAGAGTCGCGCAAATTTACGCAGCCGATACAATTCATGCACCCATAACAATTGCGAGAAAACCATACGTCACTACAGGAATCGCACTCTTCCGAATAAAAAGTTCGATAACAACCCCTTCTTAATCCGATTGATTCATAACATAATTCGGAACTGAAAATTCTTAAAGAATCAGCAGTATCTTTGGCCTGATTGAGAATAGAAGAATGATAAACATTTTCGCAATAATCCGCCCATATTGCCAGAGTGCAATTTTTTGAATAAGAAATGGCGTTACTATAATCACAATTTTTTAAATTTAAATAAGTACTTTCGATAGCAGGATAAGGAGTTTTTTCAGATAACTCTTTCCATTGCGTCAAAAAAGGTCGGCTTGCGTCGTAGTCCATAGCATATTCTGTACCATCCCAATCATCACCCCACCAGCAAGGCTGACAATAAACCGTAATTTTCTGATGCGATGGATACATAGAAAGAGTGCGTTTTCCGCACTTGTCGCAATTGCGATAAAAAAGTGACCAAGCGTTATAGCAAGATAGTCGCCTTATCATCCTGCATTCCGGACACCAAGTGGGTGCTGGAACATTTATTTTTTCATAAAATTTAAAATCTTCCGGCTCTATTGTGAAATCTTTTTTACAGTTTTGACAGGATTTAGTTAGAGCTTCCATAATTTTATTTTACTATATTTTTGAATTCTTTTGGAATTGGTGATTCTATTTTTATAGCTTTACCCTTTAAATCTCTAAATTCTATTGAGTTTGCATGCAATGCCATACGAGACAACCCTTTTGGACAAGCACCATTTGGATTATAAAGAGAATCACAAATCACAGGATGATTTAAGAATTTCATATGCACGCGGATCTGGTGAGTCCGGCCGGTTTTAGGACTGATTTCTATAAAAGTAAATTTTCTAAGCGAAGGCTTGTGAAAATTTTTATCTCCGAGGGTCCCACCGCGTACTCGCGGAAGGGCGCAGGAGGAAAAATTTTCACAAGCCGAAGCGTTAAATCTTTTTAAAACTTTATATTGAGTTATGGCTTCACGAATTTCCCCCCGCACACCACGACCCGCTAAATATCTGCGGAAATCTTTTGGACTTCGTCCAATGGGTTTATTTATTACTCCCCTATCAAATTTTACCCAACCATCCACAAGGGCGACATATACCTTTTTCATTTCCCTATTTTGAAATAGGCTTTTTAAAAATTCATATGATTTTTGGTTTTTTGCCAAAAGTAATACTCCAGAAGTATCACGATCTAATCTGTGTACGATGCCAGGTCGCAGTATTTCCCCCATCGGCTCACCGACATTTTTCATCTTTGGATAATTTTTTAATATCCAATCAGTAATAGTCTTTTCTTTACTCCTTCCATCTCCATGCACCGAAATACCTGAAGGCTTTTCTATGGCTAAGATATCTTTATCTTCATATAATATTTTTATTTTCATTGTGTCCCCGGTAGGAATCGGACCTACATTAGAAGGTTAGAAACCTTCTGTTCTATCCATTGAACTACGAGGACAACATGTGCGCGGTGAGGGACTCGAACCCCCGACCTTCCCGGTGTAAACGGGTTGCTCTACCAACTGAGCTAACCGCGCAAAACAGCTAACCGTACAACCTATACAAATTAACATTTTTATAGCGATGGGTCAATGAAGGGCGCAGGAGAAATTAATATCTGATTTGATTTTTGTTTTCTAATAGAAAAATAATCAAACGCTTTTCCGATCTTGTCTTTGTTTACTGTTTCAAACTGTCCACTAGTACTATTTGATTCTAAAACAGGATCTTTGTTTATATTTACAAAAAGATAGTAACCATAAAAAATAGAAAAAATTACCACCAAAAACATAATGGGAACAGCTAATTTCCAATAAAAATTTATGCTCATCCACAAGCTTTCCTTTTCTTTCTTAAACACTTTTTCTTTTTTAAAAAATTTTATTTCCATTTTTTATAATTTATTTTATAAAACAAAACTCAAAAGCTTTATCTTTAAAACAACATCCCACACAGAAGCTGGAGCCCCCTTGGTCCCATCTGGTACTGCTTCTTTTTGTATATCTAAGCTTATAAATTTTATCTCATAAGGAGAGTTTTCTAACATTGTTATAAATTTATAAAGACCACTAAAAGATCCCGATGCTTTCATCCCAACTAAAAGACCAGTGTTGTCGGGCGATATGTCTACAGAAGTGACTTCTGCTTTTACACCTGTTTTTGGAGCTAGCCCTTCAATAGTATTTAAAAATGGCACGGCATCAGAACTTTGAGCAAAGTGAGTTTCCATTTGAGTTTTCTCTTCTTCTATTGCCTTGAGAGAATTATTAAGAGTCTTTATTTCGTTTTGTCTATTATTTTCATTCTGCCAATCTGTTTGCTTTAACTGCAACCCTACATTATTACTTTCTATTGCATTATAGAAAAAAAAGAAAATAGAAAAGAAAATAAACAAAAATATTATTGAAAATAGAAATTGTATTTTAGGAAAATTGTTTTTCATATATTATGCAGGAATTAAACTTAATGAAAACCCTATATTTGAACCTTTGACGAAATTAGAAATCGGAAGATCAACCTGTTTAAAAGTAACATCGGACTGAAGAGCTTGTCTAAATAAAAGCAACACTTCACGAGAAGGAGCAATACCTTTAATAATAATTTTCTTATCTTGTGCAGGACTACTTTGTGACCCTTCATCATAAGAAATATCAGTAATTTTGATTTTTAACATCTTTTTAAGAATTATGGCATTTATTACTTTTTCAGAAACAACAAACTTACTGTTTTCAGCATTTTCCACTATGTCTATTTCCTTATTTAAATTCTTAATCGTCAAAATAACATTTTGGTCTGGTAAGGGAACAGATTCACTCTTCTGCGCCTGTAATTTTTCATCTAAAATATTATTTTTCACAGAAGAAAGAAAATACGATGGTAAAATAGCAATAGTAATAGCAAAAAAAGAAAAACTACATATTATAAAAAATAAAATCACGAGTTTATAATAAAAACTCTTCGCCATCTCTTTCCTCTCTTGATTTGGAATCAAATTTATCATAAATTAATTGTTATCAAAATCTCGTAAAGCGAGCCCCAAAGCAGCTGCAAATGAAAGTGCTTGTTTAAAATCTATGTCCGGAATATATTTTTCTGTATCTAATATATTCACCCAAACATTTGCCATATCTACTTTATTCTTCATGCTGACAGAAAAATAATCAGAAAGTCCTATTAAATTTGAATCACCACCACAAAGAATTATCTTTTCTATTGGAGGATTGCTCTTACCTTCTTCATCTTTGTGTGTGTGCCAATATAAAAAGTGTTTGACTAACTCATCACGTAAAACTGATACACTATTTAAAAGAACAGAAAATATCTCTCTATTTTCGGTATTACGCTGAAGACCATACTTTTTCTTCATCTTTTCTGCTTCTTCAACACTTATTTTGAAATTCTTTGCAATCATATCGTTTAACATCACTCCACCCACATCGAGTGTAGAGGTAAACATCACAACCCCACGAGATACAATAAAAATACCCGTATTTTTTTCTCCAAAATCAACAATCATATAAGTCCCCATATCACCTTTTTTTATAACCGCTCTAGAAATGGCTTGCGCTTCTAGTTCAAAAGACTGAACGTTAATTCCAGCATGCTCGAAAACCGAAAGATAACTCTCAATGACATTTTTGGGAACAGTCGCTACCTGAAGCTCTAGACTTTGAGCGTCTTCAGAGATTACTTCGTAATCAAAAATAGCATCCTCGGCTGTTATCGGAATATGTTCTTCTAAAGAAAGTTCAATGCTCTCCCTAACGCTTACTAAACCTTCTTTTTCTAATTTAAATTTAAAAAGATATACTTGTTCTTCTGGTAAAGAAACACGGACAGACTTGATTCCAAATTCTTTTCGAAGGGACATCAAAACTTCTTCCACTCGTTTTGTATCTATGATTTTCCCTGACTCAATAATGCCAGACGGAATAGCACGTTCTCCATGTCGGCCAACTTGAAAACCATTTTTAGTATTTTTCAGCTCTAAAAATTTGAAAGATTCATCCCCTATATCCAATCCAAAAGAAGGCATTGAAAGAAATTTTGGGACAGGAAAAAACCTGAAGAAAAATCTATCAAATGAATTCATTAACATAACAACATTATACAATATTCAGTTTTATATCGCTATTATTTTGCCCGAGTACCAGCAGGAATTTTGGCTTTTGACTGAAGAAGAGAGAATTTTCCATCTTCTGTAGAAACAGCCAATATCATACCCTGACTTTCCAATCCACGAATCATCCTAGGTTCTAAATTAACAACAAAAGCGCACTTTTTACCAACTAAGACAGAACAATCTGGAAAATATAAAGAAATGCCGGAAATTATCTGCCTTATATCGTGGGTTCCTTCGCCCTCCATAGCCTTGGCGACGGAGGGACCAAAATCAACTGACAACTTTAAAAGCTTGTCAGTCTCTGGAACTTTCTGGGCGGAAAGAATCTTACCTATTGCAATCTCTACTTTTTGAAAATCTTCAAATGTAATCATTTTTATTTATTTGATCCCTCCATTTGCTGGGATCTTTTATCTAAATACCTTTGTAATATTAATGCTGCAGCAGAAGCATCTATCCGACCACTTTTTATCTGCTTAACTTTACTATGTGCTTGTGAAGGATTTGATTGCATCTTACCATTTCCTCCCCGTCTCGCCTCAACAGAAGTCAGGAATTCTTTTTGTTTATGAATCGGTAATTTAAACTTTTCTTCTAATTCTAAAATGAACACATCTATTCGAGCAGACAACGCATTCAACTTTCCAGAAAAATCTACTGACTCACCTATCACGAATTCGGTGATATTTTCTTTTGCCACGACTTCGCCCAACCTTTTCATGGTATTTACATCATTTGGGACGATTTCTTTAGGAAATGCCAGCTTTGTATTTTCGTCTGAAATGGCGATACCGATCCTTTTTGTACCATAATCTATGCCAAGAAATTTCATAATTAGATACTAGCATAAAGCGCTCCCGCTGGCGAAAATCTTTTTTTTCTGATATGATTTTTCATATGAATCAATTACCACCATTAGCCAATTTATTAATAGTATTATTAGCTATTTGGACTATTCCTTGGAAAATTTATGCTTTGTGGCTCGCCGCAAAACATAACCACAAGAAATGGTTTGTGGCACTTGTCATATTAAATACTGTAAGCATTTTGGAAATAGTTTTCGTAAGAAAAGTTATCAAAAAAAGCTGGGCAGATGTGAAAGAAGATTTCAGAGAAGCATGGCAGTCATTTAAATAGCTGTTTTAAAAATTAGTGGGCTTGACATTTAGAGGGAAGCGTGGCAGAGAGGTCTATCGCACTTGTCTTGAAAACAAGAGTGCCGCAAGGCACCGTGAGTTCGAATCTCACCGCTTCCGCATATGAATCTGCTATAATATAATTATGATAAAAGGAAATTTTTTAGGCGCAGCAATAGTAGCAATAATTTACACGGTTTATATTTTAATAAATCCTAATGCATTGCCTTCAAAAACATCATTCGTACTAGCATTGGTAGTTCTCAATGCTTTGACTATCGTACTCATGGCTTTTGCATTTAAACAATAAAGAGATAAATGAATCTATCAGAAAGAAATTATAAATATCTCGGTACATTGAGTGTTTTCTTTGTCTCAATATTACTCATATCAAATGTCGCTTCTACAAAAATAGTAGATTTCGGGCAGTTTACTTTTGACGGAGGAACTCTACTCTTCCCCCTCAGTTACATATTTGGAGATATTCTCACTGAAGTCTATGGTTACAAAAAAACTCGCGATGTAATATGGCTCGGATTCTTTTCCGCATTAATGATGTCTATTATTTTCATCATTGTCGGTAAACTTCCTGCTGCTGCTGGTTGGAATAATCAAGCAGCATATGACGCCATCCTCGGCCTCACTCCCCGAATCGTAATAGCGAGCCTTATCGCATATGCTTGTGGAAATTTTTCAAATTCATTTGTCCTAGCAAAAATGAAACTTTGGACTGGTGGAAAATATTTATGGACACGAACTATCGGCTCTACTGTGGTCGGGGAGCTCATTGATAGTACTCTTTTTATCTTAATTGCTTTCCTTTATATATTCCCCTCTTCCTTACTTTTCAAACTTATAATTTCAAATTACATTTTTAAAACTCTAGTAGAAGTAGTATTCACTCCGATCACTTACAAAGTAGTTAATTTCTTAAAAAAGAACGAACTTGAAGACTATTACGACAAAGACACAAACTTCAACCCGTTTACCACTAAATAGGAAAAATAGAGGTATGATATAATGGATAGTATGAAACATATAATGCACAAAAAGAGTTGTTTGTTTTCTTTCGGGTCTATTATATCTATAGCGTTTATAATGTTTTTTGTAGCTAATGTGGCCCATGCAGTTACTCCCATACTTTCTATAATTCCAAACAATGATGGAGACACAGTACAATTAAACGTAACTGGTGACTCAAACGCAAGCGTTGTGTTCTATTATTTTAAAACTGGAGCTGGCCAACAAATAAAGACAATTGGAACAACAAATTCAAATGGAAACCTTGTCGCAACCGTCAGTAACTCTGACCTAAATGTCGCTTCAAATAGTTCTGTTTATATCACAGTGGGAGGATTGAGTGGTCCAAAATCTTCAACAACATCTTGGCCACTAGTCACTTCTTATATTTCTAGTAACAACATGATTTCTTTGAGTCAAACAGGACTAGTTTTGACTATAGGGCAATCTTCCACAATCACAGTAACAAATATTAATTCCGGAAATCTTTATTTATCCAGCAACTCCAGCCCAATGATCGCGAACGTGAATATAACCAGCAATCAAGTCACCGTCCTCGCAAATAGTTATGGTTCCACCGTCGCCACGATTTGTCTAACCAGCAACAGCTCAAACTGTGGAAGTATTTATGTCACCGTTCAAAATGGAAACGCCCAACCTCTTTCATTTAGTCAAAGCAGCATCTCATTATATTCCGGTCAAAATGTTTCAATACAAATCAGCGGTGGTTCTGGATCATATTTAGTCTTAAATAATGCAACTCAAAATCAAGCATTAATACAAACAAATATTTCCGGATCAGTGATAAGCTTGACCACTAGCAGTACTACAGGATCATCATCAATCACTGTTTGCTCAAAAGACATGACTTCGTGTGGAATAATCAATGTGACTATCAACAGCAATAACAATTCCACACCAGTTTCTTTCAGCCAATCAAGTCCTACAGTCATAGTCGGACAAAGCCTAAACGTCAGTATATATGGCCCGTCAAATGGTTTGTTTTATGTTTCTTCAAATTCAAATCCTGGAATAGTACAAGCCAATGTTTCTGGAAATATTTTGACCCTTCTTGGCATCACAAATGGTTCTTCTACAATGAACATATGCGCATCAGCAAACAGCTGTGGATCATTGACTGTAACTGTAAATTATAATTCCGGTAGTAGTAGCATCTACCCTATCCTAAGCCAAGACAACGTGACTTTGTCTGTAGGCCAAAATTTAAACATCACGATTTCTGGAGGACTTATGCCTTATAACATCATATCAACAGCTAATAGTATTTTCCGACCTACATTAAATACAAACACACTTAGTCTTTATGGTATTAATACTGGCTCTGGAATAATGAATGTTTGTTCTTCAGCAGGAAATTGTGCGAACCTTTCAGTAACAGTGACAGCACAAAATACCGTTTCCAGTTTACCAGCTGGGTGTTCTTCTGCATCAGGTTATAGTCAAACTACTGGTTTACCTTGTGTTTATAGCTACTCTACAACAGGCAGTGTCGTCATACCAAATGATTGTACCGGAACAGCTTATAGTATCTCCACTGGTATAGCTTGCCCTGCTGGCACAATAAAAACAGAAAATACAGTCGCAACTTCTACATCAACAACAAATACAACAACCACGACGACGACAAAAAGCACGGTTTTTAAATTTACAAAAACATTAAAACTTGGTGACAAAGGAAGCGACGTAACTCAACTACAAAAGAAATTAAAAACTCTGGGATATTACAATGGAAAAATCAGTGGGAGCTTTGACTCAGTGACAGAAAAGGCTGTAAAGGCTCTTCAGAAAGCTCACAAACTTTCTCAAGTCGGTAGTGTCGGTCCACTAACTCGAGCCTTGCTAAATAAGTAAAATTTGCTAATGTAATCATATGTCAAAACTTGAATACAGTGAAATCCGCGAGAAAAAAATCATAATTTACGATGGTGAGCCTTGTGAAGTGGTGGAATCCCATGTCGCCAGAACTCAGCAAAGAAAGCCTCAAAATCAAGTAAAGCTTAAAACTTTAATTTCTGGTAAAACCATCAATGCGACTTTTCATGTTTCTGAATCAGCCGATGAGGCAGACATCATAAAGCGTGAAATCACTTTCCTTTATAGCAACAGAGGCGAATATTGGTTTTGCGATCCTACAGACAAGAGCAAGAGATTTAAGCTGGACATAGCATTGATCGGTGAATCAGCGGCAAAGTTTTTGAAACAGAATTCAAACGTGGAAGCCGTAGTCTGGGAAACCGAAGACGATGAAGAAAAGATAATCAAAGTTGCTTTGCCTATCAAAATGAATTTCAAAGTAAAAGAAGCTCCTCCAGCCGTGCGCGGAGACACTTCAAAAGGCGGGATGAAAATCGTAACTCTGGAAAATGGAGCGACCCTAAACGCTCCGATGTTCATCGCCGAAGGCGATACTATTTCCGTGAATACGGAAAATGGAGAATACGTGGAGAGAGTCTAAAAGTAAAAAATCTATAAAACACAAACTTTTTCCAGTACGGATTTTTTGAAGCTTAAAAAATCCTGAAGTTCTCGGCTCGCCAGCCTCGAAACCCCTCCAAAAGTTATATTTTATAGATTTTTTTATTTAACCACGAAAGGAAGTAAACCAAGGAATCGCGCATGTTTGATAGCAGAAGTAAGCGCACGTTGATTCTTTGCGGTCACGCCAGTTCTCTTGTGGCCAATGATTTTACCGTTAGGATTTATGAATTTCTTTAGGATTTCAATATCCTTATAGTCTATGTATTTTATATTGTTTGCTGAAAAATAATCTTGTTTCATCCCGTTAGAAGTAGGTCGTGGTCTTAATTTTTAATAAAGTTTTTACCTACTTATGATTTTTATTTAATAATAATTACTTATATTTCCCGTTATTTACTACGACCGCGACTTCTAACGGGATTTCATTTTAAAATGGAATGTCTTCAGGATTAATGTCTTCTTCTGGATATTCTATGCTATCTACTTCACTGGAATTTACCTTTGCCTTGGGAGATGGACTGTTCCCTGCCGCCGAAACTCCTCCTGATTTAAGACCAAACTGAACTCTATCTGCAATGATTTCTGTCCTGTATTTCTTTTCTCCTGTTGCTTTATCATCCCAGCTACGTGTTTCAATGCGACCTTCTATCATCACTTGCTGACCTTTCTTTAAATATTGAGCGGAAGTTTCTGCTTGTTTGCCCCAGACTACAATGTTGTGATAAGTTGCGGATTCTTGTTTGGCACCACTTTTATCTTTCCAGACTCTGTTTGTGGCGACACTAAACTTACAAACTTTCTGTCCAGAAGGTATCGTTGTGATTTCTGGATCTCTAGTTAGATTGCCTACTATTAATGCTTTGTTTAAATACATATTTATTTTAAATTACGTTAACAATTAAACCCCAACTAAAGCATCTATCTCTTTATCTATTTCCTTCTCATTAATAGGAAGAGCTGTTTCGTCTTTTGTAGTTTTTGTTTTTGGCTTCTTATATATCTCACTACGAACAAATCTCTTTGTTGCAATAGTATTTTCTTTTACAGTTTTCAATATCAAAAATCTGATGAGGTTATTATCTAAATCAAGAGCCTTTTTGAGCTCTAAAAGCTTTTCAGCTTCCATGGTAAATTTGGTCCAACCAAAATATGCCTTGTCGAATTTGCTTCGTACATTAGAGATAACTTTGGACATAGAATAAGCGAGATTTGTGGCCTTTGGCATTTCATCCGTTATTATTTCTCCACCAAAAGAAGAAATAAGTTCTTTTAGATTGCCATAATTAACAGACAAGTCTTCTTCTTTGATTGTAGGCACCAAAAGATAGCCAAGTTCGTATATCTTGGAATTTGAACCTCCTGTCTCAACCAAACTCTCATTATTTACCTTATTTTCTGCGTCTTGCATGTAGATTTGATACTAACAAAAACTCTTTAAAAAGTAAAGTTATTTTTTCATAAGCTTAGATGCCAAATACTCTTTTAGCATTTTTGATGATAGTTTCAGCAACTTCTTTTTCGGATATATTTTTTATCTCAGCAATTTTCTTTACAACTTCTTTTACATAAGAAGGCTCATTTCTTCGTCCTCTATGTGGAACAGGAGCCACATATGGAGAATCCGTCTCAGACATAATCCGATCAAGCGGGATATTTTTTATAACTTCATCATAATCATGCGTAAAAGTTATAACTCCAGTAAAAGAAAGAGTAAAACCTAAATCAAGAAAACTCTTTGCTTCACTCCAAGTTCCAGAAAAGAAATGAACATTACCACGGACTTTTGGATATTTTCTCAAAAGATAAAGCGCATCTACATATGCATTTGGAGTCCCCTCTTTGCCTTCTATTAATTCTTTCTTTTCATTATTACGCAAATGAATCATTAAAAGTTTATCAAATTCGCAAGCAAGCTCTATTTGTTCCACAAAAGCTTTTTTTTGTTTTGATATTGATTCTTGTGTACATCTGTAATAATCAAGCCCACATTCCCCTATCCCAACGACTTTTTTATTTTCCAAAAGTTTCCTATATGATTCTTTATTAAAAATTTCTCCACGTGAAGAAAATTCTTTATTTCCTGTACCGAGTTCTTCTTCATCGTGATGTGAAGCTCCAGTATGTATAGGGTGCAATCCTATAACTGCGTAAACACCTTCTTCATACTTATCTGCCAAATCAACTGCATCTTTTGAAGTATCTATTTGAGTGCCAACGTTTATCATCCAAGTATCATTGTCTAATGCACGACGAACAACCTCGTCCCTGTCCGCATCAAAGGCTTTAAAATTAACGTGACTATGTATATCTATGTATTTTGGTTTCATAAGTATTAGTATATAACGAAATTGAGGGCGTTCGCACATGCGCGAACGCCCTCCCCCTACGATCGACACATTCAACAATCAAACCGCTCATCCCCCCACCCTGATTCCGGTTCTTCAATGGCCATTTCGTCTGACATATCTCTGGCAATCTCGAAATGCTCCTTGTCGTCACCCCAAAAGGCAAGGCTGAGCTCGATTGACTGCTTCAGAGTATCATCATACATGGAATGCCAAGCCCTGTAATTCCTGAGTGCACACTCTAGCTCATTCACGTTCCTTGTCCTTTGAAGGCGAACGGTGTCCAGATGGTCTTCGGAGATCATGACCTTTTTAGCCAGTATAGCTAGCCCGTTACGAACCTTGTCATGGGCTTGCGAAAGATCTAGCTTATTCTGATTGCCCTTAACTAATGCCCTATAGAAGAAGCCGGACCCGAACTGCTTGGCCACAAGATCAAGAGACGCACGTATTTTCACACACTTGTCGCTCACGTAAGCAGCGATGACAAACCAACCCCACAACACGCAAATAAATGCGATTAGTATCACGAATCTCTTGTCGCCGATGCCGGCGAAACCCGCAATGCCAAGAAAGCTGGACACCAGAAACAGAACCATGCATACGACGAACATCACACGCATGGCTCTCTCAATCTTCCGATACAGCTTCCACTTGTCGCACTGACATTTCAAAGGACCATACTTCCCATACAAGATAAGTAAGACTTCATCTGGAAGACAGTTCACCAACCTCATCAGGAATTCTATCGTTTCGTTCATTTTGTCAACTATCCTTTCGAGGAATGCATGGCGGTTTCTCCGCACCTCTTTGAGACTTCTACCCAAAGAGAATCTTCATGCCTCTCCGTCGCAACTATACACCCAAAAATATTTTTTGTTAAATAAAATAAATCCACATAAAACGAAAAGGAGTGGTCCGCACAAGCGCGAACCACTCCCAAAGATTCTGATCTCTTTTTTCACCATTCCCGGCTAGCTGGCTCTGGCAGTCAAGACGGAATGCAAGGCTGTTTCATAAGCATCCTCCAGTTCGGCCTTGAGCTCGTAATGGTTCAATAGCTTGGAATCACCCATAGGTTTAGGATGATTCATATGCCATACACAACAAACAAAAACATGCCGAGGATTAGAAGAGACGCTGCCGACCTTGCGAGTAAGGGATGGTCGACAAGAAAGGTAGCGA
>CAIVBM010000034.1 GCA_903904195.1 uncultured bacterium
GTAACAATGTCTTTGAAGGAGCAGGCATCGCCCATACTCGTTGGGCTACACATGGCATACCTTCAGATTTAAATGCTCATCCACATCTATCAAACGACGGAACCATAGCAATAGTTCACAATGGAATAATTGAAAATTATCTTTCTCTTAAAAAAGTTTTAATAAATAAGGGATACAAATTTAAAAGTGAGACCGACACAGAAGTTTTGGCAAATCTAATTGAAGATATAAAGAAAAACGCAAAAATAAAAAGAGGGATGAGTATAGATGAAGCAGTACGACTAGCATTAGAGCAAGTAATTGGTGCTTATGCTATTTTAGTCATATCAAAAGATGATCCAGACACAATGGTAATAGCCAAACTAAGCAGTCCGGCAGTTATTGGTATTGGAAATGGCGAGTTTTTTATCGCTTCTGATGCCACACCCATCATTGAACATACAAAAAAGGTGGTTTATTTAGAAGATGGTGAAATGGCGATAATAAGTAAAGAAAAAAACAAAAAACTTTCTCTTAAAATCAAAAATATAAAAAATAATATTATTAAAAATCCATATATACACCAACTAAAGACTAAAATAGAGGAACTAGAAAAAGGTGGTTTTCCACATTTTATGATAAAAGAGATTTTTGATCAGCCAGAATCTCTCAGAAATACCATGCGAGGAAGAATAGTCATGGAAAAAGGAAATGTAAAATTTGGCGGACTTGAAAAATTTAAAAACGAATTCAAAAATCTGGAGCAATTGACTATCATAGGGATGGGCACAGCCAGATTTACCGGCCTTATTGGCGAATATGCATTTGAAGAATTGGCAAAAATAAAAACAAAAGTAGAATATGGTTCAGAATTTACATATCGTAATGTGGCGACGTCCTTTAACAATGGATTAATAGCTATTTCACAGTCTGGAGAAACGGCTGATACATTAAACGCCATCAAGAAAGCAAAAAAGGACAAGATACTCACGATCGGAATTGTAAATGTTATCGGTTCGAGCATTGCCAGAGAAGTAAATGCTGGAATATATAACCACATAGGGCCAGAAACAGCAGTAGCTTCGACCAAGGCATCCACTTCACAAGTTCTTCTCCTTATCATGCTCGCTATTTACTTTGGAAGAATGCGAAATTTATCTAAAAATAATGGACAAGAAATTTTAAAGGAAATAGAAAAGCTTCCCTCACTCGTAGAAATAATTTTAAAAGATGCAAAGCAAATAAAAGAACTTGCAAAAAAATACAAGAAAAGTTCAAACTTCTTTTTCCTTGGACGAAAATATAATGCTGGTACTGCTATGGAAGGCGCGCTCAAGATGAAAGAGTGTTCATATATTCATGCCGAGGGATGCAATGGAGCTGAACTCAAACATGGCCCTATTTCTCTCATAGATAAAGATTTTCCATCACTTGTCATAGCACCGATGGATAGTATGTATGAAAAAAATAAGACACACATACAAGAAATAAAAGCTAGGGGTGGTAAAGTCATCGCTCTTACTACTATCGGTAATAAAGAATTAAATAGTATCGCTGATGATGTGATATATATTCCAAAAACTCTTGAAATACTAACTCCAATATTAGCTTTTATACCAATGCAACTTTTGGCATACTATATAGCGGTAGAACGTGGTAATGATGTAGACAAGCCTCGCAACTTGGCAAAAAGCGTAACTGTAGAATAGAAAATTACTAAATATGTTTTAGATAATATTTAAGCGCTTCATGAAAAGGTTTTGCGTATCTGCGTGGATGTAAAGCTAAATCACGACTTAAAATATTTGGAGATAAAAATTTATAACTAGCTATTTCATGAGGGTCGACTGATACTTTTTCTGATTTTCCTATAAACAAATGATGAATTCCTCGTATTTTATAACCGATTACATCAAACCTCCCAATGTCTTTTAAGGGAATTGTAATACCGAGTTCTTCTTTTAATTCCCTTTTTGCAGAAATTTCATAACTTTCTCCTTGTTCAATATGTCCTCCAGCAGAAGATGTGATCTGATTTCGGTATCTTTTTATATTATGTGGCCTTTTACAAACCATAATTTCTCCTTTTGTATTAAAAAGCAAAATGTGAACAAACCTTGTAAAAAGTCTTAATTTTTTTGCATCTTCTTTTGTTCCAGCACGTATGATATTATCATTTATATCAACCAAATCGTATATTCCAACGTTTTCTGGATTTTTAATATTACGTTTCATATTTGAATTATATCATGAATTTATCATATAAAATTTTAGAAAAAGATTATTATAAAACGTTGCGCTTTCTTTCTAATTGTTTAAATGTAAAAAACAAATCTATCTCTGATGCTAAACTTCCTTATTTATTAGAAAATAAAACTTTTCTTAAGTTAAAACCAAAAAGTTGTTGGATAATTTCTGCTATATCAGGGGCAGGTAAAACAACTATATCAAAACAATTAGTTTCTGTAAAATTCATAAAATTACCAAATGTAACAACAAGACTTAAACGTTCAGAAGAGAAGGATGGTGATTATATATTTATTAACAAATCTAAATTCTTGTCATGGAACCATAAAAATCTTTTATTTCACCCCCACAAAAGAAATGGTGTATGGCAAGCTATATTAAAAAAAGATATAGAAAAGTTAAAAAAAGGAAAAACACTTTTTTATCTAGATAAAAGTGTTGCTTCTTCAATTATTCTTGAAAAATCTTTACCAAAAAAAGTTGAATTCACTTTTTTGTATCTACTTGCTCCAACATTTAAAGAACTTTTAAAAAGAATACTAAAAAGAGAATCCTTAAGAAGGAAAAAAGAAAAACGTCTCAATGAAGAAGATATACTTAAAAGGTTTAAAGAAGAAATTAACGATATGAGAAAAAGTATAAATCTTCCTTATGTTTATATCGTTAATGATTCTCTCAGTAGAGTAAGGAAACTTTTAAATAAGCCTATAAAAGATTCACGAAGTGTAAAATAATCTATTTGTTTTTAACTCACAGATATACTAATATATCTATATGATTTCACGGATATATGTAATGCCTAAAAATGAAGCGATCAAGGCAGATTCATATCTAATTGACTCTAAACTATCTAAAAAAGAGCTTATACAGCTCGCTCTTGCGCTTACAAATCCAATTTTGGAGAATTATTTCATAAATGAATCTCCTCAAATCAAAGGCTTTTCATTTGCTATAGAAATAGGTTTTTTGCCTGGAGTTACAGATAATGTCGGTCACACAGTAAAAGAAATAACTAAAGATTTATTACACCTAAAGAAAGATTCTGATTTCCAAGTATTTACTTCAAAAATTTTCTTTGTAAAGGAAAAGAATACTGAAAAAGTTCGGGAATATTCACTCACTCTCTATAACCCTCTTATCGAGAGGGCTAATATCGTATCTATAAAATCTAACAAAATAAACTTTTTAAATGAAATACCAAAAGTAATTCTCAAAAAAAGAAAACTTGTTATAAATGTATCACTTGGGTCAGATGACGAACTTATTGAAATTGGAAAAAAGGGAATAAAGAATGATGATGGCACAAGGAGAGGGCCACTCGCTTTAGATTTGTCTTCAATGAAAGTTATCAAAGAATATTTTTCTAAACTAAAAAGAAATCCAACAGATATAGAATTAGAATCCCTAGCCCAAACTTGGTCTGAACACTGCAAACACACTATTTTTGCTAATCCTATAGACGATATCAAGGATGGCTTATATAAAACTTATATCAAAGGCGCTACAAATTTAATACGAAAAAATATTCAAGAAAAAGGCGGACAAGATTTCTGTGTTTCTGTATTTTCTGATAATGCCGGAGGAATAATCTTTGATAACGATTATTTAATCACCCATAAAGTTGAGACTCACAACAGTCCTTCGGCGCTTGATCCATTTGGAGGAGCAGTCACGGGGATAGTAGGAGTAAATCGTGACACGATTGGCTTTGGGCTCGGCGCAAAACCAGTAGGAAATGTATATGGTTTTTGTTTTGGCGAACCAAATGATAAAAAACCTCTTTTCCGTGATAAAGAAAAAAAGCAAAAGATGCTTTCTCTAAAAAGGATAATGGATGGTGTGGTAAAAGGCATAAATGTGGGCGGAAACTGTTCTGGAATTCCAACTGTTTCTGGATTTGTAAAGTTTGACGACCGTTACAGAGCAAAACCTTTAGTCTTTGCCGGCACAGTAGGATTAATTCCAAGAAAAATAAATGGAAAACCATCACACGAAAAGACTGCTTTAGCGGGGGATTATATTGTGATCGTTGGTGGAAGAGTAGGATTAGACGGTATACACGGCGCCACTTTTTCTTCTGTAGTAATGGATTCAAATTCTCCAGCCACTGCAGTACAAATAGGTGATCCTATCACACAGAAAAAGTTGAGTGATGCATTGATCAAAGAAGCACGTGATATGGATTTATATAACAGTATTACCGACGATGGTGCTGGGGGGCTTTCTTGTTCAGTTGCAGAGATGGCAAAAGAATGCGGTGGAGCAAAAGTATTTTTAGATAAAGTTCCTCTCAAATATCCTGGTTTGAGCCCTTGGGAAATTTGGATTTCTGAATCACAAGAACGAATGACACTCTCTGTGCCGAAAAATAAATGGAAAATATTTAATAAACTTATGCAAAGTCGTGGTGTAGAAGCCACAGCAATAGGTGAATTTACCAGTTCTCCCAAAATCATCGTGCAATATGGCGGGAAAAAGATTATGGATATGGAAATGGAATTTCTACACAATGGATTACCAAAACATCATCTAAAAACAGAACCAAATAAATTCACCTCTCCCCAAACCCCTCTCCTTAATAAGGAGAGGGGAAAAAGGGGTGAGGTATATACTAAAACTCTAGAAACCTTACTTGCAGAAAACAACGTCAGTGGTTTTAATTTTATTTCACAGCAATATGACCACGAGGTGCAAGCATCTTCAGTTTTGAAGCCCACCACAGGCGCTGGCCGTATAAACACTGATGCTCAAGTCTTTCGTCCTGTTTTAAATTCCAATAAGGGTGCGGTATTATCAACCGGAATTTGTCCTTCTTATGGAGACATCAGCACTTATCACATGGCATCTTGCGCATTAGATACTGCAATAAGAAATTCTATCGCCTGTGGAGGAACACTTTCAGAACTCGCTATCTTGGACAATTTCTGTTGGTGCTCATCAAATGACCCAAAACGCCTAGCACAGCTCGTAGACGCGGTAAAGGCCTGTTATGACTGCGCTGTGGGCTATGGCACTCCTTTTATCTCGGGAAAAGACAGTATGTTCAATGATTTTAAAGGCTATGATGAAAGGGGTAATGAGGTCGCTATTTCTATACCGCCAACACTTTTAATTTCCGCAATTAGTGTGATGCCTGATTTATATAAAACTGTTTCTCCGGAATTTAAAAATAATGGCGATGTTATTTACTTGTTGGGAGAAACAAATGATGAGCTCGGCGGGGGAGAGTATTTTAAAATGCTTGCAAAAAATATCCACCCCGCCTTGAAAGGCACCCAGGAAGAGGGGAATAATACAATTGGGCAAAATGTTCCGAAAGTTGATTTAGAAAAAAATACAAAAACTTATCTGGCCACAGAAAAAGCTATCCAGAAAGAACTTTTAGCTTCATCAATGTCTGTGACTTCAGGCGGATTAGCGATTGCCTTAGCCAAAGCCTGCGTAGGAGGGAATATCGGATGCAAGGTTTCAATCGACAAAATAAACGGAAGCCTTGCTTCCGTTTTATCGATAGATGCCAAGCTTTTTTCCGAAAGCCAAGGCAGAATTCTTATTTCTGTATCTCCAAAAAATATTAAAGAATTTGAGAGTATAATGAAAGATATCAGTTATTTTAGACTTGGAAAAGTAATAAAAGGCGAAAAATTATTAATTACAGATAGAAAAAATGAAGTAGTTGATACAAATGTTAAAAAATTGACTAATATTTATCATAAATTCTCAAATTCACAAAAATGAAAACAGAAAACGAAAACCGAATATGCCAGAATTGCAAGAAAGAATTCGTTATAGAACCGGATGATTTTTCTTTTTACGAAAAGATGAAGGTGCCAGCACCAGAAAAATGTCCGCAATGCAGAAATCAGTTACGCATGCTTTTTAGAAATTTTAAAACTCTTTACAAAAGACCTTCCAGTAAAACGGGGAAAATGATCGTTTCTATGTATAGTCCTGATGTGCCATTTCCTGTTTATGATATAGAAGAGTGGTGGGCGGATGATTGGGATGCTTCATCTTGTGCCATAGATCTTGATCTTTCTTTTCCATTCATAAAACAAATCGGTGAACTGGCAAATAAAGTCCCTCGTTTTGCCATAATGAATACAAAAAGCACTAATTGTGAGTATTCAAATATAACTTTTAAATCAAATAATTGTTATCTAATTTTTGGTTGTGTGGAAGATGAAAACTGCGATTATGGACATATTGTCTGGAATTCAACTGATTGTGTTGATAATTTATATGTATATAAATGTGAGCTTTGTTATGAATGCATAGACTGCCTGGGGTCAAATAGATTACTTTATTCGCAAGAATGTGAAGCCTGTGTGGACTCCATCGGCCTCTATGACTGCCGTGGTTGTACTAATTGTATTGGCTGTGTCGGTTTACGCCAACAATCTTACAATATATTTAACCAGCCAGTTACAAAAGAAGAATATAAAAAATTCTTACAAGAATATCCGATAAATAAAAAAGAAAATATTGAATATATATTCAATAAACGAGAGGAAATGCGAAAACAAAAATCAGCTCGTTCTGTTTTTGGTTCACATAATAATAATGTCTCTGGAGACCATGTATATAATGCTCATAATGTTCATCAATCATTTGACATAAAGGGCGGAGAAAATAGTAAATATTGTTTTACTTCGGGAAAAGTAGTTGAATCTTATGACATATCATTTAATCCAAACATTGAGTATAGTTATCAATCCTTAGCTTCTTTATCAAGCAGTAATTTAGTTGGCGTACATTTAGTTAATGATTCCAGTCACGCATATTATTCTGAAACTTGTTTCAATTGTAAGAATTTATTTGGCTGTTTTGGTTTAAGGAATAAACAATATTGTATTTTAAATAAGCAGTATACAAAAGAAGAATACGAAAGACTTGTTCCTAAAATTATTGAAAACATGAAAAAGAGTGGGGATTGGGGTAATTTTTTTCCAGCATGGATGAGTCCGTTCGGCTACAACGAATCCATAGTAAATGAATATATGCCTCTAAAAAAAGAAGAAGCTTTAGCTTTAGGATTTAAATGGAAAGATAACATTCCAAGCACCACTGGAAAAGAAAACTGTGTTTATAATGAATTGCCCAACAATGCAGAAGAATACAACGACGAAAAACTCTTACCATTAATTTTAAAATGTGAATCATGCGCCAAAAATTATCGTTTTATTTCAAGAGAAATCGCTTTTTACAAAAGAATGAAGCTAGCTCTTCCAAGTAAATGTTTTAATTGTAGACATGCGGAACGTATGAATAAAAGAAATCCACGAAATTTATGGGAAGTTAACTGCGCAAAATGCGGTACTGAAACTCTTACATCATATAAACCTGAAGATCAAAAAATTTATAAAATTTATTGCGAAAAATGTTATCAGCAGGAAGTATATTGACCTCTCCCCAAACCCCTCTCCATCTGCATAATGGAGAGGGGAAAGAAAGGGGTGAGGGAATTAAAGACATATGAAAACCAAAAAACCAAAAATTATAATAATGTCAGGATACGGACTCAATTGCGAAGAAGAAACAAAGTTCGCTTTTGATTCAGCGGGAGGACAGGCAGACATAGTGCATATAAATGACCTCATCGCCAAGCCAAAAATGCTTTCGGAATATCAAATTCTAGTTTTTCCTGGAGGATTTTCTTATGGTGACGATACTGGCAGTGGAAAAGCTTATGCAAATAAATTTAAAAATCATTTAGCAAAAGAGCTTACGGAGTTTCTATCTCGTGATACCCTCGCAATAGGTATCTGTAATGGATTTCAGATTATGACCAACCTAGGAATCTTGCCGGGTGCTTTGGCTCAGAATAAAAATGGACAATATATAGATAGGTGGGTAGATCTAAAAGCGGGAGGGGTTAGCCCATGGCTCAAAGGAATCAAAAAAATATCGCTCCCAATAGCGCACGGTGAAGGACATTATGTGATAGATAAAAAAGATTACGAAAATATGAAAAAAAATGGACAGATAGCTTTTACTTACGCAAAAGGAGAAATTTACAATTTTCAAAATCTAGAATATAATCCAAACGGAGCTCAATATGACATTGCTGGAGTTTTGGCATATAATGGCAGAGTGCTTGGAATGATGCCACACCCAGAGAGAGCTATGTTTTCACATCAGAATCCAACGTGGTATAAGAATAAAAAGGTACCAAAAGAAGGGAAAGGATTACAGATTTTTAAAAACGCAGTTAATTACTTTAATAAATAAATGAGCGAATTAAAAGAAAAGTGTGGAATCGTAGGAATATACGGTAAAGGTTTACCTATTTCAAAACTAGCATTTTTTAGCTTATTTGCTCTACAACACAGAGGTCAAGAAGCTTCCGGTATCACCACCAGTAACGGCAAAAGACTTTTTACGCACAAAGGCGCAGGACTCGTATCTCAAGTTTACACTGAAAAAAATATCAAAGATTTAAAAGGGCACATAGGCATAGGACACAACAGGTATTCTACTTCTGGTGGAAGCGCACTTGATCATGCCCAACCAGTAATAAATAAAAAAGAAACTTTTGCGCTTGCTCACAATGGCAACCTGCCGAGCGTGCGAGCTCTTGAAGTTTTCCTTGCTTCAAAAAAAGCATTACAGAAAAATCGTTCAGACTCAGAATTAGTCACAGACACAATTGAATTGTATATAAAAGAGGGAAACTCTGTGGAAGAATCAGTTAAAAAAGCTTACCCACTCATAACTGGTGCATTTTCAATAGTAATGATGGACAAAAATAACCTCATTGCAGTACGAGACACATATGGAATGCGTCCACTAGCACTTGGAAAAATAAACGACGGCTACATCGTAGCATCAGAAACATGTGCGATAAAGACCATCGGCGCCACCATCATAAGAGAAATCAAACCAGGAGAAATGATCATCATAAATGACAAAGGTGTCACAAGTGTGCAATTAGAAAAGTCTACACCAAAACACGACATATTTGAATACGTATATTTTGCTAGACCAGACAGCGTCCTAAACGGTAAATTGATTTACGATGTCAGGAAAAATTTCGGTAAAATGTTGGCAAAAGAATATAAATTGAAAAATATTGATTGCGTAGTGCCCGTGCCTGATACTGCTACTCCTGTGTCACTCGGATATAGCCAAGCATCAGGTATACCGATAGAAATGGCCCTTGTGAAAAATCGTTATGTTCATAGAACATTCATTGAACCAGACAAGAAATCTCGCAAACACAGCGTCGCATTAAAACTCATTCCACTTCCAGAAGTCTTAAAAGACAAAAGAATCGCTGTCATAGACGACTCAATAGTGAGGGGCAATACAATGAAAAGGTTGGTAGGGTCATTGTTTAAAAATGGCGCTAGAGAAGTGCACCTACTCATCTCTTCTCCACCAATACGTTTTCCTGATTTTTATGGCATGGATACTCCAAATCAAAACGACTTGATTGCTTCTCACAAAACTGTAGAAGAAATTCGTAAATTCCTCGGTGCTACTTCAGTCAACTATCTTTCTCTTAATGGTTTAATAGAATCTATCGGTTTACCTAAAGACCATCTTTCTACTTCATGCTTCACAGGCGTTTATCCTATAGATCTAAAAGAACGCAAAGATGAGGTAAGTTATGATGTCCCAAATAAATAAAACCAAACTTGCAGTCCTTATTTCTAATGCTGGTACTGGCACGAATCTTCTAGCTATAATTGACGGAATTAATTCTGGTAAAATAAATGCAGAGATTTGTGCTGTAATTTCAGACAGAGAAGATGCAAAAGGATTAGAACATGCGCGAAAAAATAATTTAAAAATAGAAATTTGTCCCAAAAAAGAATCATTACTTTCACTTTTGCAAAGATTAAATCCCGATTATATTTGTCTAGCAGGTTGGAAACAAATTATTTTAGACGAAGTGATTTTAGCTTTTCCAAATAAAATTCTTAACCTACACCCAGGATTAATTCCAGATACCATAGAAGGTAAGATAGAAAATCCAGATGGTAGCGAAGCATTATGGAATAAAGGTAAATTGACAGATAAGGCTATTCTTAACTTTCTTGAACAAAAATCCACTTATGCTGGTTCTTCTATCCATTTTTTAACCTTATATTTTGATTTTGGGCCAGTTTTAGGGAGGGTTTTTGAAAAAATTGAAGTTGGTGACACAGTGGAATCTTTATATGAAAGGCTAAAGAAAAAAGAAAACGAATTATATGTGGAAGTCTTGGAAAAATTATGCAAATAAAAAAACAAAAAATTTTAATAGTCGGGTCGGGTGGAAGGGAACACGCTATAGGATGGAAAATAGCGCAATCAAAACGAGCCTCTGATTTATATTTCGCCCCTGGAAATGCTGGCACCCTAGAACTCGGCACAAATGTCACTATTTCTGCTACCGACATTCCCAAACTTGTAGAATTCGCCAAAAAAGAAAAAATAGATTTAACTTTAGCTTTACCTGACGACCCACTCGCACTCGGTATTGTAGATGAATTTCAAAAAGCAGGTCTGCATATATGGGGTACGACCAAAGCTGCAAGCGAACTAGAGTGGTCAAAGGCTTATGCCAAGGAATTTATGAAAAGACACAAGATTCCTACTGCTAAGTATGAGATTTTTACTGATTTTAAAAAAGCTAAAACTTATGTAGAAAAAGGTTTAGTTCCAATAGTTATAAAAGCTAGCGGTCTAGCGCTCGGTAAAGGAGTCACTGTAGCACAAACAAGAGAAGAAGCTATCAAAGCTCTTGAAAATATTTTAATAAAAAAAGTTTTTGGAAATGCTGGTAATGAAGTAGTAATAGAAGAATATCTTTCAGGCATAGAAATCTCTATCCATGCAATTTCAGATGGGAAGAATTATAAAATCTTTCCATCATCACAAGACCATAAACGTATTTTTGATGGAAACTATGGTCCTAATACTGGCGGTATGGGAGTCATAGCACCACTACCTTTTATGAATCAAACGATGATGAATGAAATTGAAAAAGAAATAGTGATGCCGACAATCAAAGGAATGGCGGGGGAAGGCAGGCCGTTCGTCGGATGTCTGTACCCAGGAGTGATGCTAACCAAAGACGGACCAAAGGTTTTTGAATTCAATTCCCGTTTCGGCGACCCGGAAACTCAAGCCTATATGCGAATACTAGAAACCGATTTTCTCGATATCGTTGTGGCGAGCCTTGAAGGAAAATTAAATGATTTAGAAATAAAATGGAAAAAAGACGCCTTTGCTTGCAATATTGCGCTCGCTTCCGGCGGATACCCCGGAAATTATGAAAAAGGAAAGATAATTTCAGGAATCAAGGAAGCAGAGTTGCAACCAGATATAATAGTTTTCCACGCAGGAACTAAAACAGATAAAGATAAAATCACTACAAATGGCGGAAGGGTATTGGGAGTTTCAGCTATAGGAGCAACACTAGAAGAAGCTCTCAAAAAGGCGTACAAAGCCATAGAAAAAATTTCTTTCGAAGGAATGCAATACAGAAAAGATATTGGCAAAAGCGCAATGGAACTGACAAAAAAATAATTATTTATCCCACTTAAAGAAATGGTCTCTATCCGGGCCGGTGCCGACGGAGATGATTTTTACATTTAAATCAGCAAGTTTGGCTTTTATATATTTCAAATATGAAGCAAGTTCTTTGGAAACTTTTTTCTTGTCTTTAACCCCAAAATTATCTCCACCCCAACCAGAAATTTCTTCTGTGACTACATCCGACACTTCATTTAAATATAGAGGAAATTCTTTGAGGGCTTTTCCAGCTTTTTTATAACCTGTCACGACTTTTACTTTTTCGGAGAGGCAAATGTCGGCTTTATTTATGAAAATTTTATTTACGCCAGAAAGACCAATAGCATGACGAAGGGCAAAAAGGTCGAGCCATCCGCACATTCTAGGTCTGCCGGTAGTAGCGCCAAATTCGTTACCCGCTTTTTGGAAAAGTTTTTCCAGAGCTTCGTCTTTGATTCTGGCAGGGAAAGTTCCTCCGCCCACTTTCGTCGTGTAAGCTTTAATGACGCCGTATATATCTCGCAGATATGTATGAGGCACGCCTAGACCGAGACAAACATTTGCCGGTAGAGTATTACTACTCGTAACATTTGGATAATCTCCAAAATCAATATCAAGCATCACAGCTTGCGCTCCCTCTGCCAAGATATTTTTGCCAGCATTTAATCTTTTTAATATTAAAAATGACAAATCACAAATCTGTAATTTCTTGAGTTCATTTAAAGCTTCCATCCATTTGTCTTTGGCTTCTTTTATTTTGTCTAAATTAATCTCAAATCCATATTTTTCTTTGTACATGTTGAGAAGGTTTATATGAAATTCTGAGAGGATAGCTTCTTTTTGTTCAAAATCGGATAAAAGTATATCGCCAATCAAAAGCGCCTTTCTGGCTCGTACATCACTATATACTGGGCCTATACCTCTACTAGTAGTACCTATTTTAGATCCACCCTTACTTCGTCTGTGTTCATCTGCTTGATCTAGAAATGGATGTAAATATGAAACTAGTTTTGCGCGATTTGAAATATATAAGCGGGGAGCAGTATTAAAACCTAAATCTTTTAATTGTTTTATTTCTGATATCAAAGAAACGACATCCACGACTACGCCATTACCGATATATAACTCAATATTTTTACGAAGACAGCCAGATGGAATAATGTGCCCGATAAAAGTTAAATTTCCAGACTTGATAGTATGTCCAGCATTTGCTCCACCATGAAAACGAGCCACAGCAGAATATATTCCGCTAGATAAAAGTTCATCTATATTTTTTCCTTTTCCTTCATCTCCCCACTGCAATCCTACGACTGCATCTATAAATCCTTTTTTCATAATTTAATTTCCGATACTATAATTAGGCGCTTCTTTGGTAATAATAACGTCATGCGGATGACTCTCTGTTATTCCAGATTGAGTAATCCTGACAAATTTTGCTTTTTTCTGAAGAGTCTTTACGTCTTTTGCGCCACAGTATCCCATACCAGAACGAAGTCCTCCGACGAGTTGATAAATAACTTCTGAAAGTTCTCCTTTATATGAAACTCTACCGACTATTCCTTCGGGTACGAGTTTTTTTATATCGTCCTCAGCATCTTGAAAATATCTATCCTTTGAACCTTGTTTCATGGCTTCAATAGAACCCATCCCACGATAAGTTTTATATTTTCTAGCTTCAAAAATTATTGTCTCACCAGGGGATTCTAAAACACCTGCAAAAAGGGAACCAGCCATAATAGAACTAGCCCCAGCAGCTAACGCTTTTGGTATGTCTCCTGTGTGCCTGATTCCTCCGTCGGCAATAATCGGCACCCCAGAACCTTTGAGCGCTTTTGCTACTTCATATATTGCAGAAAATTGTGGAAAACCTACTCCAGCTATAATCCTAGTAGTACATATAGATCCTGGTCCTATGCCTACTTTTACCGCATCTGCACCAGCTTTGACCAAGTCCTTGGCAGCATCACCAGTAGCGATGTTTCCTACGATGGCATCTAATTTAGGAAATTCTTTTTTAATTTTCTTCAACATTTCTATAACTCCTTTTGAATGACCGTGAGCAGTGTCTATGACCACAACGTCAACTCCGTTTACAACAAGAGCTCGTACTCTATCTAGTGTGTCAGCTGTTACTCCCACCGCAGCACCTACTCGTAAATGACCCAAACCATCTCGACAAGAATTTGGACGAAACTTTACTTTCATTATGTCTTTAAATGTAATAAGACCGATAAGTTTATTTTGTTTATCAACTATCGGCAACTTTTCAACTTTATGTTTTGTAAGTATTTTTTCTGCTTCTGCCAAATTTGTACCCACGATTCCAGTCACCAAATTCATCTTTGTCATTATTTCACTGACAGAAATTTCTAAATTCTTTTGAAATCTCAAATCACGATGAGTTAAAATTCCTTTTAGTCGCATATCTTTATCTACTATCGGTATGCCACCGATTTTATTTTCCTTCATTATTGAAACGGCTTCTTTGAGCAGGGCACTACCTTGCAAGGTAATAGGATCATCAATCATTCCACTTTCAGAACGTTTTACCTTGCGGACTTGTTTAGCCTGCTCATCTATCGTCATATTCTTGTGAATAATTCCGATTCCACCCTCCTGAGCCATAGCTATAGCCATCATAGCTTCAGTGACCGTGTCCATCGCAGCAGAAACTATGGGAACATTGAGCTTGATGTTTTTGGTTAGATAGGAAGAAATATCTACATCTCTCGGTAAAACTTCCGAGTATTGTGGCACTAGTAAAACATCATCATAGGTCAGCCCTTCTTGAAAATTTTCTCTGTTATTTTTATCTACCTTTAAAGCCATAATATATTTTTATATTAGCATGAAAATAAACAAAAATAAACCAAAAATAAATTTAGTATAAATAGAAAGACCCCGAGAAGCGGAGCTTCCTGAGGTCTGACAAAATTCATATTTACGCTCGGGGTTGTGTCTTTCTTGTTACACATACCCCAGGGTTTTTGTTGATGTTCACTAGACGAACCATGTGATGTTAGTTTCGATCCACCTCTGGACCTCGTCTGGATGTCCGAAGGCCCAAAGCAAGCCAAGAACCACCAGAACGACAGCGCAACCCAACACCACGTGAGCCCACAAGCAGCCCTCGAACCACTTCTGAATCTCAACGAACAGCTCAATCTTTTTCCGACCACCCAACCGTCGGGAAATGCGAACGGGGGATGCTTGTCGCGCAGGAGCAACATACGGAGTAGTAGTAATAGCCATAATTTTGTCCTCAACTTTCAATGAATAGCATATCATATTATTTTACAAAAGTCAAGCGCTAATTTAGTTAACCTTTTCAACATTTTCATATATCATAGCCATATGGATAATATACAGATTCTAATCATAGATTATGGCTCACAATACACGCTCGTCATCGGCAGAACCCTGCGCGAGCTCGGTGTGCGAAGCGTGATATTGCCACCCAAAAAAGTAGATGCATGGCTAAAGATAAATACTCCAAAAGCAGCAATACTTTCAGGAAGTAATTGGAGTGTACACAATGATGGCGCGCCAGAGCTTCCAAAATCTTTAGACATCACTGGCAAGAAATATTTTATTTTAGGAGTTTGTTACGGTATGCAACTTCTTGCTTATAAACTCGGTGGTAAAGTAGAAAGACCACTTTCTCATCGTGAGTATGGACCAGCTATTGTAAACACAAACACAACGCATCCACTTTTCAAAAATATAAAAGAAAAAACAGAAGTTTGGGCGAGTCATGGAGATACAGTGACGAAACTTCCAAAAAACTTTGTCTCAATAGCAACTTCTGGAGGTATCGCTGCGATGAGCGATAAAAATAATCATGTACTTGGAATCCAATTTCACCCTGAAGTCACTGACACAAAAGAAGGTAAAAAGATATTGCAAAATTTCCTTACTTTGTCTGACTGTAAAAAAGACTGGAATCCGATGGATTTGATTCATCAAATCCAAAACGAAGTTCTAGACATCGTAAATAAACAAAAGAAAGATAAGCAAAAAGTTATTTTAGGTGTCTCGGGTGGAGTGGACTCTACCACACTCGCTGCCATACTGGCTCCAGTCTTGAAAGAAAAGCTTATCTGTGTGGCTATAGATACAGGCGGACTGAGAGCAGGTGAACTTGTTGAACTAAAAACAAATACAAGGAGCGCAAAAATCAAAAATTTAACAATAATAGATGCGGAAACAGAATTTATAAAAAATATCGGCACTACAATAGATGGAGAAGAGAAAAGAGCAAAGTTCCGTACTGAATATAAAAGAATATTTGAAGAACAAATAAAAAAACACAATGCGGGCTTTATCGTACAAGGCACCTTGGCCACAGACATCATTGAAAGCGGAAAAGCAGGGGAATCAGCAATGATAAAAACCCATCACAACGTCGGCCTTTCATGGGAAGTAGATGATTTACATCCACTTAGAAATTTATTCAAATATGAAGTTCGCGAACTCGCTCGAGTGATGAAACTTCCGAAGGCTGTGTATGAACGAAATCCTTTCCCGGGCCCAGGTTTATTCTTGCGAGTCGTCGGCACACCGGTAACGGAAGAAAATATACAGCTAGTACGGGAAGCGGACAAATCCGTGCGAGATATTCTGAAAAAAAATAATTTGGAAAAAGAAATTTCCCAAGTCATCGTCGCCCTCCTCGGAATAAATTCAGTGGGAGTGAAAGGTGATGAACGTGTGTATGGACACTCCTTGGCTGTACGAGCTGTTCAAACCGTAGACTTTATGACAGCAAAAGGTTATTACTTTTCACAAAGCATTATAGATGAAATAACTAGCGCTCTGACAAAACATAAAGACATAGTGCGCGTATTTTTTGATATGACGCCGAAGCCTCCGGCCACGACGGAGTTTGAATAAGGACTGGACTTTCTCCTAAAAAGGTGTCAATATGGCGGTTGATGTACCTTGGCCTAAACAAACACAGCTCCTAGAGAGTATTGTGTGGCTAGGAATTGAAAGAGGAGGAGATAACCATGAAGAAAATAATGCTCATTTTGCGCAGGCTGTTGCACCAAGGAAGAGGAGAGGGATTGCTTTCCCTGCTGTCCGATTTGGGGCGATGGATGACAAAAACCGAGCCACAGAAACCCAAGGATCTTGATCGAGGAGAACCGGGAAGCTTCGTCACTAGGCGAAGGTTCGTTAATGACCGCCCAGTGACCAACCCCCCCCGTCGTAGACGAATCGCTTTCTTTGATGTGTAAATACCACACATCCGGCTCGATGGAGGGGTCAAGCGACCCCTCCTCGGCCAGAATCGAAATCAAAAGCCGTTTGGGCTTTCTGAAAGGAAAGCTTAACCGGCTTTTTTCATTTCTATATTTTTATGTTAATATCTTTCTATAATGAAAAAGATTAACTCGGCGCTGGTTTCAGTTTTTAATAAAGACGGGCTTGAAGAAATCATCAAGCTTTTAAATAATCATAAAGTAAAAATTATTTCCACCGGCGGAACAGCAGAATTTATATGCAAGTTGAAAATCCCTGTGGCCGAAGTAGAAACCATCACAAATTTCCCCGCAGTATTCGGCGGAAGAGTAAAGACTCTCCAACCGCAGATTTTTGGCGGAATTCTAAATCGCCGAGATAACAAAGAAGACCAAAAAGAAAAAGCTAAACACAAAATAGAAGACATAGATTTAGTTATCGTGGATCTTTATCCATTTGAAGAAACTTTGGCAAAATACGGAAACGAACCCTCCTTCGCTAAAGCTTCGGCGGGCGAAGAAGAAATCATAGAAAAGATAGACATCGGCGGAGTTGCTCTCATCCGCGCAGCTGCAAAGAATTTTAATGATGTAGTCATAATTCCTTCAAAGCACCAGTATCAGGAATTAATTGAAATACTTAAAAAGGGTAATGAAACAAGTTTAGAGGAACGCAAGAAATTTGCTGGAAACGCATTTGAAGTGACGAGTATGTATGACAATGCTATTCGCGGATTCTTTCAAGGAAAGAAATTACGCTATGGAGAAAATCCTCACCAAAAAGCTGAATTTATAGGAAACATGGAAGAAAGTTTTACTCAACTTCACGGCAAGGAACTTTCTTTTAATAATTTTATAGATACCGAAGCTGCCATGATGACAGTCAGTGATTTTAAAGATCCTGCTTTTGCTATTATCAAACATATGAATGCTTGTGGACTAGCGGTTAGAAACGAAGGTCATTTATTTGAAGCATATGAAGCAGCTTATGCTGGAGATCCTGTTTCAGCTTTTGGCGGGATACTTGCTGCAAATAGAAAAATAGAAAAAAATATCGCCGAACTCATAAAGAAACAGAAACTTTTTATAGAAGTCATAATTGCGCCGGATTTTTCAAAAGAAGCCTTAGACATATTAATGGAGAAAAAAGATTGTCGAATTTTGAAGTGGAAAAATCCCGTTATTCCTAAAAGACAAAACAGGACATGCTTTACTGGCATACTTTCGCAAGATAGGGACACTCATATAGAAACTGAGGCAGATTTAAAAGTAACATCAAAACGAAAGCCTACGGAAAAGGAAATAAAAGATTTACTAATAGCGTCCATCGCCACAAAACATTTGAAATCAAACTCTGTCGCTTTAGTAAAAGATGGCACGCTCCTAGCAATGGGTTGCGGACAGACATCACGCATTGACGCTCTCAAGCAAGCGATAGATAAAGCGAACAAATTCGGATTTTCGCTCAAAGGCGCCGTGCTTTCTTCCGAAGCTTTTTTCCCGTTTCCTGATTGTGTGGAAATGGCAGGGAATGCCGGAGTTACGGCTGTGATTCACCCCGGAGGCTCAAAGAACGACCAAGCATCTATAGATATGGCTGATAAATTCAATATGGCAATGGTCACGACAGGTTTTAGGCATTTCAAACACTAATTGACAAAGATATTTCTAGGTGTAGTATTTTTAACGTGGCACCGGTGTCCACATTTTTCGTTCTTTGTAATTGTGTATTGAACCCTTAACCGAGGAGGAAAGAGTGAGTGTACTTGAAGTTGCAATAAGACTCAGACGGGCTTTTATGAGAGAAGCCAAAGCTACGTTCGGAATTCAAGTTGCATGGATCGGCAACAAGCTCTGTTTTGTCGATACCAGAAAACCTGTTCCGGACATCCCAATGGTCTCTCTAGGACTACGCCCATAACCCCAACCAACTAAAAGGAGAAACAGAAGATGGCAAAAAAGACATGGAGAGAGGAACGAATGGATGAGGTACTGACCGGCAGTGGCACAACCACCAAACGGCCCAGAAAAAAATCTCGAAAACATAGCAAACCCGTAACTGGGTTGTGGTCAAGAAGGCCAAGAAACAGCCCCACGGACATAACGTATTGAGAAGGGGTAATTATCAAAATCCTGCCAATGGCAGGTGGCAAACTGCGAGGTTTGCCGGCCTCGTGGAAGCTTTGCTTTTGCGAGGTCTTTTCTTTTGTTGTAAAAATGATAATATAAAACCATGGCAAAAGATCTAAAAGTGGGCATAGTTATGGGCTCGGATTCGGATTTGGAAGTGATGGCAGAAGCAGCAAAGGTGCTTGAAGAATTCGACGTTCAATATGAAATCACAGTTGCTTCAGCTCATCGTTCTCCTGAAATAGTTCATAAATATGTAAATAACGCAAAAGATAGCGGAATAAAAGTCATCATCGCTGGAGCTGGTGGAGCAGCGCATTTGGCTGGAGTCATCGCATCTCTCACCACTTTACCTGTCATCGGTATACCAATAAAAACAAAAAGCCTAAACGGACTCGATTCACTTTTATCTACAGTGGGCATGCCTCCTGGAGTACCAGTAGCAACTGTCGGAATTAATTCTGCGAAAAATGCCGGAATTTTGGCCGTTGAAATACTTGCAATAAATGATAAAGATTTAGAAGAAAAAATAATTGCTTATAAGAAAAAACTAGGTAAAGAAATAGAAATAAAAAACGAAAAACTTTCAAAAGTTGGTTTTAAAAAATACATAGAAGAAAATAAGAAAAAATAATTTAAATGCAAAAGTTGTCATATAAAAATTCAGGAGTAGACATAGACATTGCCAACAACACAAAAAGTGAAATGGCAAAAATTTTAGAAACACAAAACAAAAGAGTAATGAACAAAGTCGGAGCTTTCGCCACACTATTTGACGGAAGTTTTCCCGAATACAAGCATCCAGTATTAGTATTTAAGACCGAAGAACCTGGCTCAAAACAAAAACTAGCATTAGAAAATAACAGTGTAGAGACTATTTGCTATGACCTTATAAATCATCTTATAAATGATGCCATCGTAATGGGCGCAAAGCCTCTGTCGGTGCAAGACTGTCTAGTATGCGGAAAAATAGAAAAGGATGTAATCCTCAGAATGGTAAAAACTTTAAGCGAAGCCTGTGTAGAAAATGGTTGTATTTTAACTGGCGGTGAGACTTCTGAACAACCTGGCGTAGTAGAAAAAGGAACATACATAATGACAGCGAGCATCGTAGGTGTGGTAGAAAAAGAGCTCATCATAGATGGTTCTAAAATAAAAGAAGGGGACATAGTGCTAGCTTTAGCTTCAAATGGAATCCACACAAACGGCACTTCTTTAATAAGAAAGATAATGGAACAAAAACCCGAAATTCTAAAAGAAAAAATAAATGGTAAAAATTTTATTGAAAGTATTTTGACACCACACAAATGCTATTACAATAGTTTAAAAGATTTATTTGGCAAAAGTGGGCTAGTCGGCCTAGCACATATCACCGGAGGTGGAATCAAGGAAAATTTAAATAGAATATTGCCTTCAAATTTAAATGCTGAGATTGATATAAGTAAAATCAAAATCTTACCACTTTTCAAAATACTAAAAAAGTTTGGAAACTTGGCAGATGATGACATGATGAGAACATTTAATATGGGAGTAGGTATGACAGCTGTCGTAAAAAAGGATTTTGTCAGTGAAGCAAAGAAACATTTAAATAAATTGGGCATAGACACTTATGAAATAGGGGAAATTATCAAAGGAAAAAAGGTGGTTGATTTTAAGGGGAAATTAAATTGGTAATTATAAATAATTTTTAAATAATATGAATATTCTCGAAAAAACAAATTTTAAAAATCTAGGAGAACTATATGTTGGAAAAGTCAGAGATGTTTATAGCCAAAAAGATAAAGTTATTTTAATTTCAACAGACAGATACTCTGCTTTTGACAGAAACTTGGCATTAATACCATGCAAAGGACAAGTATTAACACAAACTAGTCGTTTCTGGTTTAAACAAACAAAAGACATAGTAAAAAACCATATATTAGATTTTCCTGATCCAAATGTGGTCATAGGAAAAAAGTGTAAAGTTATTCCAATAGAAATGGTAGTGCGTGGATATATCACTGGAATTACTGGGACTAGTCTATGGACACTTTATCAAAAAGGCCAAAGGGATTTTGGTGATTTTACTTTACCTGATGGTATGAAGAAAAATCAAAAATTAGACCACCCACTTTTAACCCCCACCACTAAATCAAATGAACATGATAGGCCATTAACGACAGCAGATATAATAAAAGAAAAAATCATATCTGAAGAATTGTGGAAGAAATTAGCCGATGCTGCAATTAAATTATTTAAACGCGGGCAAGAAATCTCTTTAAAACATGGCTTAATCCTCGTAGATACCAAATATGAATTTGGTTTAGATGAAAAAGGAGAATTAACACTTGTAGATGAAATACACACACCAGACTCTTCTAGATATTGGCAAGCAAAGACTTACGAAGCTCGTATTGCAAAAGGTTTAGAACCAGAAAATTTTGATAAAGAATTTTTACGTTTATGGTTTAAAGAAAACTGTGATCCATATAAAGACAAAGTCGTACCTGAAGCACCAAAAGAATTAGTAGAAGAATTGTCTCGTAGATATATACAAATCTATGAACAAATAACTGGGGCTTCATTTAAAATAGAATCTGGAGATATAAAAAAGAGAATAGAAAATAATCTTAAAAAATACACTATATGACCCATGCAATAAATCCACTAGACGGAAGATATTTTGAGAAAACTCGTGCACTCTCACCGTTCTTTTCTGAACAAGCTCTGATGAAATACCGAGTGATGATGGAGGCAGAGTATTTTATTGCACTTTCTCTTTCAGGAAAAGTAGTTTTACGCAAATTTACTCCAGATGAAATAAAAAAAGTCAGAAATCTTTACGAAAAGTTTGATGATGCTTCTTATGAAGAAATAAAAAAGGGTGAGGCAGTCACAAATCATGATGTGAAAGCAGTTGAATATTTCTTAAAAGAAAGACTTTCCAAAACTTCGCTAACAGACAGCATTGAATGGCTTCATTTTGCCATCACTTCCGAAGATACGAATAATATCGCATACGCCCTTATACTGTCTGACTCTTTAGGTAAGGTCATTATTCCTTCTATACTTGAAATAAAATCAGAATTGGATAATCTTGCAAAAAAATACAAAGATTTACCAATGCTCGCACGAACGCACGGACAACCAGCCAGTCCTACGACTTTTGGCAAAGAAATGAAAGTCTTCTCTGAAAGACTCGAAAAGTATTCTAATATTCTAAAGAATATTAGAATAGATACAAAATTAAACGGCGCCACAGGAAACTTTAATGCACACAATGCAGCTTATCCAAATATAGATTGGCCGGAATTCAGTGCGAAATTTATTGAAAGCTTCAACAAAAACCGCAAACAAAAACTAGCTCTAAATTTATTTACTACACAGATCGAGTGCCACGATAGCTATATAAATATCTTTGATACTCTAAAACACATAAATACTATTTTAATTGGATTAAACCAAGACATGTGGAGATATATTTCTGATGGCTGGGTAGGACAAAAGACAAAAGCGGGGGAGGTGGGGAGTTCTACCATGCCTCACAAAATAAATCCTATTGATTTTGAAAATAGCGAAGGAAATTTGGGCCTAGCAAACGCTTTGTTTGAATTTTATGCCCGCAAGTTACCAATCTCTCGCCTCCAACGAGACCTTTCAGACTCTACAGTTGAACGTAGTTTTGGTACGGCTTTTGGACACACATATTTGGCTTATGTTTCGCTTTTAAAAGGATTAAGTAAAATAAATGTTAATGAAATAAAGATAAAAGAAGATTTAATGATGCACCCCGAAGTAGTCACCGAAGCTATCCAGACTATTCTGCGCCGAGAGGGAATAAAAATGCCGTATGAACAGCTGAAAGAATTGTCCCGCGGAAAAGAAATAACTCTTTCCGATATTCATAAATTTATAAACACCCTAGATGTCAGCGATAAAATTAAAAAAGAATTATTGAAAATCACTCCGGAAAATTACACAGGTCTGGCGTCCAAGCTCGCTTCAAAATAGTCTAATAAAAGTAATTAAAAATCGAAACAGCCAGACACTTTTTCTCCTTTCGGTGTGTTCTGGCTGTTTTAGAAGAGTATGAGACTCTTAACCCCTTGCCGAAGATCAATACAGATGAGTTATCGGCATGGCACCTTCTTTGAGCTTCACCGTCAGAATCCTGTTGACAGGGTCCCATCCGGTAATGGTAACTTCTTCCGCAGTGTCCCGCACGGAGTTGGTGAAAATCGCACTTCCGTAGGAAACCGCCTCCGACCCACCGCTCATCAGCTTCACTTGAGCGACAAGGGCGGTTATGGGTTCGAATGGTTGGTCGAAGGTGAAAAGCCTGCCATAGCCGACGACAATCGTAACCTTCTTACTTGGATCTGGGACTTGTCCCGCTGGATCGATTCCAAATGGAAACTGCTTTTGCATGATGTGTTCTTTCTCCTTGGTTGATATTTTGCTTTGGCGAACTGTTTTTTAGTATTCTAATACTTTTTTTATGTTTGTCAAGGTGTAGTAATATTTCAATAGCGTGTAAGATAGAAAGATGCTACTCAGAATTTTGGCTTTTATTATTCTGCTGTTTTCAGTGCTCTTTATGCCTTTTTGGGTATCTGTCATATTATCCTTCGCTGGTATGGTTTATTTTCCGTTTTTTCTTGAGGCTGTCTTGTTGCTTCTCCTCTCTGACCTTCTTTTTGGCGTGAAAGAAATAAGGCTTTTTGATATGATATTCGTCTCTTCCACAATTGCGCTAGTTTGCCTCATAATTTTAGAAATATTTAAAAAAGAGTTAAGACTTCGCACAAAATAAAAATGGTCTTTCGAAAATTTAAAAAAAACAAAATAAGAGATTCTTTTGTCGAACCTGACGAAATTTTTCTTGATTCTAAAAATCTAGAGAATTTTGACCGTCAACAATTTGAAGGACGAATAGAAAAACCAATCAAAAGAAAGACGATAAACTTCCTCGGCGCTTTTTTTGTACTTGTGATTATAATTTTCGGGTCGCGCCTGTCTTATCTACAAATACAAAACGGCGATGCTTATAGAAAAAGAAGTGAAGATAATATTCTAGAAAAAGTCAGTATTTTTACCGAGAGGGGAATAATTTATGACCGAAACAAAAAAGAATTGGCTTGGAATAAATCATCAGGTACTAATCCAAGTGAAGACATGTCTTTGTCTTATACGCGCGCATATATGTCACCAGGATTTTCACACTTACTTGGTTATGTGAGCTATCCAGCAAAAGACAATACAGGGAATTATTGGCAAACTGAATTTCTTGGAAAAGATGGATTGGAAAAAGAATATCAAAACGAACTTAAGGGAGAAAATGGTTCAAAAATAATTGAGGTTAATGCAAGGGGAGATGTTAATTCAGAAAATATTATCAATTCTCCAAAACAAGGCACTGATCTGACGACAACTATTGATTCAAGAATTCAAACAGAGTTATTTACTTTAATTAAAACTTTATCACAGAGTAATGGATTTTCTGGTGGAGCTGGTGTCATAATGGATGCGCAAAATGGAGAAGTTTTAACTTCCACCAGTTATCCAGAATATGATTCTGAAACATTATCTCTAGGAAAAGACGCAAATAAAATTAATGGATATTTTACAGACAAAAGAAAACCATTTCTTGATAGAACTATTTCAGGACTTTATACTCCAGGTTCAATCGTAAAGCCATTTTTTGGCTTGGGTGCTCTAAATGAAGGAGTTATTGACCAATATAAGCAAATCCTTTCAACTGGATCCATCTCCATTCCCAACCCTTATTTTCCTGATCAAAAAACAGTTTTCAAAGACTGGAGAGCAAATGGTTGGACAAACATGGCGCAAGCTTTAGCCGTATCTTCTGATGTTTATTTTTATGAAATAGGTGGTGGCTTTGGTGATCAAAAAGGACTTGGCATCAGCAATATAGAAAAATACGCAAACCTTTTTGGCTTTGGAGAAAAAACTGGAGTAGATCTACCGGACGAAACTGAGGGTACGATACCGAGTCCAGAATGGAAAATAGCAAACTTTAAAGGTGACGCATGGCGCATAGGAGACACTTATCATACTGCAATCGGACAATACGGATTTCAAGTGACTCCGATGGAAATGGCCAGAGCTGTTTCTTCTATTGCAAACTATGGCAAACTTTTAACTCCACATTTTATAGTCGGTGACACTCAAAAAGAAAATCAATTTTCTAATTTAGACTTACCAAAAGAATATTTTGATGTAATACACCAAGGCATGAGGCAAGCAGTGACTGCCGGTACAGCCGTTTCGCTCAACGTGCCATATGTCGAGGTCGCAGTTAAGACTGGTACAGCCCAACTCGGAGTCGCCAAAAATAAAGTCAACTCTTGGGTTATCGGTTTTTTGCCATATGAAAATCCTAAATACGCTTTTGCCATAATGATGGAAGCCGGACCCACGACAAACAGTGTAAACGCTTCTACTGTAATGCGACAACTCTTGAACTGGATGTCTGTAAATACTCCAGAATACTTTAAATAATCAGATTGACTTTTTCTATATTTAATGTTATTTTAAATACAAACAACCACTGGGGTAAAGGAAAACTTGAGCTCCTTGTGGGGCTCGTTCTTTTACACCAGAAAATGAAAGGCTTCTTTGTCCATGAAAAAAACATCAGTCCTGATAAGGGACTTATGCCGGTCCAGAGTTCATCTTAATGGTCTTTTAGCCAAGCGGATTAATGAGCTCTTTCCGGACAAGTTCTTTGCCGGAGAGATTTGGAGACGAATCAAACATGGTCGAAAGATCAGATCGCTTTTGTTTCTTTCTTTGGTGAACATCCTCAACCCGAGGGTCAAGAAAAGTGCGCACATGGATGTCTGTCTCAGTATCGAAATGGTGCACGCGGCATCTTGCCTCGTGGACGACATTCTCGACGGCGACGATGTTCGGCACGGAGAATGGTCTTCCCAGGCAATTTTAGGGACGCCGGTTTCAGTGCTTCAGGCGCATTTCTTGTCTGCGAGAGCCCTTGAGCTCACCAGTCAGTGGAGCGAGATTTCAAAATCGCTCATTGGAACATATCGACGACTTACTATCGGCGAGATGTACGATATCCTCCTTCCAGAACCGACAAGCGGATGGATATGTGGGGGATACACTGAGAGAGTGTTCCAGAAAACAAGCGCGATGTTCCAGTTCAGCTTTGAGGCAGCGGCTCTAATTGCTGGACGCGAGGAATTGAGAGAACGGCTCAAATCCCTCGGGTATGTGTTCGGGAAGTTGTACCAATTCTCGAACGACTTCTACGACATGCAGAAGCAAAACATCCGGAAACGGCATAGTGCTAGCCAATCCTGGCGAATCACTTTTTCGTTGCCGGTGGCATGCTACCTGAAACTCCAAGGAGTAAAAGGTGTTCGCGCTGAACTAAAAAAGGGCATGCTTACGTACAACGAGTGGATGAAGTTCCTTGAAAAAATATGGGTAGCGGATGTTCACACGCTAGCCCATGACGTGCTGAAGGAAACCGAAGAAGAAGTGAAAACGTTCATTGAATCTTCGGGACTGCCGAGAGGACTTCAACAAAAGTTCTTCGGCTTGGTCGATCTCATCATGCAGGAGGACTTCTGGTATCACTCATGCTAATCAAACAATAAACCCTGAAAGGAGGTGAAAAACCCTCGTTCAGGGTTTTCATTTTTCATTTCAAATAGTCTTTTGCATTGATACTCATTTTTTGATACAATATTCATATGCGTAAAGTATATATACTTTTAATTTTAGGTATTTGGATGGCTGTATTGCCGTATCTTGGTTTTCCTTATTCATGGAAAGACAATCTAACGACACTTTCTGGATTAGGCCTAATTTATATCAGTTTTGTAATGTACAAAGAACATAAAAAGAGGGAAGTCAAAGTTGAAAAAACTTTTGAGAGTTTCAAGGAAAACAAATTTGAAGGAGAAGGACAAATATAATAAATTAATTTAAAAAAAATATTTAAATAAATATGCAAAATTTTTCAAAAAGTACAAAGATTACGATAATGGTTTTGGTTATTTTAGTAGCTTTCTTTTTAGGTGTTTATGTAGACAATCATAATCGTCCAGAATTAGAAAAAGTCACCGGTATTTCCAATAAAGACACTGCCGTCACTACGACTGCAGACTTTTCACCTTTTTGGAAAGTTTGGAATCTTATAAATGAAAAATCTCCGACAGCCGACAAAATCAGTGATCAGGACAGAGTTTACGGCGCTATTTCTGGCCTCGTCAGCTCTTTAAATGACCCATACAGCGTATTCTTTAATCCAGACGATGCAAAGGCTTTTGAAGACGAAATCGCTGGTAATTTTACTGGAATCGGTATGGAAGTCGGCATCAAAGATAAAGTCCTCACAGTCATAGCTCCGCTCAAAAACACTCCAGCCTTCAGAGCAAATCTAAAACCTGGCGATATGATTTTGAAAATTGAAAAAACAATTACTTCAGGTTTAACTATTGAAAATGCAATTAAACTCATGCGTGGAGAAAAGGGCACACCTGTCACTCTCACAATACTTAGATCTGGAAACAAAAATCCATTTGAAGTAAAAATAATTCGAGACACTATTGATGTGCCAACACTTGATACTGAGCTACGACCAGATGGCATTTTTGTAATTAAACTTTACAGCTTCTCTGCCAACTCAGCAAATCTTTTCCGAGATGCAATTAAAAAATTTGTAGAATCTGGAAGTGATAAACTCATCTTAGACTTACGAGGAAACCCAGGTGGATACTTGGATGCCGCTGTAGACATATCTAGCTGGTTCTTACCAAGCGGTAAAACCGTCGTAACTGAAGACTATGGTAACAATCAAAAACCCGATGTATTTAGAAGTAAAGGTTACAACATATTTAATGACAAACTAAAATTCGTCATTTTGATAGACAGTGGATCTGCTTCAGCATCTGAGATAGTCTCTGGAGCAATGCAAGACAATGGCGTGGCAAAACTCGTAGGAAGTCAAAGTTATGGTAAAGGTTCTGTACAAGAAGCTATAAAAGTAACTCCTGATACTCTTTTAAAGATTACTGTAGCTAGATGGCTCACACCAAATGGGACTTCTATTTCCTTAAAAGGATTGACCCCAGACTATCCTGTAGAGATTACTCAAAAAGACTTAGACAATAAAATAGATCCGCAATTAAATAAGGCGGTAGAAATATTATTAGCAAAGTAACTCCTTAAAGTACGCATATGAAAGTAATATTTTTAAGTGAAGTACCCAGAGTAGGAAAAAAAGATGATGTAAAAGAAATAAGCGATGGATATGCTATGAATTTTCTATTTCCTCGCAAGCTAGCTGTTTTAGCCACACCAAAAGCCTTAGCAGAATTAGAAATACGCAAAAAAGAAATCGCAATTGAAAGGGAAGTGAGAGAAGACCTTTTAATGAAAAACTTAGAAGAAATAAAGGGTAAAATAATAACAATTAAAACAAAAGCTGATGAAAATGGACACCTATTTGCTCAAGTTCACAAGAAAGAAATCGTAGATGCCATGAAACAACAAGGTCATGCTGACATATCCGAAGAATTCATTGCCCTAGAAAAACCAATCAAAGAAATAGGGGAGCACAACGTCCCCATCTTGATCAAGGGCAAAAAATCTTCATTCAAGCTTATTGTAGAGAAAAAATAAAGTTCACAAAATAAAATCCCCGTTTGGGGATTTTATTTTGTATGTTTTTTATTTTACGTTTACAACTTTCTTTACTGATGTCTTACCGTTGAAAGAAGTTTTGCGTCTAGAGCCAAATTTGACTGTGCCATCCTTTAGGGCAAAGAGGGTATGATCCTTGCCTAAGCCGACGTTTTCACCAGCCATAACGACTGTGCCACGCTGACGTACGATAATAGAGCCAATATTAGCCTTTTCACCATCGTAAAGCTTCACGCCTAAATACTGTGGATTTGAGTCTCTTAAATTTTTCGCGGTCCCGCCGGCTTTTCTATGTGCCATATAGTTTTAATTATGTAATTTAAATGTTAAACTAACAAGAATCAGTATAAACGATTATATGGAAAAAATCAAGTCAAAAATAACAAACTATATTGAGAGTGAGAAAGGGAAGGATATTTTGATAGTTATCATAGTTATTTTACTAGGTTTAGGCTCTTTTGAGCTAGGTAGACTATCAAAAGAAGATAACTCTTCGGGTGTAAAGATTGAATATCCTAATCAAGACAACAATAACAATACTGACACTACTTTGTCTCAATCTGCACAAATAAATAAAAATCCGGCAATATCAACCAACGATTCAATTAATAAGGCTTTTTTTGCTTCAAGTAAAGGGAGTAAATATTACACGATTAGCTGTTCTGCTGGCAAAACTATAAAACAAGAAAATAGAATTTATTTCGCAACTAGTGAGGAAGCCGAAAATGCTGGATATCAACTATCTGGCGGATGTAATTAAATAAGTTCTCCTAAAAAAAGAAGCCGCTCTCCCCAGTACGATGAGCGTAAAGGGGAGAAGCTGGCTTGCCATTGATGCCTCAAACGAAGCAACTCGTGATTACCTATGTTCCTTGTTGGGTATTACCCTTTGGGACGAACAATAGGTATCTTTCTTATTGCTCATGGTTTGGTGGCGATAGGCCGTGTTAGTGGCCTTTGCGCGCCGGTATTCAACCCTGTTTGGGTTCCATCAACCTTTTGGTCTTCAACTCCAATTTAAACAGAGATCAAACACCGGCGCGTGACTACGAGCTGTATAAGTAGATCTTCATAGTCGTAAAATGGACGCACGAATGCATCCAAAAAAAATATATCACAAATAAAAAAATTACCAGCAAAAACTAAAGATTAAAGTTTTATTAAAAAAGATAAAGATGCTCAAAAATAGTTGGGGGAGCGGGGTTATTGAATATAGCACCGTGTCGCACAATATATGTTGGTTACCCATACTAGCTGAGGATGCTAGGTATTATATATAGAGTACGAGAATAGACTTACTTAACACTATTGAATAGATCCTTGAGCCAATTTAAAGCCTGTTGAATATAATTCATGATGTCAGCCCAAGTTAAATGAAAGTAATCTAGAATGCCGGTTATAGTTATGTGGAAATAACGCATCAACAAAAGAGCAATAATTATGATGATGATTAATTTGATAAAGCCACTCCCCTTACCATTTATGATATTTTTCATATGTCTTAACATTTTACCACAAGTTAATAATTCTATCAAAACCAACAGTGCAAAAGTTTAATTTATTCTGAAACTTTTTTATTTAATAATGTAGAACTTATTGTATAAGATGGTAAATAATATAAAGCATCTAAATATGCGTTTACAGGTGCTACAGGTAGCCTATAAATACGTCCACCACAGGCAGCAGATGGCATTGAAGACATTTTGACCGCTTCTGATGCGTATAATGACACATGGAGGTGCGGACCAGTAGTATGTCCGGTATTACCGCTATAACCCACCATCTCACCTCTTTTAATTTGTTGTCCTTCGTAAACTTTTATAAGTGATAGGTGACCAAAAGTACTAGAAAGTCCATTGCTATATTTTATAAAAATAAATTTTCCAAAAGATGCACCGTAACAAGTTAAATCTGTATCACCGACACCTAAAACAGTTCCGTCTGCCATGGCAAAGACTGGAGTACCTACTGAAGCTCTAAAATCCACTCCATTGTGCGTCCCCGAAGCATATAAACGCTTTGAGTCTACAGTTTTACCGAATAGTTGAGTCACAAATACCTTTTGAAGTGGCCAGCTTAAAACTCCTGCATTTGGCAACTTTGAAGGATCCAAGATGTATTGCAACTGCCCTTCATAATCCTGTATTTCTTTTTCAAAAGCATCTCTTTGAGCGATTCTACTTGCTAATAATTTTTGATAATTAGCTTCGCTGTTTTTAGTTTGTTTTAAAAGTTTATTCTTTTCATTGGTATTTTGTATTACTATCTTTTGTTGATCATTGAGTTCAGATTTTAGAGAAACTAATTCATTTTTAGCACTTATGGTTTCTTTTCGTGTGCTTTCTAACTCGCCTTTTATTTGTTTTAATTTGACTATGTCTTGTCTGACAGTTTCGCGAATAGTGGCTATATTTTCTAAATCATTCCAAGCCACTGACAAATCTTTTGAAGACAAAAGTGTATTAAAAATGTCGCTTTGTTCAAATTCATTTGTTTGCACTATACCCATGGCGATAGATTGAATGTTGTTGTTTATAGTGTCTTGTTTTGTGTTTATATCAGAACTCAAACTCTTTATTTTAAGATTGGTTTTATCAATTTTTTTCTGAGTTACAGCGATATCTGCATTGAGCTTCTTTCTAGTAATATCTAGTTCTTTTAAAGAAGTCGCCAGAGAATTCTTTTGTTGTCCTATAGTATCAAGTTCACTTTGATAAGAAGCTATTTCTTTTTCAAGATTTTGTATATCTAGATTCCTTTGATCTATTTGATTCTGAAGATTTTGCGCCACCTGAGCATAAGAAAAAAAACCAGGTGTTAAAAGTAAAGCTAAAGAAAGTATGACACTAAATAGCTTTTTGTAATCTAGAAAGAGTTTCATTTTTGCCAATTATTGAAGCAATAATAAAAGGATCGGGGGATTTATCTAATCCTGATAGGGCAAAACGCACTGGATGCAAGAGCTCTCCCCTACTTTCTAGATTGTCCGCAATTGACATTAAAGTAATTTTTATAATCTCAGTATTAAAATCATTTTCACTGATACTTTCCAAGGCTTTTATAGCTAATTTTAAATTCTGATTAATTTTTTCTGAAGAAGTTTTTTTATAAATAAGCTTTGCTTTGTCTATCACTGGTGATTTGAAAAAGAAATCTAACTCCCCTTTTGCAACCATACTTTTTACATCACTCCATTTAGAAATTCTCTCAAAAATAATAGGAACTAATTTAGGATTTCTCATATTTTCTGGAAGTTGCTCTAAAACATTTTTATTTATTTCCCCTGATGAAAGTAATTTCATATGTTCTTTATTGAACCATTCTAATTTTTCTTGGTTAAAAATAGCAGGACTTTTTTGTACTCTTTCTAAATCAAAAGATGCGATTAATTCTTCTCGAGAAAAAATTTCTTTTTCAGTGCCTGGATTCCAGCCAATAAATGTAGCTCCGTTCAAAACAGCCTCTGGCAAAAAACCTAGTTTTTTATATTCCGTTACCGCCAATGCTCCTCTACGTTTTGAGAGTTTTAATTTATCAGGACCCAATACAAGTGGCAAATGGGCATATATTGGAGTTGTTGCACCTATGGCTCTCTGGATTAAAATCTGTCTAGAAGTATTAGAAACATGATCTTCTCCTCTTATTACATGAGTAATGCCCTCTTCAAAATCATCTACGACGACAGCTAAATGAAAAAGTGGCTCATTTAAATTTTTAGCAATTATAAAATCACCCAAATCTTCAGTGTTCATTGTTACTTCTCCTTTTATTTCATCTTTGAAAGTGACATTTATATTCGGATTTTTAAATCTAACAAGTTCTTTCATGGCTCCACTGCCATCCTTGGCTTCTTCTTTTGATATATAAGCATTCCCCTCTTTTATCATTTTTTCTAAATAAAATTTATGCCTGCCTGCGTTTTCTGATTGTCTGTAAAACTTATCATATGAAAGACCAAGCCAATCAAGACCTTCAATTATGTTTTCTTCAAATTCCTTTTTTGAGCGTTCTTTATCTGTATCTTCAATTCTAAAGACAAAAGAACCATTGTGTTTCTTGGCAAAAAGATAAGCAAAAATGGCGGTTCTGAAATTACCTAAATGCGGAAACCCCGTCGGCGACGGCGCAAATCTGGTTACGACTTTATTTTCTGACATAACTATATAATAACATAAAAAATAAACTCTAAAAATGGGAATTGCGCTGAGAGGTTTCCCTGCCCAGCGCAATTGTTGTTTTGGATAATCGGAAACGCAAGCCCTCAATGATACTTGCAAAAGAGAGCTGTCACGCCGATAACCAAGATGATTAGACCAAAGACCAGAGTTCCTTGAGTTACCTTGAAAACTCGGATGAAATCGCCGTGGGCGGTCTCAGTCAGAGAATCAATGAACTTGCGAGCCTGTTCTTGCCTTGGAGAAGCAGAAAGATCGGCAAGCATCATTTGATTTTTTATGTAGGCACCCGAAAAAGTCATGAATGCCCCGACAATGAACAGAAACCATTCCATAAGATCATCCTTTCTTGTTTGTGTTGCGGTTGTGGTTTACTTTTTTGATACTACAACAACTTTGCGTTTTTGTAAATACCTTCGTAATGGTTCAATAGCTTGGAATCACCCATAGGTTTAGGATGATTCATATGCCATACACAACAAACAAAAACATGCCGAGGATTAGAAGAGACGCTGCCGACCTTGCGAGTAAGGGATGGTCGACAAGAAAGGTAGCGA
>CAIVBM010000035.1 GCA_903904195.1 uncultured bacterium
CTTCAAAAAGCTAGAAATAAAGAGCCTGTGGAGGAGGAATACCTTAACTTTATACATAATGGTAAACCCTCTGTTCTTTTCTATTCCATAGAGGAAAGTTTCGATGGGAACAACTATCTTGTCATTGATTTCAACGGAGAACCGCAGAAAATCCTTCTATCTAGCCGAGAATTAACCTATGGCACCAGAACTTACTTAACTTGCGGTTGTGGACACAAAACCAATGCCTTATACCTCAAGAACACCCCGGAAAGTACCTTTTTTGCCTGCTTTAAGTGCCATAACCTTCGCTATAAGTCCACTACGATCAATAGTAGGAGTGATCATGGCCGAATGCTCTATCAGCAAAGCAAGAGATTAGCTCTGCTTGATATGCGTGAAAGCATTCCACGACCTCTATATAAATCTAAATGGACCAAGCGTTTTCAGCGCTTTTTAAAACTCTGCAATCAATCGGGATTATTTAACCAGGTTAAGGATGCTCAAACGACAATGGAAACGATAAAAGCTTTTCAATCTCAATAGTCTTAGACGAATGCAATAGATTAGTTATTCTTTTAGAAGCTGTCCGCGTGTTTATAGATTTTCTATTAATCAATAATGCTGTCAATATCGTAATAGCGTAATGCTGACGACATTACGCTATTGACGGTATTTTTACAGTTCTGGTGGTACCGATCTAATTATCCTCCCCTTCTTAGTACGACTTACTATTATCCGTTCATGACGAGGTGGAGGTAATTCTATTTTGAATTCAAATGGAATAGATTTTGAAATGCCATTAAAAAAAGGTTGCGATGAGTCTACTCCATTCCTATCTTTAAAGACATAGTAAATAGAATATAGCACAAAAAACAATTATTGGAATTATTTATTTAATTTCTTTATCAGCAAAGACAACCAATCTACTAGCATGACTTTTTACAATAGGATCCCATGCTCCGGTGCAAGTAATCAAATTCAAATGTGCTTTTCCATCATTTGAAGTAAATACATCTGAAGCATCTGCCTTAGCATCATATTTTTTTAATTCTCGTACAACAAAGGTAACTACTTCCCCTTTTTGATTTTGAATAAAAATCTCGTCTCCTATTGTTAATTTATACAAGTTATCAAATACTGCTGGTTTGTTGTTTTTATAACCAGAGTGTCCATCAATTACAGCACTCCCATTTAAACCAGGATATGTACCGAGATTAAACCAAGCTACATTTTTAGCTCCACTTGGTGAATCCATTGAACCGTTTAAAGAAAGTCCAAGAGACTCAATTTTTGCATCAATCTTGATTGATGGAATTTTTATAATAACAGGTAAATTACTATTTTTTACTCCTATCTTGGGTGGAAATCCTGTTTTTGGTAAATGAGGAATAATTCGTGTTACTGGAACTACAGGAGTTACTGTATTATGCGTCACATTAGGAACGATAACTGGAGAAGTCGTAGTCTGGGGTGGTAATGTCACAACGGGAGTAATAGGCACAATGGGAATAACGGGAGCTGGTGTATACACCACTGCTCCACCATTTCCGACAGGAGCGGTATCATCATTTGTAATCGTACAAGTTTTAGTTCCTCCAGATAAAATTGTTCCTGAACAATCTGTAGAAAAAGTTTTATCATAACCAACATGAGAACCTTCATCAACACTATATGGTAATGTGCACACACATATGGCGGTTTCTCCTACAATGGAGGAATGAGCGTACATATGGTTAAAACAATCAAAGAAGAGAAGCTAAAATGGATATTGCCGATAGTGAAGAAAGAAGCTAGGTTAATTGATGTGGCAAAG
>CAIVBM010000036.1 GCA_903904195.1 uncultured bacterium
CCTCAGAACTTCGTCCTGTTTGGCAATCATCAGTTTAGCCGAACTTCCGGCTATCAACAAACCTTTTCGCGCGGCCCACTCAGCCTTTTCCGGGGTGTTTGCCTTTTTACGAGCAGCATTATTCTTCTTTATGACGTTCTTTTGAGCAGCTTTATCTATTGTAGCAAAAGCACTGGAGAGCATTTTAATAGCTTCTTTCTTGTCTGTTTTGGCGATTTTCTCTATTTTCTTTATTATCTCTTTCATCGCGCGCTTTCGGCTGTCATTAAAAGCCTTCTTGCGAAGAGAACCACGGATTGCTTTTTTAGCTGATTGTGTTATTGGCATATAAGCAATTTAACAGAAATACCCAAAAAATGCAATCCCCGCTTAATCCATTATGATAAAGCTGCATCAAAGTAAATATGATATGATTAGTCTATGATTGGAAGCTTAAAAGGAAAAATAGCACTAAAAACAGAGAAGTTTTTGATTTTAGAGACAGGTGGGGTTGGATATAAAGTAAAAGTGTCGGGAGACACTATGTCTAAATTAAATAAAACCAGCGATCAAACAATGCTTTGGATCCATACCCACGTACGCGAAGACGCATTAGATTTGTATGGCTTTTTGGAAAATGTTGAATTAGAATTTTTTGAAATGCTTATTGGTGTATCTGGTATTGGACCCAAAGGGGCACTAACTATTCTTGGAGTCGCTTCAATAGAAACTCTCAAAAAAGCTATCAGTACTGGTGACATATCATATCTCACGAAAATATCCGGTATAGGAAAGAAAACAGCTGAAAAAATCGTCATTGAATTAAGAGACAAAATAACAAATGGAATAAATGAAAAAGAAGGTATTTCCCTTCAGGGAGAACTAGATGTAATGGAGGCCTTAAAATCTTTAGGTTATTCTCAAAACGAAGTACGTGAAGTATTGAAAAAAATATCTCCTAATACAGACACAAATACAAAAGTACGAGAAGCATTAAAAATGCTAGGCAATAAATAATTGAAATAAACTATTTATTTGGGAAAAAATAATTTTCAATTCCTGTGGCAGTAAGGTTGGCCATGTTTTGATATGCTTCTAAACGTGTAGATTTGACGCGAAACATCTTTTCATAAATATAACTGTATTCAATAAGTACTGAACGGACTGAAGCACTAAGTGTGCCATATGCCCCGATAGCAATTAGTTTTTGATCAGAAACTAGTCCACCTTTCTCTTGTTTGTAATTACTAGGAGAATATTTTTTATGCAATTGTGTGAAAATATCTGTCGCTAATTTAGCGCTTTCTTTTGCATTGGTAAATTGCGTATCAGGCATATAAACGGCAAATCCTTTGTATTGTCCGATTGACCATTTGTTTGGTAATGGATAATCATTAAAATGGACATGAATTACTGCATCAATACCATTTTCATTTGCCCATTTATTAAATCCATACAACCTCAAAGCTATGTCTTCTGTCACTTTATGGTGTGGAGTATTTATTTTTTGAATAAAACTACCTTTGCTAATTTTATTTAGAATTACTTTTTTGGCACTTTGTTCAAATGTAAGTATTGCATCTTTTTGTGCAGGAAAATAATCAGCAAATTCTTTTGTATATCCATTTTTATCCCGTGTAATGTGAACATCAAATCTTTTATCAAGTTTTAGAATATTATATATTTCAGTCGCCACAGCCAAAGTCATATCAGCTTCTTTTGTATTGCCATATTGCGCACCCCAGACTTGATTGTCATGCCCAGGAACCAATAGAATTTTAATTATTTTGTTTACTGATGTATCTGCTTTTGCAGGCAAAAAGAAAAGAAAAAAAGCGAGAGAAAAAATTAAAAATATTAATAATTTTGCGAACGATCTATTCATAGTACAATAATAACATGCCAGAATTACCAGAAGTAGAAACGACAACAATAGGCTTAAGAAAAACAATAATAAGCCTAAAAATAAAGGACATCTGGACAGATTTAGCTACTAAAGACAAACGTCAAAGTGAGGCTATTTCTAATCCTGCATATTTTAAAATTTTTAGAAAAGAAGTTCTGAATAAAAAAATTATATCTATAGAAAGAAGAGCTAAAAATATATTGATAAATTTATCTGGCGACAAAACAATTCTAGTACACATGAAAATGACCGGGCATTTGATGTATGGAGAATATAAAAAAGACCCCATCAACCGCTTCATCCATTTTACAATCACCTTTAATAATAAAGAAAAATTATATTTTTCCGATGCGCGCAAGTTTGGCAAAATAACTTTACTGGACACAAAGACGGCGCACGATACGAAACACTTGAATAACATCGGGCCAGAACCATTTAAAAAACAATTTACCTTAGAAAAATTAAAGGAACGATTAAATAAAAAGCCAAACGGTAAAATAAAAACAGTTTTAATGGGCCAAAGCATCATCGCTGGTATCGGCAACATTTATTCTGATGAGATACTCTGGCGGGCGGGCATACATCCAGAGAGAAAGGTTTTGAAGATTAAAGAGAAAGAATTTAAATTAATCTTTAAAGCAATAAAAGAAACACTTAAAAAAGGCATTGATTTCGGCGGAGATTCTATGTCAGATTACCGAAACATAAATGGCCTACCTGGTAAATTCCAATTACATCATGAAGCTTATCGCCGAACCGGAGAAAAATGCAGAAAAAAAGGTTGTAAGGGCATAATTCTTAGAAAAATAATAAATGGACGTAGCGCGCACTTTTGCTCAATGCATCAGAAATAGGAAAATATCCTAATCAAATAGATTTCCAATTTCTCTTGCAAGAAAATCTTTAAATTTAATTTCGGAATGAATAGATCTCTCAGTATTAAATCTTTGATAAAGTTGGTAAACTATTTCTCTTAAATCATTATCAATAATGACTGCGATTGATTTTTTATTTTCTATAAACTCATTATAAGTTCGTATAAGTTCTTCATTTAAAAGACTTAAAGCATGATCACCATACCCCTGTTCCTTTTTTAACTTATTACTTGCAAGCGCTATGATTTTTTCTTCTGAAATTCCCCCCGCAAACTCTTCTGTAATAGGGTTAATAATCCCATGAAGAAATTCATGCTCAAAATTTCCCAGATTTTTAGTATGAGACATTATTATTGCCGTATCACCAACATGAAATGAACCACCTGCATCTTTAGATTCCAGTAATTTATCGGAAGGAATAATAATAACTTTTTTAGCAACCTCGTTTGAAGATGGACGAAAATAAGAAATAAGATTTATAATTCGAGTTTTGACTTCCAGTAAATGTTCATTCCACCATACAGTATCTTCTGCATTTGATTGAATTTGTGATTGCCAACTTAAAGAAAAATAATTTTCTTTAAGCCTCTCAAGAATTTTATCTACATTTCGAACGTGGGGTTTATGTTGTTTTATTTGCTCTAAAATAGAATCTTTCCATTCTGGATGATCCAGTGTAAGCGCTAACATAAAGACAGCTTCGTCGTCGCCAACATCTTCATAATCTTTTATTGCTTTTGCCACAAATTCTAATGACTTTTCTTGCCTAACTTCAATCTGTGGTTGTGGTAGTTTTTCTTTTACCCCTAAGCTTTCCATAGATTTAGTATATCAGAAATAAAAAAAATCTAACATAAAGTTTTTAAGGGGTTTGGCGAGCGACGGCGAACCAATTTCAGGATTTTTTAAGCTTCAAAAAATCCGTACCGGCAAAAAC
>CAIVBM010000037.1 GCA_903904195.1 uncultured bacterium
ACCGATCCCGATGTTTTGGAACTAACGAATATTGCGGAGGCAAAAATGGTGATCTCGACGATGAAAAATATAAGTGATTCTCTATCACTGCTTTCGGAATTAAGAAATCGCAAAATTGAGGTACCGGTGATTGCAGACGCCGAAAGCTTGGTACAAGCTAAAGAACTTTATGAAGCAGGTGCAGCTTATGTGATCTTTCCACATTTTGTTAGCGGTTTGCATATGGGACAGGTGATAAAAAAATATGGCAAAGATAAAGACGTATTAATAAAATACCGGAAACGACAGGACAGTGTTTTGAAGGAAACCTATTAAGGGGAGTATTAAAGATAAATTTTTGTATATTTTGGGTGGGGCTTTTTTGATGTCACTTTTGGGACTTCTAGTTTTTAATATTTTGCAGAATGGGATTTTTTCCAGCAAAATGGGAATAAATGTGGCCATTGTCGGAGATAACGGTGTCAGTTTGTTATTATTGCGGCCTGAAGAACAGATGGTAAGTTGGGTGGACCTACCGGCGGATATAAGGGTGAAGATCTACGATTCGTCCGCAAGCTATCCGGTGGAATCTTTGTGGAGTTATGGTGTAGCAGAGAAAAAGCCGTTTGAGACAGTGGAGAGGTCTCTAGGACAGTCGATGGGTGTTGTGATTGCCAGGACAATAAAATTGAATAACGAGGGAAAGATCGGAGATGTTTTGGGTGGTCTATTGTCTGTGGGAGTTAAAAGCGATTTGAGTCTTCGAGATAGAGTATTGATTCGCAAATTTTTGGCTGATGCGGTCAAATCGAAGAAGGTGCTGGAGCTACGGTTACCGGATTCTGTTTTTGACAAAACGGCCGATCCGGACGGTAAAGAATTTCTCAATATAAACAATGCCGTGATGGCTTTGTGGACAAAAAATAAGTTTGTACTTGAGCCAATATTGGACGAAAGTGCTGATATATCAATTAATAATGTGTCGGATACGGAAGGAGTTGGTTTAACACTTTCTCGTCAATTGGAATCGGCGGGGATGCATGTAATTGAAGTAAAAGCTGACAAAAACAGTACTGTTTCGGGGAGCGGCTGCCTCTATACGACGGGGAAGTCTTTTACAATGACTGAAACCTTTCTAAAGGAACAGGTCGACTGTAAGAAAATAGCACAAACCGTTTCGACAGATGAAGAGAAAATAGAGATCTGGATGAAGTAATTAAATTTCTTCGCCCATGAGGGGGTCGTAGATCTCGAGCGGGGGAGTTTCGCTAGACTCACCGGAAGAGAGGGCGGGAAGAAGCTCGTTTTCATCGAGGGGGAAAGAGGGGATACCTTTGAGTTTTTTGGCCACGTGAGTTTCCAAAATGAAGACTTGAGGATTTTTGGGATTGACTGACTTCATAACCGTTTTATATTTGTAGCCTGCTTTAATTAACTGAAGTAGACGATGGGAGATATTATCTGGAAGATAACCAATGAAATTGTCTTTTTGGTCGGAAACCTTGACTTTGTGCTTGCAAGGGGCGAGCTCGACCG
>CAIVBM010000038.1 GCA_903904195.1 uncultured bacterium
TAAACCTATGGGTGATTCCAAGCTATTGAACCATTACGGAAGTCTTGACAAAATTATAATAAAGCTATACAATTGTTTTTGTAAAACAAATTATTATTTATAATATATAATAAACATATGCTAGAAAGTTTTGATCAAAAAGACCCATATAAACATTTAAGAGATGGAAAAAAAATTGGAAAAACTCCAGAGGAATTTACTTGTGACATGGAGGGAGTAAAAAGTTTTTCTGAACTATATAAGGTTATTGCGGAGATTCAAAAAGTGGATAAAGATTTCTGTCCTCCTGATATGTTTCAGTATATATATCATCTTGAACCTGGAGTAATTGAGGAGATGGTTTCAAGAGAAATGACATATAAACCAATTACAAGAAAATACGGTCTCCGATCCAAAGTTAAAGAACTTGTAAGTAAATTACCTCCCAAGTCACTACCACCACCAGTTTTAGCAGAGAATGATATGGAACTTACTATTGTCCGTCAAAGTGAAGTTGAAGAAGAACGAAAAAGAGATAAACGCAACGACGACAAACTCTGGGCTTAGTGTTATAATATTAATTAATGCACCCGTCATTTTTTAATGAAATGCCGAAGTTTAAGACTCCAGAAGAGGAGCTTGATTATTTGCGTGCGCATGTGGCCAAGCGCGAAGAAGAACTCATCAAGATAGGTCATTTTGAAAATGCAAAAGAAAATGCAGCACATGATGTAGTGGGCGCATACAAAGAAATCCCAGCAGAAAAGATAGTACATAGTGATAGCATCTTAAGTGAAAAAGAAACAAAAGGCATAGTTCTCGCTCTTCGTCCTGAATCTCATGATAATGTGATGGAAGAACTTTTAGGACTTGTTATTACAAAAGGAATTAGAAATGCGCTTTCAGTGTGTGAAGCCATGGGTAATCCACACGTAGAAAATGATTTTCATAGAATTCTCGTTCAATATTTGAAAACTGGACAGATAATATCTGGTCTAAAAGAAGGCACACCTTTATATAAATCTCTTAATATGACTCTTTTTGAAATAACCTTGCCACCACCCACAGATGAGGCTGATAAATCAAAAGGCTTCAAAGAATTCATCGGTGCGATGGAACAGTTTTATGCTGGAATGCATTCTATATCTCCGACGAGGAATAATGAAAAAGAAAATTACTTTACTCTTGAAGTGGCGATAGGGAACGAGAGTGATGAAGTTATTATCTATGCAGGAATTCCGAACAAATATATTTCTCTTTTTGAAAAGCAAGTTTTGGCATTTTATCAGAATGCTAAAATCCGAGAAGTCGCTGATGATTACAATATTTTCAATGCTTCAGGCGCTTCAGTCGGAGCTTATGCCGCCCTTTCGGAGCGTGGTGTTATGCCTCTAAAGACTTATGACAATATAGAGCATGATCCGATGAATATGATATTAAATGTCTTTTCTAAATTAAAGAAAGGAGGGGAAGGCGCTGCTATACAGCTGGTTATAGCTCCTGCTGGGGATAAATTCATAAACGAATTTCACATTATATTACAAGATGTGAAAGACGGCGTTTCTGTCAGACATGCTTCAGATAATTTCTATAAATTCCATAAAGCTTTCATGAAAGTCGGCAAAGAAATTCTTTTTGGTGTTGAAAAGAAAAAGGAAAATGATGGGAAACATATAAAAGGTGGCCGAGCGATAGACGAAGGCGCAGTTGAGAAAATAGGGAATAAGATGAAGAGTACGATTATGAAAGCCAACATCCGCATCATCGCTTCCGGAGACACCAAAGAGCGCGCAGAAGCTATTTTACAAGAAGTAGAATCATCTTTTAATCAATTTTCTGAAGCGGCCAGCAATTCATTTGTTTTTGAAGAGGCTCATGGAAGTAGCTTGAAAAAGCTTTTCCACGATTTTTCTTATCGAGCTTTTTCTCCAGATGAAGTCATGCCACTTAATCTAAAAGAGCTTTCTTCGGTATTTCATTTCCCAGTTGGTATCGGAAGTCAGCCACAGTTGAAAGAAGCAAAAGCCGGCATAGCGCCTGCTCCGCTCGACATGAGGCCAGACGGAGTGGTGTTGGGTGTAAATAATTATAGAGGTAAAGACACTGAAATACATTTAGGGAGAGAAGACAGAATGCGTCATTTCTATGTTGTTGGACAGACTGGGACAGGAAAGACAAACATCATGCTCAACATGATTACTCAGGATATCAGAAACGGTGACGGTTGTTGTTATATTGATCCGCACGGTACAGACATTCAAACAATTTTGTCGCGTATTCCAAAAGAACGCATTGACGATGTTATTTATTTTGACCCTGCTTATACGGCACGCCCGATGGGGCTCAATATGCTGGAGTATGATCCGAAATATCCGGAGCAAAAGACTTTCGTGGTAAACGAAATGATGGGAATTTTTAATAAACTTTTTGACATGAAAGTAGGTGGTGGCGCGATGTTTGAACAATATTTTAGAAACAGCGCATTTTTGGTGATGGAAGATCCAGAGTCTGGCTCAACCTTGCTCGAGATAACGCGAGTTTTGGGAGATAAGGCATTTCGTGATATGAAGTTAGAAAAATGCAAAAATCCTATCATTAAACAATTTTGGACTTCAGCCGAGCAGACTACTGGCGACCAATCTTTAGCAAACTTTGTGCCTTATATTTCTTCTAAATTTGATAACTTTATTAGCAACGACATCATGCGTCCGGTGGTTCTTCAGCAAAATTCCGTTTTCAATTTCCGAAAGATTATGGATGAGAAGAAAATTCTTTTGGTGAATCTTTCAAAGGGAAGACTAGGCGATATAAATGCAAATTTGATTGGTTTGGTGCTTGTCGGTAAAATTCAGATGGCTGCGCTCTCTAGAGTAGACATGTTTGGTAAACCAATGAATGATTTCTATCTTTATATTGATGAGTTCCAAAATGTTACTACCGATTCTATCTCTTCTATTTTGTCTGAGGCTAGAAAATACAGACTCTCGCTCAACATTGCGCATCAATACATAAATCAGCTTGAAGAAAAGATTAAAAATGCGGTTTTTGGCAACGTTGGTTCTATGGCTGTGTTCCGTGTAGGCACCGAAGATGCGACGTTCTTGGAGCCAAAATTCAAGCCTCAATTTACAGCGACTGATATTACAAAGTTGGATAATTACAATGCTTATATAAATATGCTGGTAAATGGCCAGCCCGTTAAATCGTTTAATATACGAACCATGGCACCAGAAAAGGGAAATCCCGAAATTGTGGATAATCTAAAAGAACTTTCCTATATGAAATACGGCAAAGATAGAGCCGAAGTGGAAGCCGAAATTATGGGAAGGTACAAGACGATGGAATAGTCATCCGCAGAGTACTCTCTGCGGGAAATTTAAAAATTAAAATATTTAAACATTTAAAAACGCATTCTTAAATTTTTTCATCTTTACATATTTAAATATTTTCTATGGCAACGATTTCAAAATTTGAAGATTTAATTTGTTTTAATAAAGCTAGAGAACTTACAAAATCCATTTATAAAGAATTTAAGGATTGCAAAGATTATGGTTTTAAAGATCAGATTACTAGAGCAAGTGTTTCCGTATTGAGCAATATTGCCGAAGGATTTGAAAGAGGAACCAAGAATGAATTTTTAAATTTTCTATATATAGCAAAAGGTTCGGCTGGAGAAGTTCGCGCGCAACTCTATGTCGCATACGATGCAGGATATTTAAATATTGAAATGTTTAAACATTTAAATGGTTTAGCGTCCGAATGTTCCCGCTTGATTCAGAGTTTTGCGGAAAAAGTAAAAAAGGGCGCAAACGCCGGCACGCAATTTAAGAAACTTGAAAAAGATGATCCAATGAAAGAAATTTTACGCTCTCAAGCACCCGATGTTTACAAGCGTTTTTATAATGATTAAATTTTTACATTTTTAAATCTTTAAATAAAAAATAATCATATTTTATGAAACTATTACTTGCTTCAAACGGACAATTTTTAATTGATAAAGGATACAAACTTTTAGGTATTCCGAAAGATAAAATCCATATCGGATATATTATTACCGCCTCAAAGAAAGTTTCTAGTAAGGAATATATTAAAATTTATAAACAGCTGATGAAGGATAATAAGTATTCTTTTGAAGAAATTGACATAGAAGATAAAACGGAGAAAGAACTAAAAGAATTTTTTAAGGATAAAAATATTATTCATATGGAAGGCGGAAATACATTTTATTTATTGGAAGCAATCAAAAAAACAGGTTTTGATAAAATTCTCAAAGAATTTTTAAATGAAGGCAAAATATATGTGGGAACAAGCGCAGGTTCGTCAATTATGGGACCAACTATTGGATTTAGCTCTCACGTTCCAGAAAATACTCCTGAGCAAAAGTTAAAAAGTCTAAATTTTGTTCCATTTTTGGTAAAATCTCACTATAAAGATGTGAAGGCAGAGGAATACAGGAAAATATTAAAGACCATAAAATACCCTGTTAAGATTTTACGGGATGGACAGGGAATTTTAGTTGAAAATGGAAAATATACTTTCATGGGTGACGGAGAAGAAGTGAAGTTATAGATAAGTAATTACAGGCTGGAAAATTATTTTTAATATGCTAATATAAACATATGAAAAATCAACAAGAACGAACGTTAGTTATTTTCAAGCCGGATGCGGTGCAGAGAGGCATAGTGGGGGAGATATTGTCTCGTTTTGAAAAAGCCGGATTTAAGATTGTCGGCGCGAAGATGCTGAGACCTGACCAAAAACATTATTTCCATCACTATGAAAATATCGGCAAGATGATTTCCCGCCGAGGTCAGAAAGTATTTGATATTACGCTTGAAATGATGAGCGAAGGACCTGTTATTGCCTGTGTTCTTGAAGGAGTTGAAGCTGCTGCCATGGTTCGCAAGATGGTTGGCACCACGGAACCAAAGTCCGCATTACCGGGAACTATTCGCGGAGATTACGCGCATATGAGTTTTGCTCATGCCGATAAGAATGAAGTTGGTATACCGAATATTTTACATGCTTCCGGAGACGCGGAAGAGGCAAAATTGGAAATCGCCCATTGGTTTTCTGAAAATGAGCTTTTTGAATATGAAACAGTGCACGAAATGTTCACTCAGAAAAGAAATTCTCACAAGCGAGTTAAATAAAGTTTAGCAAAATCCCCGAAAGGGGATTTTGTGTTAAAATACGTTTTATGTATGAAGTTGAGGTAAAAGCGCATTTAAAAAACAGGAAAGAAGTTATGAAAAAACTTCAAGGTTTAGGATGCAAATTTGGGAAGGTTTTACATCAAATTGACCACATTTTTATTCCTGCAGGATTGAATTTTCCTCCAGTAATAGGTACTCCGATTCTTCGTGTTCGAGAACAAGGTAAAAAATACTTTTTTACCTTGAAAATTTCGCAGAACAATAGGACAGATTCAATTGAACGAGAAATAGAAATTACTGAAGGAGAAAAAATGATTGAAATTTTGAAGCTTCTCAAATGGCAGGAAACTATCCTTGTTGATAAAAAAAGGATTAAGACAAATTTAAAAGATATGGAAATTGTTCTCGATAATGTGAAAGACTTGGGTGAGTTTATTGAGGCGGAAAAGATAGTTACCGATAAAAATAATGAAAATCGAAAAAGAATTCAAGAAGAACTGTATGAATTTTTAGAAACAATCGGAGTTGCTAAAAAGGACCATGTTGTTGATGGCAAATATGACATTATGTTGAAGGAAGTATACGAAAAACTCGGAATTAAATAAATTAGTTTGCATAAAATTAGTTTTATATAATTTTTTTTCGCTAATCTAATTCAGAAACAGAAAATTGCCAATGTCCAGTTGCGAGTATTTTTAAAAGGAATATAATTTCAGTAGGGTTATTTCCGGTTATTACCTAGAACACTATTTAATGGGAGTTTCGATCGAGTTAGGCCTTGGCCTATCACGTCTAACACCCACCTAGCTATGAGCTATGGTAATACATCTGAAATAGTCCTAATAAGAAATTCGCCGCGCATTTTTTGGCGGATTTTTTATTTAAAATAATATAATGTACAATCTTTGCCTGCACTTTGCAGGTTTTTATTTTTTATAAAGGAGAATTATGTCTATTTCTAAAGATACGGTATAATTAAAATATGGAAAAAATCGCGAAGGTGACATTTTGTGGGGGAACAGGCTCTGTAACAGGAGCAAATTTTTTACTTGAGGTTGATGGCAAGAAAATCTTGGTGGATTGTGGTCTTACTCAAGGGATGAAACTTGCTGATGATATAAACTGGGATCCTTTTCCTTATGATCCGAAACAAATTGATATTCTTTTTATAACTCACGCCCATGTGGACCATCTAGGTCGTGTTCCTAAAATAGTCAATGATGGATTTCGTGGAAAGATTTATTCCACTGAGCCGACTCTCGGTTTTGCACAGCCTATGTTAGAAGATACTGCTGGTATTTTGTCTCAAAATAAAGATCTTCACTTAGATAAGATTTATACTCCAGAAAATATAAAACTTGCGCTTTCACTTTGGCAGGGATTTAAATATCATCAAACGATAAATATAACCCCAAACTTAGAAGTTTCTTTTCTTGATGCTGGGCATATATTGGGCTCAGCTATGGTGCAATTTATTTTTAATGGCAAGAAAATTCTTTTCACTGGAGATTTGGGCAACAGTCCTTCACCCATACTTCCCGATACTGAAAAAATCACTGACATAAGTTATTTGATAATGGAGTCTGTCTATGGTGACAGAAACCATGAATCAAGAGATGATCGTAAAAGATTTCTACAAGAAACAATCCAAGATAATTACAAGAGAAAGGGTACGCTCATTATTCCTACTTTTTCCCTTGAACGTTCTCAAGAGCTACTTTTTGAATTAGATGACATGGTGACAAATGACCGTATTCCGATAATGCCCATCTTCCTTGATTCTCCTTTAGCTATTCGTCTTACTGATGTCTTTAAACAATACAGAAATTATTTTAATGAAACTGCGCAAAAGGCGATGACTCATGAGAAGTATTTATTTGATTTTCCTGGATTGCATAGTACGTTGAAATCTGAAGAATCCAGAAAGATCGGGGATGTCCCAAATCCAAAGATAGTCATAGCTGGTAGCGGTATGAGCAATGGTGGGCGTGTAGTGCATCATGAGAGGCATTATTTGCCAGATCCTAATAATACACTGCTCCTTACTGGATATCAGGCTGTGGGTACTCCAGGGCGCTTGATTCAAGAGGGGGTCAAAACAGTCCGTATTACAGGTGAAGATATCGTAGTTCGTGCGCATGTCGTCACTATCACAGGATATTCAGGACACAAGGACTCTGATGGCTTGATCGGATTTGTTGAAGATTCAGAAGATTCACTCAAAAAAATCTTTGTCGTTATGGGTGAGCCAAAATCTTCAATGTTCTTAGTTCAAAAGCTTAGAGATTATCTAGGGCTTGAAGCTTTTGCTCCAGAACAGGGAAGCAGTGTAGATCTTGTTTGTTAAAAAATATAAAAATATCAAAAAACAGGAGAAATTACTTTTTATAAGGTCCTCGGATCTCCGGGTCCCAATCCCGGCCAGACCATTCTAAAAAGCAATTTCTCCTGTTTTTTATTTATGCTATAATAATTTTATGGATAATTTTTTAAATTCAACAAATAAACATAGTCATAGTCAAATAAAGATTTGTGTTTCCGGTGCAGCGGAGACGGGTCATTGTGGAGTGGGTGCGCTTGATTTAGCAAAAGAACTCGGACGCGAAATTGCTCGCCAAGGTTTGATTTTAGTTACTGGTGCCACTACCGGTTTTCCTTTTTGGGTGGCAACGGGAGTCAAAGAGCTCGGCGGGACTTCTATCGGATTTTCTCCAGCATCTACAGAAAAAGAACATGTCGAAGTCTACAAACTTCCTCTTGATTATATGGATTTGATAGTTTACACAGGTTTTGGTTATCCAGGGCGCGACATACTCCTCACTCGTTCCTCTGATGCTGTTATTTGTGGATGCGGACGCATAGGTACTATTCACGAGTTTACTGTCGCATTTGAAGATGCAAAGCCTATCGGTATATTTGAAGGTCCTTGGGCTATGGGTGCTGAACTTGAAGAAATATTACAGAAAAGCAATAGACCAAATGCAAAGATTGTTTCTGGAAAAGATCCAAAGAAACTTTTGGAAGATGTTGTAGCTCTCGTCAAAAAAGACAAAGTCGCAGAATATAGAATTAGCTAAAGTTATATTTTGATATTTTGTTTTCTTTACTAAACTAAAAATCCCCTCGGAAGGGGATTTTTATTATTTTGTAGCAGCTATAACTTTAGCAAAGATTGATGGATGATTTTCGGCTAAGTCAGCGAGGATTTTGCGATCAATCATTATCTTTTTCTTTGACAATGCTCCCAAAAGCTGAGAGTAAGTTGTGCCGTTTTCACGAGCGCTGGCATTTATCTTTATATTCCAAAGCTTTCTATTGTGTGATTTCTTGTCCTTTCTGTGAGCGAAAGAGTAAGCTCCGGCATGTAGTAAGGCATCTTTTGCTTGTCTTTCCTTTGTACCTCGTCCATGACGAAAACCTTTTGTTTGCTTGAGGACGCTTCTTCTTCTTTTTAACGCATGTACTCCCTTTTTTACTCTTGTCATATAAAATTAATTACGAATTATTAATTACGAATTTAGCTAAATGGTAATAAATAAGACTTTGGCTTGTTTTTGATTATAAAACCAACACCTCTTTTACCAGCGAGCTGTTTGTTTCTGGATTGCTTTGCGTTGAAGTGGTTAAAGCCGGGCTTGCGCGCTATCAACTTTCCGGACTTGGTTATCTTTAATCTCTTACTATATGACTTATTTGTTTTCATTCCCTTACCCATGTTATTATTTTTTCTCTATTGTTGTTGTTAAACCTTTTGGACCTTTTTTATATGCGTCTGATATTTTATAATCTTCAGTTATTAAATGCAAAACTCTATCTAAACGTTCTCGTAAAAACTTTTCATCCATATACTTTGCGCGTCCGGCGAGGAAGAGTTCTACTTTTACTCTGTGTCCTTCCTTTATCCATTTGGAAGCGGTCTTCGCTTTTAACTCTAAATCATGGTCTCCGGTACCTATCTTTATTTGGATTCCTTTCGTTTCTGTCTTGTTTGCGCCGGCCTTTGATTTCTTTAATTTCTTGCTGGCTTCGTATTGGTACTTACCAAAATCCATTACCTTTGCCAATGGGGGATTAGCATTTGGACCTATCTCTATCAAATCCAAACCCTTACTCTCCGCCAATTCTAGGGCAGCTTTTATACTTAAAACACCGAGATTTTTATTTTCACTGTCTAAAACCCGAAGTTCCGTCGCCCTTATTTGGTTGTTTATTCTTTCACGCAATTGGTATTAAATAGTGCCAAAAACCTTTGACTACAAGATAATAGCTTATTGGGGCTTAAAAGTCAACCATATTCAGAATATATGATAATATGGGGTATGGCTAGTTATACGGAAAATAGAAAAGCTCGATTCAACTATGAAATCCTGGAAAAATACGAGGCAGGTATTGAGCTTTTAGGTACGGAAGTAAAATCAGTGCGAGGTGGGCAGATGTCACTCGAAGGAGCCTTTGTCATCATTCGTGGAGGTGAGGCATTTTTAATAAATGCAAATATTCCTTCATTTCAGCCTAAAAATGCGCCGAAGGATTATGATCCTCTTCAAAACAGAAAACTCTTACTTACCAAAGTGGAAATAATTGAACTCACCGGAAGCGAGAAAAACAAGAGTTTGACAATCGTGCCAATTTCAGTGTATAATAAAGGTAGAAAAATTAAAGTAGAAATCGCTTTGGTAAAAGGAAAGAAAATGTTTGATAAGCGAAAAGCATTAGAGAAACGTGAAACTGATCGTAGTATCAGACGCACGATAAAAAGGGGAGAGTAAATACTTTGAAAACAAAATGAATGAGGCTTTGTAAAATTTTTCTGTCCGAGGGTCCCAACCCTGTACTCAGGGGAAGGGTGCAGGACGAAAAATTTTACAAAGCCTCGTGAAATCTGGGGATGCAAGGCATAGACAGTAGGCCTTTTGTCATTGATGCATATCGAGAATGGACGTAATCTCGTAAAACTTCGTTCAATAGCTTAATTGCAAAATTAGCTTCCAAAGTGAAAGCTTTAGTCTCTCCATACTTCGGTATGAATGACTTTGCTTTCGCTTCAGTCCTCGCGTAAGCCTCGACTGATGTCTCTCTTATAGACTTCCGATATATAAGACGGGGCACAATATTATCGGGATAGGAAAAAGACTGCTCCGACTTTTCTCCAAAACAAAGGAACTCGATTAAAAAATATTTGGCTCGTTTAAGAATTTTTTAATTTAAACAAAAAAGCGAGCTATATATGTAGATTTCTTTACAAAAACCTTCTGCACGGGGATTCAATTTCCCCCATCTCCACAATCACGAAAGTTTCCAGAAAAAATGGTCGCGCGCTTGTGCGCGAGAATGGCGAGAGGGTGGGTGAATTCCGCTCCCGTCTTGCAAGCAAATGCGAATTCGGTGGGTGGGCAAAATGAGATTGAGACGGACTTTTCACGCAATACAGGGTTCGTTCCAATTTTTTTGAAATAGTCCTTAATTTCAAAAAAATTGTCGCTTGAAGTTAATTGCGTGGCTTTTTTAATATCTAAAATCCATTCCCGCAAGGGTTCGACCCAATTCTTTCTCTCTGCTCGCGCAGAGCTTAATTTTTCGTTGAGCGAGACTTTTTCTTTCAAAAGCTCATTTTTCTTCGCGAGATAGTTTTCTTTCGGTATATCGCCGTCTAGATACAAACTAACGAGTTCGCCGAGCTTTTGTTCTGTGTCTCGCTCATACTCTTTGAGTTCTGCGAGCAGAGTTCCCGACGAAGATTTTTCGTCTTTTTCCCATTCGTCTGTTTGTTTCATCATCCAGTCGGTCCATTCGTCGGGAAGTGAGATTTTTTGAAGCTGTTCATTGAGTTGATAGACGAGCCGGTCTTCCCGCAAATATTCTTGGTCACATTTTCCATTCTTTTTCGTACAGCGATAGTAGCGATATTTCGTGCCAAACCTATTAGTACACCATTGCGCAGTAATCATACTATCGCATCCACCACAACGAAAAAGTCCGGTAAATGGAAAATTGTGTCCAACTTTTGTTTTGCGGGGACGGCCTCGCTCAGCTAATCTTTTCTGCACAGCTTCAAATAAATCTCTAGAAAGAATTGGCACAAAGCTTCCGGGAAAATATTCTTTGTAATGTTTCGTCAGTCCGAGATATGATTTGTTCGACAACATACGATGTACGGAAGCTTTGCCAAGTGGCGTTCCTCTCTTCGTGGTTATTCCATGCAGAGCAAAAAACTGCGCAATGGATTCTACTCCATGCGTGCCCTTCGCATATTCCTTAAACGCGCGAACAATGATTTTAGATTTTACCGGATCAGGGTCAATATTTCTCGTTTTCACATTGTTCACATATCCGAAGGGCGCATGGGTCAGCCATTCTCCTCGGCGCAGTTTTTGCCGAATACCACGATTAATATTTTCCGAAAGGTTGTCGGAATAATATTTGGATTGCCCGAACGCCACTTGAAGCATAAACAGTCCTTGTGGGGTCGGTTCAAACCAAAATGTCGGAAAACGCAAAGAAATGATTTTGGTCGTGTCTACGGCGTAAATGACGCGCCCGCCGTCAATGGAATTGCGAGCGAGCCTGTCAGGATGCCAGGCTAAAATACCCGCTCCGTCCATTGACTCGATGCGCGACATCATTTCGCCGAATTTTTCACGACCAGGTTTCTTTGCGCTTTTTGACTCTTGAAATTCAGCCAGAATTTCAAGATTTTCTTTACGCGCGAATTCACGAAGCTCAAAGAGTTGAGCTTCAATAGACATAACTTGTTTATCGTCATCCTCGCTACTTTTTCGCGCGTAAAGAAAATATTTTGGTTTAATCATTTTTTGTTTTTAGATTATTAAAAAAGAGTCCGTCTCAATCTCATTTTGCCCACCCACCGAATTCGCATTTGCTTGCAAGACGGGAGCGGAATTCACCCACCCTCTCGCCATTCTCGCGCACAAGCGCGCGACCATTTTTTCTGGAAACTTTCGTGATTGTGGAGTATTACTATCCTTTGCACGAACTTATTACGAAAACCAAACAAAGTAATGTGGTACGCTCCGCTTGCCACATTACTCAAAACTAATTACTACGCTCGACTAATGTGGTAACTCAATGAACTCCGCCACGACGAGA
>CAIVBM010000039.1 GCA_903904195.1 uncultured bacterium
GACCGAGTTGTTCTCCGAGCTTTCGATAGATATTTTATTAAAATATAAGAGTAGTTTATCATCAAGAATGAATTATTGCAAATCTATAATATAAAAAAATAGGTGTGACCCCGATCCCCCTGAAATGCCATTGTCGGATCATTCCGCGAAAGGTATTTTCCCATCTCTATTGATTTTTCAAGATGCTCCTTCTTGCCACATCTTGCCAAAATAGCTCTAAATGAAAACTCGAAATCTCCGAAGGGAAATGTATCTGAGCCCATGTTAAAATATTCTTTTAACACCCCAAGACTAAGATTTTTTACTTGTTTTTCATAATCATCAACTTGATCATCAACTTGCCAATCGGCACCGCCTCTGTCTTTTATTCTGCCATAAATACTGACCATCATTTTCTTTACTAGATCATCTTTTATATCATCACTTAAATATGTTGACGCCTTGAAGCTGAAAGCAGGATCATGTCTTTTCTTACACCCATTCATTAGATAATCCGACAAAACCTTTTTCACATCCTGATTCTTTGTGGTTTTCAGTATGTCAATCAATTTGTCGTAGGCCAAATCAACTTTTTTCCCGGAATCCTTTCCTATCGTGAATTCAATAAGTTCCTGATAATTAGTATCATCATGGTTGTCAATCATCTGTTTCATTGCCTTGTATTCTTCCTCCTCATTTAATCTTTCCGCATGAACTTTTTTTATGTCCTCGCACCATTTTATCACATCTTTCTTTATTTCATCCCATTCCTTGAATGGTTTCAAATCGGAGAAATATTTATTTTCTATTCCCTTAGCTTTTTCTATACAGTCATCGAGTTTATTATTAAATAATTCATAGTCCTTGCCGTCAATTATCTCGAATAGCCTGTAGAGCCACAGAGCTCCAGTATTGTAATAATTGTCATTATCTGCATAACGCATTCCTAACAAAAACCATGGAAATGCCTCTTCTGGTTTGCTAAGCATTGCATTATTGGATGACATGGCTTCCAGCACGTATCTTCTATACTTGTCAGTTTTTAATTTTCCGTCCAAATATTCATATAACAATTTAATATGTCTTTTTGCCATGCCATGTCTATCTTTCCAATCGATATCTGATGAATAATGTTTCCATAAAGCCTCGTCTTTTTCCTCATCAGTCTTCGCCTCCTTGATTTTTATTTTAGTCAACTTGTAGCCATCTTCATACGCCGAATGTCCATTTTTATATCCATGAATCAATTTTCTGTCAGTTTTAGATTCAATGTGAAAGTTGTATTCACCGGGGGAGAGGCTGGAGACAGGGATTTCAAATTTGTAGTAGAATGTTTTTGGGTGGTTATTTCCGTATTCATATTCAAACGGCTTATAATCAATTATTGGAGATATCATTATTTCTTTGCCATCATTAAGCATCTTAAAGAAGACATTTGCCTTTATTTCCTCCTCTGCCAAAGTAATCTCTTTCCAATGGCTGGGATCGGCGTCTGAGTTTCCATAGATCTTAAATATCCCTTTCAAGTTTGGCCCTTCTTTGTAAAATTCCCTTACCTCGGTGTTATTATAGGTAGGGCCACGGTCCCCATCAAACTCATAATAAATATGTATTGATTTTTCTGTGTCATCAATTTTATTTTTTGAATTAGTCTGAGGGAAAACATTCAAGGAAAATAAGAGAGTTGGTAATATAAGTAAAAGTGTTTTCATTGTTTTATCCTCGTTTTCTTTTTACATATAGTTCCGCAAAATTCTTGAATAGGGCATTCGGGGTCACACCTATTTTTAGATAATATAACTATCTGCATTTTCAACTCTTTTACTCAGCGATTTGTCTCTGGATATTCTTTTGACCATATTAAACCTGCCACACGATAATGCTCCGACGGTGATGTGACCGAGTTGTTCTCCGAGCTTTCGATAGATATTTTATTAAAATATAAGAGTAGTTTATCATCAAGAATGAATTATTGCAAATCTATAATATAAAAAAATAGGTGTGACCCCGATCCCC
>CAIVBM010000040.1 GCA_903904195.1 uncultured bacterium
GGATTCCTCCCCAGACCCCTCCTCCTCCGCTTGCGACATCCGAATTCAGAAAAAAGGAATCAGCCGAAGTTTTGCGGAATCCTTTCCCCAGAAAATTGTTTCCGCAAAACTTCGTCCGCTTTGTTTCAGATTTCCTCGTCAGGATTGCTTTCAAAAAAGGTTCGAATTTTGTACAATGAATACCGCAACGAAGTTTTTGTGCTATAATTATAGTATGAAAGGGTATAATTCAAAGACGGTCCAGAATTTGACGGAAAGACCACAGAGTAATGAATGAAAAATATTTTCAAAAAATATTACTACTAAATAAAAAAGAAGGTGAAACGCCACTTGAGGCGCTAGAAAATTTTCGCAAGAAAAATGAAGAATATAAAGATGTGAAAATGACTTATGCTGGTAGGCTAGACCCGATGGCATCCGGTCTTTTGTTGGTTTTAGCTGGAGAAGAAACAAAAAACAAAGAAAAGTATCTGGATTTAGACAAAGAATATGAATTTGAAGTCCTTTTTGGTGTGGCGACGGATACTTATGATATTTTAGGAAAGGTTCTGTATTCTAAAATTCTAACGAATATTAGAATGAAAGAATTAGAAAAAGAAATAAAAACGAATCTGAAATTTTTTACCGGAAAATTTATGCAAAAATACCCGATGTATTCCTCAAAGACCGTAAAAGGCAAACAGCTTTTTAAATATGCGCGCGCTGGCGCTGATGTGGAGGTGCCGGAGAGGGAAGTATTCGTCAAAGAATTAAAATTTTTAAAATTAAGAAAAATCGGACAAAAAAAACTTCTGGCAAATATTAAAAAAAGAATCAAAAAAGTAAAAGGAGATTTTAGACAAGAAGAAATACTTAAAATTTGGCGTAACAATCTAACTGTTAAACACCGAGTGTTTAACACTATGCTTATAGCTAGTTTCAAGATTAAATGTAGTAGTGGTACATATGTAAGAAGCATAGCAAATAATCTAGGGCAGAAGATTAGCATACCTGCTTTGGCTTTTTCTATTAAAAGAACGAAAATTGGAGACTTCACCTAACTGGAGTACAATGTAAAAATGCAATCAAAGTTTGAAGAAGAATTCAATAAAGAATATAAAAAATTAAATAAATACCAAAAAGAAGCGGTTGACGCCATTGACGGCCCCGTGATGGTTGTCGCCGGTCCGGGTACTGGCAAGACGCAGATTTTAGCGCTCCGTATCGGTAATATTCTGAAAAAGACGCAAGTCGGTGCGGATGGAATTTTGTGTCTGACTTTCACAAATGCGGCTGTGGGCGAGATGAGAAATAGATTGAAGCGTTACATAGGCGAGGCTGGCGAAAAAGTAAATATTTACACTTTTCACAGCTTTGGCATGAAAATATTGGAAAAGCATCACGAAATTTTGGGGCTAAAGGAAAAACCGAGACTTTTAGGCGAGACCGACCAAGCAATTCTTTTTGAACGGATTCTTATGGAAAATGATTGGGAACATCTTTCGCCTCGCGGGGGAGCGATGCGGTATTTTGAAGATCTTAAATCCTTGATTTCTCTTCTGAAACGTGAACGCATACCGGCAGAAGATTTTGCGCAATCAGCCAAAGAGGAAATAAAAAGGATTAAAAACGACGAAGGAAATATTTCCACTCGTGGTGCAAGCAAGGGTGAGCTCAAAAAGGAGGCGCTGAAAGAATTAGAGGGGCTCGCGAAGACACAAGAGGTGGCTAAATTCATGGATTTTTATGAGAAAGAAAAAAAAGAAAAGAACCTTTTTGATTACGATGATGTCTTGGAAAATCTGGTAAAGCTGGCGGAAATATCAAAAGATGTTGTTTCGGAAATCAGGGAATCTTTTCTGTATGTGCTTGTGGATGAGCATCAGGATTCTTCTCGTGTGCAGAACGAATTTCTCGCGAAAGTCTGGGCTCCGCTTGAAAGGCCGGACATCTTTGTTGTTGGCGATGACCGCCAGCTTATTTATGGTTTTTCCGGCGCATCTATAGAACACTTTGCTGGCTTCCATAAAACTTTCAAAAATGCAAAGCTTATAACCTTGGTGGACAATTACCGCTCCACGCAAATCATACTTGATGCCGCGCATGCGCTCCTCCCTTCTGTCATGTCGGACAAAAGACTCTTAAGCCAAAACGAAATGAAGCATCCGGTGGTGCTGATTGAAGCGATAAACGGAGAAGCTGAAATTTTGTCGGCGGGAGACGATATCAAAAGAAAGATAAAAGAAGGCCTGAATCCGAGCGATTGCGCTGTTCTTATGCCGAAAAATTTCCAAGTCAGGGAAGCGACACGCATACTGTACGGACAGGGTGTGCCTATTTCAACGACGGAAAGCATAAATCTTTTTGACGAGGAAAAAGCTCAGGCGATGTTGCGCGTAATGGAGATCGTGGATAATGGCGATCCGGTTCCGCTTGCTCTTTCGTTTTTTGATTCTATCTCCGGACCGACCCCGCTCGAAGCGCATAGATTTCTAGCCAGCCAGAATATGCGCGAATTTTCTCTCAATAAATTTTCTGGCAGCAATAAATGGATGGAAAAAATTTTAAACTGGCATAGTTTGAAAGAAAAATACGATATTGAATCTTTCATATCGCTTTTAGGCAAAGAGCTTTTTTCCGGAGACGCGAATGGGGAGCTGATTTACGGGGAAGATGTCGTGGCTACTATGCTTGACCTCTTTCGCCGCGAAAAAGAAAAAAATGGGAAAATCACCTTTTCGGAATTTGTTTCATATCTGCAAAAATTGCAAACTTACGGAGAGTTTGTGCCGATTCTGGGAGGAAGGAAAGAAGGCGTCAAAGTTCTTACGATGCACGGTTCAAAAGGCCTTGAATTCGATTATGTGTGGATAGCTCACATGGACGAGAAATCGCTTTCTCGTGGCAAGAAACTCGGTTTTGTTTTGCCGGAGGCAATGAGGGACAGGATAGAAGAACGGGATATAGACGCAATCAAGCGCAAACTTTTTGTTGCTATAACCCGCGCCAAAAGATTCTGCACGCTCTCATATTCAACCCTTTCCAAAAAAGACACCGAGCGCGAGCTTGCGAAAATTATCGCAGAACTACCGGAAGAAGTATTTGAAAAAGAGAAAATAAAAAATGCCGGCAAAAATGAAAAAGAAAAAGTATCTATGCTGCCCGAGCTTGTAAAGCTGGTTGCGGTAAAGTACAAAGACAGAAACGTGACCGCAACGCTACTCAATAATTTCTTTGAATGCCCATGGAAGTGGTACTTTGGGAATCTTTTACAGCTTCCTGAGGGAGAAAATGAGCATTTTATTTTTGGAAACAATGTCCATGGCGCCATAGACCATATTCTGAAGGGGGACTTGGTTCCAGATAAAAAAGAGCTTTTAAAGATTTCTGAAGGAGACAAAGAAGTGGCCAAAGTGGTGTCAAAATGGGCTGAAATAAGTTTTCCGGAAATTTCCAAAAAGCGGGAAAGCGAGTATTCTATTTCTTTTTCCGATCCGAAATTCCCGCAGCTTAAAATATACGGCCGGATAGATTTGGTGGAAAAATTAAATGACGAGAACGTCAGGGTTACCGATTTCAAAACCGGTTCGGCGAAAAAGAAAAACGATATAGAAAAGCTGGATGAAGAGGGAAGGCAGAGCAATCTGATGCGCCAACTCGCGATGTATTCCTATCTCCTCCAAAATAATCCGAAATGGCACGGAGTGAATGTGAGCGAAAGCCGTTTGGAATTTTTGGAAGCAAAAAACGAAAAAGAGAGGATTTATAGTCATGCTGTGTCAAAAGACGATATTATTTTGCTTGCGCACGATATCGCGGATTATGACGAGATGCTAAAAAAGGGCATTTGGGTAAAAAGACCCTGCAATTTCAAATCCTACGGAAAAAATACCGAATGCGAGTATTGCAAAATGGCCAAAATATATACAGATTTATAAATGATAATGTTAGATTTTCTGCGATAGCAGATTTTCTAGCGCACCGTTCCTTTAAAGATTTTAGTCGTCAAATCCTCAATCTTTTTATGGATGACATCTATTTCTTCGGAAGTCAGCGTTCGCTCGAGCGAGCGGTAGGTAATACGAAAGGCATAACTTATCTTTCCTGCGCCAAATTTTGCCTCGTTCTCATATTTGTCCAAAAGTTCCACTTGTTCCACCAGTCCCGGCGCAGCTTCTCTGACGAAATCAAAATAATCGTTGGGAATAAAATCATTTTTCACTATGAAAGAAATATCACGGACGATTGGTGGATATTTACTGACTTCCACGAATTTACGCCCTAGTTTAAGTTGTTTTTTTACGCGTTCATCTTCTGACCAGAGCAAGCGAATATCTGGTAGTTGCATACTAGCGATAGCGAGTCGTTCCAAACCGAAACCGAAAGCCCATCCGTGATATCCCTCTAGTCCTAAATTAGACAAGACAGTTTTTCGCACCATTCCGGAGCCCAGCATTTCTATCCATTGGCCGTTGATTTCCGCTTCCATCTCAAAACTCGGGTCGGTATAAGGGAAAGTGTGGTCATAAAAACGAAAATTTGTTTTGCCGAAAATGTTTGTGGCTATGTCGGTCAAAGCATCTTTCAAGTCTTGCGGGGTGATTGTTTTTTTGCCCACCTTGCCTTGGCGAGGCAGGTCGTCTGGCGCTATCAGCCAGCCTCCGAATTGGTGGAAGACATTCATATGGCGGGCATCTATCTCATCTTTGCGGTAAACTTTGCCGTAACAAATTGCTCCGAGAGTTTCTTTGTTCGCAATTCGTTTTTTTACTTCCGGAAGGTTTAAATAATAATACCAAAAGACCGTGTCGTGCGTTCGCAAAACGTTATTTGCGTCTACATAATAAGTATCTGAAGGACTTCGAGCAGGGTGGCCTTCGGGCATATTAAATAAATCAAACAGGATTTTTGTCGGCACAATTTCCGGTATTTTGATTTCATCAAAACCTTTGAGAGAAGATACTTCCTTTGCTTTTTTTACAATTTCTTCTAGCGGACTTCCGGGAGTGCGCGAAAGGTCCGGCATTCCTAGATAGCGTTTGAGTCTCATTGAATGAGCATCAGTTTTTGACTCTAAATCTTTCTTGAAAACAGCTTCTTCTGAATTAGATATATCATATTTTGCCATTTTTACAGTTTAGATAAAAATCATCTAAAAGTAAACCCCCACACTTAAATTAAGTGTAGCGGGTAAAGGTTTTTAGGGGAAAAAGAGGCTGGTGTTTGATATGGCTTTTTGCTATAATATACTTATAAATGGTAAAAGAAAAAGACGATAAAGACACATCAAAAGGGCACCATTATGACGCTTCTGACATCTCTGTTTTAGAGGGACTAGAGCCCGTGCGGCGCCGCCCCGGAATGTATATTGGCACCACAGGCCCGGAAGGGCTTCATCATTTGGTGTGGGAGATTTTTGACAACTCGCGCGACGAAGCGATGGGTGGTTTTTGTAATGACATAGAGGTAGTGCTTCTTCCGAACAACCGTGTCCGTGTGGCGGATAATGGCCGAGGTATACCAGTAGATATTCACAAGAAAACAAAAGTTTCTGCTTTGGAAACAGTTATGACCACTTTGCATGCTGGAGGAAAATTTGGCGGAGAGGGTTATAAAGTTTCCGGAGGTTTGCACGGAGTAGGCGCATCAGTAGTAAATGCTCTTTCTATTTATTGTAAAGTTGCAGTACACAAAGACGGTGGTGTTTATATGCAGGAATATTCTCAAGGTAAGAAAAAGTCTGCAGTAAAGAAAATCAGCAGTTCAAAACTTCATGGTACTATTGTGACTTTTGAACCAGATCAAGAAATTTTCAAAGATATCAAATTTGATTTGAATACTGTTATAAATCATATCCGCCAGCAAGCATATTTGGTAAAAGGTTTGAAGATTTCAATCATTGATGCCCGTGGTTGGGACAATACAAAAGGTATGGATGATTCCGACGTCTTTTATTTCCGAGACCTTGGCTTAGAACTTCCTTCTACATCTTTTTATTTTGAAGGAGGATTGATTTCTCTTATAAAGTTTTATAATAAATTCCAAAAGCCTATTCAGAGCACTATTTTTTATGTTGAAAAAGAATTAGATGGTGTGGGTGTAGAAGTCGCTCTTCAATATGTTGACGACATAGTGGACCGTATCGTTCCTTTTGCAAACAATATAAATACTCCCGAAGGCGGAACCCATGTGACTGGTTTCAAGACCGCTCTCACGAGGACTTTGAATACTTACTGCAAGAAGAATGAAATGATGAAAGAGTCTGAAGGAGGGTTTACCGGTGAGGACGTTTTAGAAGGACTCACTGTTGCCATTTCTGTAAAGCTTCGTGAAATTCAATTTGAAGGTCAGACAAAGGCAAAGCTCGGTAGTATGGAAGCCCAAGGCGCAGTGGCTACTGTGTTTGGTGAAGCATTCAATAACTTTTTAGAGGAAAATCCAGATGAGGCAAAAGCCATAATAAATAAGTCTATTTTAGCGCTCAAAGCCCGCAAAGCTGCCAAGGCCGCAAAGGATTCTATTTTACGAAAAGGCGCATTAGAGGGGATGACTCTTCCTGGTAAACTTGCAGATTGCCAGACCAAAGACGCTTCAGAATCAGAATTGTTCTTGGTGGAGGGAGATTCCGCAGGAGGTTCGGCAAAACAGGGTAGAGACCGCCGAACTCAAGCCATTTTGCCTTTGCGTGGAAAGATTTTAAATGTTGAGCGCGCTCGCATAGATAAAATGCTCGCTTCAAAAGAAGTGAAGTCTTTGGTTATCGCAATGGGCACATCTATCGGAGATACTTTTGACCTTTCAAAAATGCGTTATCATAAAATAATTATCGCCACAGATGCTGACGTGGACGGCTCACACATTCGCACTTTACTTTTGACACTTTTCTACAGATATTTCAGAGCAGTTATTGATGCTGGATATATTTATATCGCTCAACCACCACTTTATAAAATAAAAAAGGGTAAAGAAATCTCTTACGCTTATACCGATGAAGAAAGAATTAAAATTGTGGGCAAAGGCGCGGATGTAAGTGATATTCAAGAAGTTGAGACAGATGTTCCGGTTGAGGAAGTTGAAGAAGCACCGGAAGAAATAGTAAAGAAATCAAATAAAGTGCATGTTCAGCGCTTTAAAGGTCTTGGAGAAATGAATCCGGAAGAACTTTGGGAAACTACGATGGACCCAATGCATCGCATTTTGAAAAAAGTAAATATCGATGATGCTGAAGAAGCAAATAAAATCTTTGACATCCTTATGGGCTCCGAAGTTCCACCTCGCAAATCTTTCATTCAATCAAATGCCAAGCTGGCGGAAATAGATATCTAACTATGATTTACGATGAGAAGCCAAAAGATTTTGCTAATTACATTGAAGTTGTTGGCTGTTTAGTGGAATGTGGCAACGAGTTTCTTTTACTTCATCGACATGATAAAAAAATTCATGGAAATAAATGGGGACAGCCTGCAGGTAAGGTGGACAAAAAAGATAAAGACCTTAAGAATGCTATGTTGAGGGAATTGAGAGAGGAGACGGGAATCGTAGCGAAAGAAAAAGATTTAATTTTTCACAAAACATTTTTTGTGTCACATCCTGATAGAAATTTTTTATATCATTATTTTAAATTAAATCTCAAAGAGAAATTTGATATTGTAATTAAAAATGATGAACACAAGGCTTTTGTCTGGGTTACCTTAGAAGAGGCTCTCAAAATGCCTCTTATCTTAGACGAAGACCACTGTCTGAAATATATTACAATCCACAGGTCAGACCTGTGTTTGTGATATAATTTTTTTATGAGTCTTCGGGATTCAAATTTAATAGAAAAAGAGTATTATTATATTTACAATCGTGGTAATGGCAAAAATAGAATTTTTAATTCTTCAGAGGATTATGATCGTTTTTGTAAACTTCTTTTTATTTGTAATTCTGAAAAAAGTTTTAAATTTAGAGACTCAGTTATAGATCAGAAGATTGATGCTTGGGATTTTGATAGAGGAGAGCCTCTTGTTGAAATTTGTGCATGGGTTTTAATGCCCAATCATTTTCATGTAATTTTAATTTCCCACAGGTCAGACCTGTGGAGTGAGAAATATAATCCTATTACAGAATTTATGAGAAAACTTTCTACTGCTTACGCTATGTATTTTAATAAAAAATATAAAAGAACAGGATCACTTTTTGAGGGAAAATTAAAATCAAAACATATTGGCAAAGATAATTATTTTAATTATTTATTTTCTTATATTCATCTTAATCCAATCAAATTGATTCAGTCAGATTGGAAAGAAAACGGGATAAAGAATCAAAAAGAAGCTATTTCTTATCTTGCCGATTTTCCGTATTCAAGTTTTCAAGATTTTTTTGGTTTCTCTAGAAAAGAGGGAGGTATAATAAATAGAAATTCTTTATCAGAATCTTTTAAATGTGATAATGTTAGTGAAATTTTTGAATGGATAAAAAATTTTCCACAGGTCTGACCTGTGGGCTGGTGGATATTGATATTTAGCTATTTTTTGCCTTTTATTTCTTCCTCAAACTTTTTCAAGAGTTCTTCAGTAGACATTTGATCGAGTTGGCCTTTGTTTCGAGATTCTAGAGTGACTTTTTTGGCTTCTACTTCTTTATCACCGACGACAATCCAATAAGGGATTTTACTATTCTTCGCATTGCGGACCTTGGTGCCTAGGTTCATATCTGCATCATCGAATTCTGCGCGGATATTTTGTTCTTTTAACATTTCATAAACTTTCTTTGCATATTCATTATGATTTTCTCGCACCGGGATTATTTTCACTTGTACAGGTGAGAGCCAGAGAGGGAAGTTTCCAGCGACATGTTCTATCAATATAGACATAAATCTCTCAATTGAGCCCATGATAGCTGCGTGAATCATCACTATGCGTTCTTGTCCACCTTTTTCATTGATACAATATAAATCAAATCGTTCTGGCATATTCATATCTAGTTGAATGGTGGCCACTTGGTGTTCTCGGCCGATGGCGTCTTTGGCCATAAAGTCTATCTTTGGTCCGTAAAAAGCTGCTTCACCGAGCGCTTCTATTGCTTTTTCCCCGTTTTTTTCAATTATTTCTCTTAATGATTTTTCCGAATTTAGCCAGACTTCTTCTGTGCCTAAATATGCTTTCATATTCTTTGGATCATGTAGGGAAAGACGAGGCTGTAGAGAAAATCCAAAAGCTCCGTAGAAAGTTTTTACGATATTATATATTTTTCCCATTTCTTCCGTCGCGTCTTTCAATCGGCAAAACACATGGGCGTCGTCTTGGGTGATAGAACGCACACGAGAAAGTCCGCTCAATTCTCCTGTCTGTTCGTCGCGATAAACTTTTGTTGTGTTGGCATATCTCTGAGGAAGTTCTTTATAGCTCCATTGCTTGCGGGCGTAAATCTGCGTGTGGTGCGGGCAGTTCATCGGCTTCATGGCAAACACGTGCCCTTCGCGGGTAGTTATTCTGAACAAATCATCCTTAAATTTATCCCAATGTCCGGATTTTTCATAAAGCTCTTTTTTGGTTATGTGCGGAATGTCCACTCGCTCGTATCCGGCAGCTTCGCGCAGTTCCCAGACAAAGCCATCGAGCAAGTCTCGCACCATAGTGCCTTTTGGAGTAAAGAGGGGAAGTCCCGCGCCGACGAGTTCGGAGAAGCAGAATAGGTCTTGCTCTTGGCCGAGCTTTTTATGGTCTCTTTTTTCCGCTTCCGCGCGCTGGGTCAGATACGCATCCAATTCTTCTTTTGTTTCAAAAGCCAAGCCGTAGATTCGCGTGAGCATTTTATTCTTCTCATCTCCGCGCCAATACGCTCCGGCCACACGGTCCAGCTTGAATGCGTCAGGATTGATTTCTTTGGCTGGATTTTCTACATGTCCACCTCGGCACAAATCTGTAAACCCTCCACAAGTATAGACGGTTATTTTTTCACCCCTGTCAGCTATCTCATTTATGAGTTCTATTTTGTATTCATTTTTAAAAAATGCCAAAGCCTCATCTTTACTCATTTCTTTATGCTCCCAATCTGTCCATTTAGGAAGTTTCTTTCGCATCTTATCTTCAATTTTTTTTAAATCTTTATCCGCTATCTTTTCATCACCGAAATCAATATCGTAATAGAAGCCATTTTCCACAGCTGGTCCGAGAGTGAGCTTTATTTTATCAAATTTATATATTTCTCCGACTGCGGCTGCGAGCAAGTGCGCCAAAGTATGCCTCAAATTGTTTAATTTTTCACTATTTTTTTCCATGTTTTACATAATATCACATCTTTTTATAATATTTTTTTAATATATAGACAGAGTGTGGATAAAAAGCTTGAAAAAGATGTACTTTTTATATATTGAATATGATATACTAAAAGAGTAACAAAGCGGGGTTAATCATTATGTTTCCTCACTTTTTTAATAAACACAAAGAAAAAGTTTTATTCAATTCGCTTGCCATCGCAGGAGCGTTCTTTTTTGTGTTTGTAGTATTCAGCTTCTTTAAAGTTTCAAGCTTTTTATTTTCTTCATCTCCCAAAACAGTAGAAACGAGTTTATCTGATTCTGTCATCGCTAGCGCAGACACCATCCAACTCCCATCTCTACCTGGACAGCCCATCAAATGGGTGAAAACCATAAAAGCAAATACTCTCAATCAGGGGCAATATCTTTTACCTCTTCCAAAAGCCGCAGAAAAGATCAAGATCACTCCCGTCCCTAAAGTTTCTAAATTAAAAATCATATCTAAACAGTCAACTCAGAAATTACCAAGGGTAACCCTTGGTAAAGTTAAATCGTCAAATGTTTTGACGATGGCTGATCGTAAGAAACTCGCAGCTGGAATCAAAAACAGAATTAGTTCAAAAGAATCTTTAGCTCTAGCTTCTTCTCTAAAAAATAATCCTTCCAGTATTTTAAATCCAAATGCTCTAGCTAAACTCAACACGAAAAAATCCGGCGGTTTCTTTTCTTCTTTTCTAAGTTTCTTTTCGTCAAAAGGGAATAAAAATAATTCCATGCTGGCGGATGCGCTGGACGCGGTGGATGTGGCGACGACTCCTCCTTCATCTGATTCTTCCACCCCGGCTGACGCCACCCCTCAAGAGGGGAATTCAGACACTCCACCTGCTCCTTCGGTTCTTTTGGATGTTACTGCGCCGGCACCGGAAGTTAATTCTCCTCTTGAGGAGTCCTCTGTCAGCGGACAGAGGGAGGTGGATAATTCTTCTACCCCTACAACTGAAGTAATTCCAGAACCAACTTCCACCCCACCGGCAGAGCCGGCACCCCTCAACGAGGGGAATTTAGAATCCACCACCCCAACCCCACCAGTCACCCCTCTTCCTGATGTAAACCTAAATCTTCCCACAGTTCCCGCTACCCCTGATGTGCAAGTGGAATATCAGACTCCCGCTCCGGTCATCGCCGAAACCAGCACTGATACAGGCAAGATTGTGCAAGTTAGTGCGCCGGATGGAACAGAGACCACCACTCCTTCATCTGCTGATTCAGGATCTACGGCTTCGCCTTCGACAACCACCTCAGATGTTTACACTAACGTTTTGGCCTTTACCACCATCCCTCACATCTACAAAGTCGGACAGGAAAGCAAGATTCATATCAAATGGACAAACAATGGCGACCAAAATGTTTCTTTCCACGCCTATGACTTAGACCACGACGGCTACCTAGACTATGTGGAATGGACCGTCCCGCACCTTTCCACTCAAACATTTGAAATCATTTTCACTTCCAAAGCTTTTGAACTGGATTCCGGCAAAAATATAATTTCCGATATTTATCCGCAAACGCAGACAGAAGACGGAGTGTGGGCCACTGTTCCAGCCGGGAATTATGTTCGAGTTACTTTCAATGATATTCTAGACAATACAAAAGACATTACGATACATGCTAAGCCCGCCTCGCAAGGCTCGGCGAGCGTTCAAATATATCCTGTTTACACAGATGCGGACGGAAATCAAACCGAAGGAAGTTTGACTACAAGTATAGAAGGAATTAATTCTGAAAACACGTATCGCACAGAGCTTACAGATTTAGCAACCCCAACAGACGTGTTTGATCTACGAGTTACCGGAGTTACCCTAGACTTTGACTACATCGTTGACCCTACAGCATGGCTCACGGGCTGGGCGCACAGGAAGGCGATAACTATCAGCCATACCAATGTCGGCTCTGACCTTTCAAACTTCCCATTGCTTGTTAAATTCACCGCCGATGCAGATTTAGCATCCGCCCTTTCCACCGGCAACGACATCCGTTTTACCGACTCGGGAGGACGTTCAACACTCTATTATGAAAAAGAATCATGGAGCGGGGGATGCGGAGCGTCAGCCACAGGGAACTTCTGGGTCAATGTGCCGACGGTTTCATCTTCAGCCGACACGACTATTTATGTTTACTACGGAAATAGCGGCGCCGCAGACGGCGCCGCTCCAACCTCCGTCTGGGACTCCAACTACAAAGGTGTTTGGCATCTTAACGACCCCACAAATCCTCTTGACTCTACGAGTAATGATAACGATGGGACTAACAATGGAGTGACAGCGACTGCTGGGCAAGTGGGAGGAGCGGGGAGTTTTAATAGCTCTTATATTAATCTTGGTTCTCCATCTTCTCTGCATATTGCTAATGGGGTATTTGAAGCTTGGATAAAAACAAGTAATACTGCAGATGCGTGGCAGGATGTTTTGGATTGGTCAGGTGCCTATGGTTTATGGGTAAAGGCGGGTCAGTTTAAAGTTTATGATTGGGCTGGGGTAGGGGAAATATCAAGTGGTGGTTCTGTGGCTGATAATCAATGGCACCATATTGCATTTGCTAAAAATCTTAACGTTGTTAATGGTTCGTTCTTTTATATTGATGGAGTTCAGGTTGGTAGTGGAGTAACTTATAGTTCAGATACTTATTATAGAGGGTTGAAATTTGGGGTAGAGGCGGGCGGTAATGGAGAACCCTTTATAGGTCTTATGGATGATGTAAAAATCTCCTCCACCGCTCGCACCGCCGACTGGATAAAGTTTGAATATCACAATCAGGGCGACAGCGGAAATAATCTGACTTTCGCAAATCAGGAAAACAATGTGACATGGCTCACGGGCTGGACTGACGGCACGGGAGACGGCAAGTGGAGCACAGCCGGCAACTGGCAAGACGGAGCGGTGCCGACATCCACAGACATCGCCAGCTTTGATTCTTCCGCTTCGGGCAATGTCAGCATAGACGCAAACGCAAATGTCAAAGGCATAAACATCGCAAGTGGCTACACGGGCACCATCACGCAAAGCGGAAGCCACACCGTCACCCTCGGCACTTCAGGATATGTGCAACAAGGCGGAACTTTTGTGGGCGGTTCGGGTGCTATTACAGATGGCGGAGTTTTCACTTTGTCTGCCGGAGCGTTTACTTCAACTAGCGGAATTCTTTCTGTCGCCGGCAATTTCGCAAATTCGGGAACTTTCACTCACAATTCAGGCACGATAACTTTTGCCGGCACCACAGCAATCAGCGGTTCCAGCACGAATACATTTAAAAATGTGATTATTTCAGGTTCAAGCTCGCTCACGGCTCCAAGCGGAAATATGAATGTGGCGGGAAACTGGACTAATTCTGGAACATTTACCGCAAATTCGGGAACAGTTACGCTCACAGGCACAGGGCAGAGCATTTCCGGAGATAGCACTTTCTATAATCTCACAAAATCAGTTTCATCTGCCGACACTCTCACCTTCGGACAAGGAAGCACGCAGACTGTTTCAAACACACTTACCTTAAACGGCGCATCGGGCAATCTTCTTTCTCTCCGCTCATCACTCACGGGCACGCAATGGAAAATCAATCCGCAAGGCACGCGCACTTTGAGCTACCTTGATGTCAAAGACAGCAACAACACCAACACAACTTCAGCCACTGCTACTTATTCAACAAATAGTTTAAACAATACCAATTGGTCTATTTCTTCCGGCGATGTCTATACTTGGAACGGTTCTGCTTCCGCAGTTTGGTCAAATGCCAGCAACTGGACTTCGGTTGCGGGGGGAGTCCCTGGCGTAAATGACGCAGTGGTAATCAACGGCACTTACACCAACGCTCCGACACTTTCCACTGCCACTTCAATCGGGTCTCTCACAATTTCCGGCGCAACAGTTTTCACATTCAATGTTGCTAATACCACCAAAGCTTCGCCAGCTCTGACAGTCTCCGGTGATGTAAATATTTCCGGAACTGCAAACATTACTCATACAATAAACTCAACTGCTGAAACTTACAAATTGACGATGTCTGTGGGTGGAGACTTTACTCTCGGTGCGAGTGCGACAATAAATGCGGATGGTAAAGGATACTTAGCAGGTTATGGTCCCGGTCAAAGTTTCCAAGGACCCGCAAGTTATGGAGGTCTTTCTTCTGGAGGTAGTGGTCCTACATATGGTTCTATTAAAGCTCCGACAAACCTGGGAAGCGGACCGTCATATTATATAAATGGTGGTGGAGCGGTTATTTTAACAGTGTCGGGAGTAAGCAGTATTTCTGGTTCGATTAGCGCCAACTCTCCCAGTAATGGCTGGGGAGGAGGTTCCGGAGGATCTGTATATATTACTTCTAGCTCTGTGTCAGGAAGTGGATCGATTAGCGTTGGCGGAGGAAACAATGGTGGCGGTGGTGGAAGAATTGCAATCATTCTCACCGGAAGCGGAGCGGATTTTTCAAACTTCACCAATGCCACCGTTACAGCTTATGGAGGAACTGGAGCTGTCACTGGCAATGGCGCTGCGGGCACTGTCTATGAAGAAACTAAAGCTCAAACCGGAGGAAATGGTACTCTTATTATAGATAATGGTAATAAAGCTATCTCTACTACTGCTTTAACTGACATCAATTTAACCGTTGCAGGATTCGGTTTACCGACAGGTCCTGTCATCGTCCAGAATAAAGGAGTGCTTGCCATAGAAACCGGTGCAACTCTAAGCCCCGGAGCAAACACTATCACTATAAATGCAAACAGCAGTATTATTGTAAACTCAGGTGGTGCTTTGAATATAACCGGTGACACCTTGACTGGTGCTGACAATACCGCAACTCTTGAATTAAACGGTGGCACGTTTACCACTTCTGACACATTTACTTATTCTAATATTAATCTCTGGCTCGCCACGGCTTCCACTTTCAGTCCCGCATTATTTACTATTTCTTCAGGTGCGCTCTTTACTTCCGATGTATATCATGAATTTACCGGCAGTGTGACAGTCGCAAGTGGATGAACAATAACCCATACAGCCAATTATTCTACTGAAGCTTATAAAGTAAATCTCAGGATTGATGGTAATCTGACTGTCGCCGGCTCCATCAACACTGACGGCAAGGGATACTTCGCGGGTTATGGTCCCGGTCAAAGTTTCCAAGGACCGGCGAGCTACGGAGGTCTTGCTTCTTCGGGTAGTGGTCCTACATATGGTTCTATTACGAATCCGACAAATCTGGGAAGCGGACCATCATATTATATAAATGGTGGTGGAGCGGCTATCTTGACGGTATTAGGAACAAGTAATATTTCTGGTTCTATTAGTGCGACGGCTACCAGTAATGGCTGGGGAGGAGGTTCTGGAGGATCCGTAAATCTTACTACCGGTACAATATCGGGAGCAGGCTCGATTAGCGCTGGTGGAGGAAATCATGGTGGTGGTGGCGGAAGAGTCGCCGTTATTCTCACCGGAAGCGGAGCGGATTTCTCAGGTTTCACTCTCTCTAATATTACGGCTTACGGCGGAGGCAGTCCTTACGGCGGTGCCGGAACTGTCTATGAACAGACCCAAGCGCAAGGAGCTGGCCAAGGAAGTTTGATTATTGATAATAATAGTCACAATGGCGCTGTCACCGATATTAACTCTTCCATCGGCGCTTCTGTCGGTACAGTCACTTTGCAGAACAAAGGATTGCTCACAATAGAAAGCGGAGGAACGCTCACTCTCAACGGTTCGGGTTCTACTATTTCTGTCGGAAGCGGAACGACATTGACCAATAACGGCACTATCGCCGTCACCGGAAATTGGGGCAACACAATGACCTTTACCACAGGTACGGTTGCCTTTACCGGAACAAATCAATCTATCACCACTTCAAACACCTTTTATAATCTTACAAAATCAGTTTCCTCCGCAGCGACTCTCACATTTACAAACGGCACGACGCAAACAATTTCAAACACACTAACCTTAAATGGAACAGCGGGAAATCTTTTGTCTTTGCGTTCTTCTTCCACAGGCAATCAGTGGAACTTCAATCCTCAAAGCACTCGTTCAATTACTTATGTTGATACGAAAGATTCAAACAACACAAATACCACAGCTATTGCATTTTCTAATTCCATTACCGATTCGGGGAACAACACGAATTGGAGTTTTGACACAACGGCTCCGACAGTCACGGTAACCTCTCCGACAAATTCCACGAACTATTCCAATTCATCCGTCAGCATGTCCGCTTCTGCAAGCGACACAAATCTGGGCTCGCTGATTCCAAACTTGGATAACTCGCTAATTTCTTGGTGGCGAGGGGAAGGGAATGCAAATGATTATCTTGGCACAAATAATGGAACAGCCCACGGCGGAGTTACTTACACAGCGGGAAAATTCGGAAATGCGATGACGTTTAACGGCACGGATGGATATGTAAGCATTTCGTCAGATCCATTTTATAATACAAATGCAACTCAATTAAGCATAAGTTTTTGGATGAATCCCATCTTGGTGCCTAGTAACACGTATATGACTATTGTTGGTCAAGTAGATTCACCGCGTCCAAAGGGTTGGCATGTCATCATAGATGATCGTAGTAGTAGAAATAAGGCCGTAAAATTAGAAATTGGTGTGGCCACGGGTGTTCAGTACCAAGATGTTTATAGTTATTCTGCTCCTGCAACTGCAGGTGATTGGCAACATTATGTTATAACTTATAACGGTTCTGTTGGGACGGTTTATAAAAATGGTGTTTCTCAAACAGTTAGTTACGGAACGAGTTCTTTTGGAAATTTTGTTCCAAAAAATTCTCCCGATGCACTTGGGGCTATAGCAGACACTTTAGGAGCTAATAAATTTAACGGCTCCCTCGACGACGTGCAATTTTACAACCGCGCATTGACCTCCGACGAAATCACCGCCCTATACAACGGCACAGCGATTTCGCACAGCTCCACTCTTGCCGACGGTTCACATACATACAAAGCATATGCCGAAGACTTGGCGGGAAATGTCGGCGTTTCTAGCACAAATACATTCAGTGTGGACACAGTAGCGCCGACAGTTTCCGCAGTCGCAGTTCACGACGGATTAAATGTTGATATTACTTTCAGTGAAGCGATGGGAACAGGAGTTACCACTGCTAACAATTACACGGTGTCGGGCACAGGCAAAGGCACGCTCGGGAGCCATCCAAACTCTGTGGCTCATGTCTCCGGCAATCAATACAGACTTACATGGACATCTGGCGAAATGTTTAATGGGGGCGACATTACAATCGCAGTTGCAACCGCACAAGATTCGGCTGGTAATTCCATCGGCTCTCCAAACTCTGGCACCGATACTGGCCATGCCATCGGCGTCGCTCCAACAGGATATTCAGTTTCAATAGACCAATCATATATCAACAATACAAACAAAAATTCCATTTCATTTACTTTCGCAGGAGCTGAAGTGGGCGACGCATATAACTATTCTTTCACCGGAACTTCAGGAGCTCCAATCACCGGCTCTGGCACCATTTCTTCCGCTAGCCAGCAAATCACCGGCATTAACCTTTCCGGACTTGGCGAAGGGTCTGTCACTTTGACCGCATATCTCACCGATCCAGCCGGCAACATCGGAGGAAATGTCACCAATGCAAAAACAAAAGATACGGTAGCTCCGACAACCGGCGACAACTTCACGCACAATGATGTTTGGGAAGCTGTAAGCCAGACGATCACGCTCGCTCCGGCGGACACCGGTGGCACCGGAGTCGCTTCCACAAAATACTGTCTTGATTCTTCAAACGCTTGCGATCCTACAGCCGGAACTCTTCTAAATTCCCCATACCAAATTACTATCTCAACAGAAGGCGTAAGCTATCTACATTATGAATCCACAGACACTGCCGGCAACACGCAGACGACAGTTTCAAGAACAGTAAAAATTGACACCATCGCTCCAATGATACCGGGAGCAAGTCCTGCAGGTGGCACATACGACACAGCACAAAATATTACTCTCGCCTCCGCCGGTTCATCAGCTATTTACTACACGCTTGACGGAACGACGCCATCAGGAAGCTCTACGCTTTACACAGGTACAATTAGCATCTCCACAGCCAAAACTCTCAAAGCTATCGCATACAACGTAGCTGGCACTCCATCTGCAAGCACAATGTCTGAAGCATATTCTTTTGATGTTACGGCACCTACGACTTCTCCTTCGGCAAGCTCAGGACTAGGGGCTTACACATTTGGAAATTTCACGAATCAAAATGTTTTAGTAACTTTGTCCTGCACCGACAACATAGGCGGAGTCGGCTGTGATACTCCAACATATCCAAAATATTGCGTAAGCACAGCAGATACTTGTACCCCAACAACTTCATACACTGTTCCAGTAGTTGTTTCTGCTGAAGGCACCAGCTACATCAGATATTTCTCACAAGACACCATTCCAAACACTGAAACAGTAAAAAGTTCTATCATAAAAATAGATAAATCTACCCCAGTCATTTCAAGCATTTCTCCGGTCACGGGTTCTAGTGTTAATACCGGTCAAGCCATCACCTTTACTACAAATAAGGTCGCTTCTTGTCGTATCGCATTTTCTGACACAGCTAAATCATACGATCAAATGTCATCTGACTGTTCTGTGACAAATGGTATTCAGATGTCTTGTGTCACTCCTGA
>CAIVBM010000041.1 GCA_903904195.1 uncultured bacterium
AATCATATTGAGCGTAGTAGCGCTTCTTTTGGGCGTCGGAATAGGATATTACCTACGCTTGATCGTAGCATTAGGAAAGAGGAGATCAATAGAAATAGACATCAAACAAATGATGGTCGGAGCTAAAGAAGAAGCTCAAAAGATTACAGATGAAGCCAAGAAATCATCTGAAAAGAAACTAACAGAATTAAAGGAAGAGGAAAAAAAGAAAGAAAAAGAATGGAAGGAAAAGGAATCAAGGCTTATTAAAAAAGACGAGTTTTTGGATTCGCGTCAGATGGAAGTGGACAAGGAAGTTGAAAATATAAAGACAAAAGTTGAAGAAATTAAAAAAATCCAAGAAAAAGTACAGAAAATAGAAGAAGAAAAGAAATTAGAATTAGAAAAAGTTGCAAAACTCACAGAAGTAGAAGCAAAAGATGCTCTTTTGAAAGATATTGAGAAAAAATACGAAGAAGACATCTTGGTCAGGATCCAAAAGCTAGAAAATAGCAACGAAGAAAAGTTGGATCGCAGGGCAAAAGACATTTTGGCTACTTCTATTCAACGTTTAGCATCTTCTACTGCTTCTGAACTCATGACCACAGTTGTGGCTATCCCAAACAATGAAATTAAAGGAAAAATAATCGGAAAAGAAGGGCGAAACATCAGAGCTTTTGAACGAGCTTCTGGCGTAGAACTCATCGTGGACGATACACCGGGCTCTATAGTTATTTCTTCATTTGATCCAATACGAAGACAAGTCGCTAGACTTGCATTAGAGAATTTGATCTTGGATGGACGTATTCAGCCAGCCAAAATAGAAGAATTGGTTGAAAAAGCAAAAGAAGAAATCAATAAAATAATCAAGGAAAAAGGAGACCAAGCTGTCTATGAATGTGGAATCTTAAACTTTGACCCACGCATCATCGCTATCATCGGACGATTGTATTTCCGCACGAGTTATGGACAAAATGTCCTCCAGCACTCAATAGAAATGGCACATATTGCCGGAATGCTTGCTGAAGAACTCGGCGCAGATGTTGCTGTGGCCAAAGCTGCTGCATTAGTCCACGACATAGGAAAGGCCTTGGATCATGAAGTTCAAGGTACGCATATTGAAATTGGTATCAGAATATTACAGAAATTCGGCGCTGACCCTCGCATCATCACTGCGATGAAAAGCCACCACGAAGATTATCCTTATGAAACTATTGAATCCATCATAGTACAAACTGCTGACTCCATCTCTGGTGGACGACCAGGAGCTCGCCGAGACAGCGTAGAAAACTATCTAAAGAGACTTCAGGAACTTGAAACTCTAGTAAATGCCTTCCCTGCTGTTGAAAAGTCTTACGCATTACAAGCAGGCCGTGAAATCCGCATATTCGTCACCCCAGAAAAGATTTCTGATGCTGAAGCCAAGATCATGGCACGCGACATAGCTCTAAAAATAGAACAAGAATTGAAATATCCTGGCGAAATCAAAGTCACCATGATCCGCGAAATGAGGATTATTGAATACGCTAGATAAAAATCTCCATATTTCATAGCCCTTGCCTTAAAAAACCCTTAGTATATAATGACTAAGTATTAATTATAAGGGTTTAATGGTCGAAATGATTATTAAAATAACTTAAAAAACTATGAATAAACAAGCATTAGTTGAATTTGTACACGGAAAGTTGGGTGGAACAAAGGTGCAAGCAGAAGAAATCGTAGACGGATTGTTTGGTGCTATCATCGACACCTTGAAAAAGGGCGAGGAAGTTTCAATCGCCGGCTTTGGTATCTTTTCTGTAAAACAGAGAGCTGCTAGAATGGCTCGCAATCCAAAGACTGGAGAGCAAGTCAAAGTCGCTGCAAAGAAAGTTCCAAAATTCCGAGCTGCAAAGGGATTGAAGGACATGATTGCCTAAATTTTTATCTCGCGAGAAAAAAATATAGCAAATACAAAAAAACCGCCTACTGGGCGGTTTTTTTGTATCCTAGTTATTAAAATTTTTCTACTTTCCCCATAATTCAACCCAACGACCATAAATATTATATTTAACTTCTCTTCTCTCCCAATTTATGTCAATAAGCATAATATCTTTATCTATAGCTAATAATTCTAAAGCTTCTTTAGTTATCTCTACTCCTCGTGGATTAGTACCTTTTTTAGGTAACTTTAGGTATTTTTTAGTTCCGAGCTTCTTAAAAACTCTAACCTGACTTTCCTTTGGAAAATAATAGAATGAACTTACAGCTCCCCAATTTATATTTACCAATAAAAGATCTGTAACAGGGAAATAACTTTGGCTAAATTCCAAGGCCTTTTTAGAATCTACTGTCCAAATCAATTTAACTCCTGATAAATCACCACTTATAGTTTTTATTGAGACTGGATCATTAAACAACATTACATCTACATCTGTCTTAGTAATAGGAATATCAGTCTTTACATTTTCTTCTCCAAATTTATAAATTAGAAGTGCTATTATTATTCTTTCTCTAACTGAACCTACTTCCATCCCTAATTTACCGTCACGGGAACTATCTGCCTCAGCAAGTTGAAACAAATCAGGCATTCTTTCCTTTACTCTTTGAACTATTTTTTCATCAGAAAACAATTCTCTTAAATAATTAGACATACCTAATTATACCAGATATTTATCAAGAAATTTTTCAACTGCTCCTGCAATATGCCATCCCAAGACTGGAGGAACCGCATTGCCTATTTGCTTATAAGCACTAGAAGTTGAAGGATAGAAAATAAAATTATCTGGAAAAGTTTGAATGCGTGCTGCCTCTCTTGCAGATAAACGTCTTTTTCCACTCCAATGAAACTCAATATTGCCATGATGTTCAGCTCTCATTGTTGGTCCAATTTTATCTTTACTTACGATACTATTACCTTGTGTACCTTTAAACATTTTAGCTTTAGACCAGTAATGATTACTAACTTTCCCCTCAGGCTTCTTAGCAAGATCACCAATTGCTTGATTTAAATCAATCCATTTTTCCCTAGGATGAGTTGGGTTTGGATATTCAAAAACTGGAAGATTTCTTTTTTTGTCAGTACCAACAATAACTACACGTTCTCTATTTTGAGGAACACCAAAATTTGCTGCATGATGTAATTTATACACAACATTATAACCAAGAGAAGAAAAATCTTTAACAATTATTTTTATAGCCTCGCCATCATCCATACTTAGAAGTCCTTTTACATTTTCAGCAACAAAAATTGCGGGTCTTAATCTTTTGACTGTTTCTACCATGCTTTGATATAAAAGCCCCCTCTTACTCCTAAATCCACGACGTTTACCTGCAAGACTAAATTCCTGACAAGGAAAACCACCCAAAACAACATCTGTACTAGAAGGCATTTTGGGACTAAATAAATCTGGATAATTCCCTTTTAATATTTCTACAATATCTCCACATATAATAGGATCATTAAAATTCTTTGCAAAGGTTGTGCAAGCCTTTTTATCAAAATCATTTGCCCATTTTATCTCAAAAAATCGATGATTGTATTTTCTTCCCAAAGAAAAAAAATCCCCCTTAAAACCAAGGTCAAGACCACCACAACCAGAAAATAATGAAACAACAGAATATTTTTTATTTTTAACAACTCGATTCATTTTTTAAATTATATAGTAAAAAGTGTAACAAATTTAAGACCTAAAACAATTATATCAAATAATAACTTTTAATATTTCCTAATCACAGCCTTCAAAACTGCATTTATATTTAGACTACGTTCTGGATATATCGGCTTATAATTTTTATTTGCTGGTTCAAGCCACCTTTTACCTCCCTTATCTCTAAAATATTTCATTGTAAACTCGCCATCCACCTCGGCGATAACTATCTGCCCATCTTTGGCTTGGTTTGCGCGCTCCACTATCACCATGTCTCCCTTTTCTATATGCGCATCTATCATTGAGTCGCCATCTACCTCTAACATATAAGTCTGCGCTTTCTTTTCAATAAGTAAATCATCAAGATTTACCATGTCTGCCAATTCTTCTTCAACTGTAGCCGGCAATCCGGCAGTGACGAATCCGAGCATGGGAACGCTGGCGATGTCTTCTGTAAAAGATTTAGCTGGAATAAGTCTACCTAGATGGTCCTTTGCCACTAGCCCAGCATCAATCAACTTTTCAACTACTTTAAAAACTGCATTCTTGGATTTAAAACCAAAAAGAACCATCATCTCGGAATATGTGGGCATTCTTTTGTTTTGCGTATAGAAAGATTCTAATTTTGTTTGGTGGGGGTTACGCATAGATGTTGGTTCTGAAAAACAAATTAACCAATCTATTCATAAAACCTCTTCGAGAATGATAACGAACTTTCTTTAATAGAAGTTTATGGTCCCTAGCTTCTCTCCTGTATTCCTGACCTTGAAGAATTTTAAGATCAATCTTTTTATTAATCTTGTTTATCTCTCGTTCTAACATTTTTAGATATTGTGTTTGTGACATAAATTTATACTTTTTATTTTAATACAAAGCCCCGACTGGCTTATATAAATAGTATAAGTGAACGAGCGTTCACTGTCAACAAGCACCTGTGGATAACTC
>CAIVBM010000042.1 GCA_903904195.1 uncultured bacterium
AAAGTGAAGACAAACCCGAGGAGCATCAATTGCGCTCTAGAAAAATATCTGCAATACTACAATCACGAACGTTTGCATCTTGGCTTAAATTTAAAAACGCCTTCCCATTTTACCTAAAGTGATTCCAAGCTATTGGTTAGATTACGCTATTTAAAATACCCTTTCTATTTAAGCTTAAATAAGCTAATGTATGACAATGTCCAAGGAAACGGAAAAAACGCTAAAAACCCAAGAAACCATAGTTCGATTTGAAAATGTCTCTTTTGAATGGGGAGTAAATAAGCCCATTTTGGATGGGGTCAGTTTTACTGTGAGGAGGGGAATGAAGTTTACTTTAATGGGACAGAACGGTGCTGGTAAGAGTACTATTTTTGGATTGATTTCTGGCTTATATCATCCAGAATCTGGAATTATAAATGTTGTGAAAGGTGTCAGTATTGCTTCTGCAAAGCAAGTCATCCCTAGAGATCAATTGGATTGTACTGTCAGAGAGTTTTTTGAAAAATCTTTTAAACATAAAGTATATGATATTGATCCAAAAATTGACGATATTTTAGAAGTTGTAAATTTAAAAGGCCCGCCTAGCCGTCTAGTCGAGGCTGGTCATACTAAAATTCATGATAAAAAAATTAGGACTTTTTCTGGAGGACAACAGGCTCGGCTCTTGCTCGCTTCTGCTCTTATTCAAGATCCTGATTTACTATTGCTCGATGAGCCGACAAATAATCTAGATAAGGCTGGAATCACGCATCTGACAAAATTCTTAATAAATTATAAAAAAACAGTGTTGGTTATTTCTCACGACGCGGAATTCTTGAACGCTTTTACAGAAGGGGTCCTTTATTTGGATGTTTATACGAAAAAAATAGAGCAATATGTCGGTAACTATTTCAACGTGGTCAAAGACATTACTGCTCGAGTGGAAAAAGAGAATATGAAAAATGCTCAACTTCAAAAAGAAATTCAAGCTAAAAAAGATCAGGCGAATGTGTTTGCATATAAAGGCGGAAGGCTTCGTTTGGTTGCGAAGCGCATGCGTGAGAAGGCGGAAGAATTGGAAGAAGAGATAGTGGATGTGCGAAAAGAAGACAGATCCATCAGGCCTTTCAATATTCCGAGCCAGCCGGACTTGATTGGGGAGATTTTAAATATTTCTTCTTTTACAACCATAAAAAATGGAAAAATTGTAAAACATAAAGCAAAGATATCTTTGAATAAAAATGGTCATCTACTTTTACAAGGACCAAATGGAATAGGTAAAACAACGCTTTTAGAAAGACTTGCGAGTGGTCATGCTGATGGCGAGAAGGTAAAAGAGGGAATACGTATAGGATATTATAAACAAGATTTTTCTACGCTTAATTTTGAGGATACTGTTTATCAATCATTATCGAGCGCGATGCTTGCGGGCGGGGAGAAGCTGGATGAAGAGCGGATGCGTTCCATTGCCGCCGGTTTTTTGATTACAGGAGAATTTATTCGTACAAAAATAGGAAGTCTTTCGGAGGGACAGAAGGGGCTCGTGGCCTTCGCCAGACTTGTTCTGCAAAAACCGGGGCTACTTATTTTAGACGAGCCGACGAATCATATAAATTTCCGCCATTTGCCAGTTATTGCTAAAGCACTAGATGAATACAAAGGTGCGATGGTCCTAGTTTCTCACGTTCCCGAGTTCGTCAAACAAATTAGGATTGATGAAGTACTTGATTTAGAAAAGTAGTTAATTCTTCGCCTTTTATTTCTCTCATATCGCCAGATTTTAGATTGCCGAGTTTGATATTCATGATTCTTTCGCGTTTCAGGTCGGCGACTTCTTGAAAAAGGTTGGCGCACATTCGGCGGATTTGATGTTTCTTTCCCTCGGTTAGGATAACTTTGAAAGTAAAAGGACTTAAGATTCTTACTTTGCATTTTTTTGTCATATAACCTTCAATATCTACTCCAGCTTCCATCTTTTGTTTGAAGTTTGAACGTAATTTATTTAAGGTTCTGACGACATATTCCTTTTCATGAAAATATTTAGGATTTAAAAGCTGGTCGGTGATGCGCCCGTCATTTGTTAGGATTAAAAGTCCATGGCTGGCTTTGTCTAGCCTCCCGAGAGGGAAGAGGCCCGCTTCTGGAGAGTCGGTTTCTATTCCGATGGGTTTATTGTAGGCAAAATATTTATATTCTTTATTGTCTATTCCTTTTACTTCTACTTTATCTGTTTCATTTACTTTACTGCCAAGGACTGCTAATTTGCCATTTATAAAGACTTTTTTAGCAGACACGAGCTCATCTGCCCCTCGTCTTGTGGAGATTTTTTTAAGAGCAAGGTATTTATTTATGCGCATTGGAAAAAGGTTTTGCATTGATTACAAAGTAAATTATTTTCTTTTTACATGGTCTGGCTGGGGTGGGACCCAGAGAACCGAGGACCTGAAAAAAGAAAGATAATTTGCTTTGTTTCTACTTTAGCACAGGAGTGGTGTTGGGTCTAATTTGTACAGAATCTGCGTTTATGCTTCCGTCTGTGTTAGGAGTACCAGTTATTGATACTTGAGTGCCAACAGCTAGGTCAGTAAGTGTCCCAGTTGTTTGTTTTAAAACTTTAGTGTTGCTGTTTAGGAAAATTATTTTTGACCCACCTAGACTCGTCGAGGCTGGCCCACCTTGGTTTTGGGTAGGATTTGATCCAGCATTTCCAATTTGTACAGTGATACTGTTTGCATCTTTGGAAATAATTTGCCCAGTTGTAAAACCTCCAAAGTTTCCAACATTTTTTCCACTTCTAGCCCCCATCATTCCATTTTGACCAAAGGTTCCAGCTCTACTATTTATCGCTGCTCTTACATTGTTTCCCCCATAAGACATACCTGCATAAAATGTTCCCGCTAAAACTAAAACTCCTAAAATTACTAATCCTATTTTTTTACTGTTTTCTTTTTGCATAATTTTTTTATTTATTAATTAATAATTGCTAATAATTTTTATTCATATCGTAGTGCGTCAATTGGATTTAATGATGCTGCGTGTCGGGCGGGGTAATATCCAAAGATAACACCGATAACTGTTGATACTCCGAATGCTAATAATACTGAAGAAATTGAAACTTGAGCTTGTATGATTCCTAGATAAGCCAATATGAAAGATATTAACCACCCAATTACTATTCCCACAGCTCCACCAATAAAGGTAATTACAACTGCTTCTGTTAAGAATTGTATATTTATATCTTTTCGTTTTGCGCCGATGGCTTTTCTTAAACCTATTTCACGTGTGCGCTCAGTTACTGTGGTGAGCATCATATTCATAATTCCAATACCACCAACTAGAAGGGAAATACCAGCTATTGCGGCAAGTAAGGTCGTAAAAGTACTTAAGACACTTGAAGCAGTGGCGATAATATCTGCTTGGTTCATTGTGTTAAAATCAGCTTTTGTTGTGTCTGTGATATTGTGGCGTCCTAATAATAATGATGTTATATCATTTTGTACTTGGCTAGAAACATCAGAGCTTTGTGCTGAAACATCAATTTCACTTAAATATTTATTACCAGAAATATATCTTTGGGCAGTTGTATAGGGGATATAGACGATATCATCACCATTACTAAAACCAGAACCTCCTTTGGATTTAGTAATTCCAATTATTTTATATTCTAGACCAGAAATACGAATTTTTTGACCAATAACGTTAGTGGCATTTTCACCAAACAAGTCGTCCCTCGTGGTTGGTCCTAGTACGGCAACCTTTGACCCTTCTGCCACATTTTGGTCTGATATAAAATTACCTTCATCAATAGAAACATTACGAACTGTCATATAAGATGGTTCAGTTCCCACGATACTCGTATTTGTATTTGTTCCTGTGCCTACTACTTGTTTACGTGAAGAAACTTCCCTGGCTATGTCTGCTACATTTGAAACTTGAGATTGAATTGCGTTAGCATCTTCTAGGGTTAAGGTTTGAGCACCACCACGAGCTGCATTTGGGCCACCACCAAAAGAACGTGTAGCTCCTGGCATTATCATAACCAAGTTTGCTCCTATTGATTCAATACTAGATGAGATGGTATTTTTTGCTCCTTGTCCTATTGCTGTCATTGCTATAACTGAAGCTATACCGATAACAATACCAAGCATTGTCAGCCCTGTTCTGACTTTATTTGAAAAAAGTGCGCTTGATGTTTCTTCTAAAATATCTTGTATCTTCATATATTTATTTTACTTTTTTATCACTTACTACTAAGCCATCTTTAATATGAATAATTCTATCGGCATGTTCTGCCACATCTTGTTCATGGGTAATCAGAATAATAGTGCGTCCAAAATCACGATTTAATTTCTGAAAAGTTGCTAAAACAATTTCTCCAGTTTTTGTATCAAGGTTTCCTGTGGGTTCATCAGCCAAGATTAATGATGGATTATTTACAAGCGCTCGAGCGATGGCTACACGTTGTATTTGTCCTCCAGAAAGTTGATTGGAAAGATGTCCAAAGTGGGTTTCTTCTAAACCTGCATCGAGAAGTGCTTGTTTTGCACGTTTATCTCGTTCACCATCATGGATTCCTTCATAAACAAGTGGTAAAGAAACATTACGTAATACTGTCGTACGAGGTAAAAGATTAAAAGACTGGAAAACGAAACCTATTTTGTCTCTACGAATGTCTGCAAGTTCATCATCAGATAGTTTAGAAACGTCTTTTCCATCAAGAAAATATTTTCCAGAAGAAGGATTATCAAGCGCTCCTAAAATATGCATGAGTGTTGATTTTCCTGAACCTGAAGGTCCCATGATTGCAACATACTCTCCATCTTTTATGGTAAAAGAAACACCTTTTAGGGCCTGGAAATTTTCTTCACCAGTTTTATATATTTTTATAATGTCTTTTATTTCAATCATAAATGATTACATTCCCGGACCACCTCCACCTAATATACTTCTGGTACTTTTAGTGGTGGTCGTTGTGCTAGTTTTAGAAGTATTTGTCGCACTGATAGTACGGGAAACAACTTGATCTCCTTCTTTTATTCCTGAAATAATTTCTGTATTTGTATCATCTGAAATTCCTGTTTCAACTGTTACTTGATTAGGAGCTATACTAGAAGGAGTACCTTGAGATCCTGTAGCAGGGGATGCAAGTGGAGTAGAGAACATTAGAACATATTTTGTAGTGCCGAGACTTTTTACTGCACTATTTGGTACTATTAAAACATCTTGTTTAACATCGGTAATAATAGCAGCACTTACGGTCATCCCTGGTTTTATCCTGTTGTCATAAGTGTCAAAACTTATTTTCACATTGTAGTCTACAACTCCTTGAGATACAGTGCCTATAGAATCTATTTGTGTTACCTTGCCAGAGATAGTCAAATCTGGGACAGCATCAAAAGTCAAAGTCGTCTTTTGTCCAAGTTGCACTTTTGCTATATCAACTTCATTTAGAGATACGGTTGCCATTTGTTGGGTGGTGATGACTGTTCCCAAGGTCGTGCTCGATCCGACGTTGTCTCCTTTTTGGATAGGGACACTAGCTATGGTGCCATCAAAAGGCGCACGAATGTAATAATATGCAAGATTATCTTTTGCGTCTTGAAGTGCGTTTTGTTTTTGTTGCACTGATAGTTCCATAGACTTGATGTCTAGGTTGCTATTTGTAAATGAATCTTTGTTTGCTTGGATTGAATTTTCTATTGAAAGAAGGTCAACTAAATGAGAGTTGGTTAGAGAGGTATAATTATTTAAGGATGCTTTGTGTGTGGCGATTATTGCCGGAGAAGTTCTAACATTATTTTTTTGGATAGAGTTGTTAACGAAATCAATATAACTATTTGCGTTTTTTATTGCGTTTGATACAAGTTTTACAGTATCATAAGTCTGAGAAATTATAGATTCTATTGTTGAATTGTCTGAAGTTCTAGAAACAGATTTGTAATTACTATAATTATCATTGTAAGCATTAAGTGCTGAAGTATAGGAATCTAGGAAATTTTGTTTGTAGGTTTTTACGATATTTACATCATCACTTGAGACTTGTGCTTCATACCAGTCCACATTATATTGCCCATTGTTACTTATAGTACTTTTGAAAAACATATCATTAAGTCCGCTCATGATCCCAGGTAAATCTAGAAAAGTATTTGAAATAGAGTTAAAACCATCGTCATAGGCTTTTGCTAAACTTGCGCTCAAGTTTATGGTTGAATTTTGAACATTTAGTTTGTCTAGAGAAATTTGAGCGGATTGTAAATTCATTTCTGCGTCTCGTATAGCTTTTTGCGCACTCGTGTCATCAATGGAAAAAAGAAGTTTTCCAGTTTTTACTATATCTCCTGGTTGAACACCTACGTAGGTTATGTTTCCAGAAACATTTGGTTTTATATCAATTTGATTTGAGGCTGAAACCTGTCCACTGCCCGTGATTGAAGTGATGATAGTTCCTTTTGTAACTTGTGCAGTTATATAAGCAGTATCTCCAGCAGTACTGGTGAGTTTGTTGTGTACATAAAAAACAATAACAATAAGTACAACGAAAACAATAGTGCTGATAATTTTGTGGGCCAAGATGTATTTTTTTATTTTTGTTATGAAGTTCATATTATTATTTTATTGGTGCCATTGGTTCTTGTGATGGAGGAAGGGGAGGCATACCGATTGGCATTACTCTGATAAATTTTGCTTCGATTTGACCTTGTTCATTTGGAGTTCCTATAACAACAATAAAGTCATCAATTTTTAGATCATTCTTGGTAGCTTGTTCTCTTATTTTTTGAATTTGAGTGTCGTCTTTTATCAGCACTACTTTTTCTGTGTTATCTTTGTCTTGCACTATTATTGTTGGCAATTCTATCTTTATTATTTTTCCTGCTGCTCCATGAGCATTAGGGAAATTATCGCCACCAAACATGGGACGATCAGGCATCATTCCAAAATTTCTTTCATAATTATCTCCCCATGCATGTCCAAAAGATGCTTTATAAAAGCCTACGGTCATTCCAGCATAAAATATCAACATTATTACTATAATAATTATGATTCCAAATAAAATCTTTGATGTAATTTTTGATTCAAAAACTTTTTTTACGTTTTCTACAATATTTTTTTCCATTTTTTATAAAAATTAACTTAATATTAATTGACCTTTAATAATTTCTCTCGTTACATATTTTAATGACATAAATAAAATAACAATGAGAGTAAGGGATAATGCGATGCTCATCACTGGTAATGATTCAGCCAATGATGAAAGGAAATCTCTCCAATAAGAAATTATTAATCCTCCACTTGAAAATACGAGAGACAAGTATTCATAAAAACCGGATTGAGAAAAATTGCTCAACATTGTCTTTAATACAGGGATAAGTACTATGAATGAAGTTAGGCTAATTAGAGAAAAAGCCCATAGTTTTATTCGGATAGATTGTTTTTCGTATTTTATTATGGCTTGCCATGAATCATCAGCTAAATTATCCTTTGCAATAAGGCTGGCTTTTAAAAATATTTCTTTTAGTTTTTTTTGCATACCACTATTATACGATAGGGATATGTGTTTTGGTGCATTAATTAATCAGTTTTCGTAGTTCTATGATTGCTCTTCTATGTTGGCTTTTTACTGTATTTAATGGTTTATTCAAAATTTTACCAATTTCATCAAAGGTCATTTCTTCTTGATAGTGTAATATCAAGATTTCTTTATAATTTATATTTAATTTATCTAATATTTTATTTAAAAACTTACTATCTTCTAATCTTTTTAAGATTTCATCAGGCAGCAAACTTTCATCAGGTATATTTTCTGCGAAAGAATTTATATCTTCATTTTCGTTTCTTTCTATATCGGAAAATAGCAAGCTTCTTTTCTTTTTAAAGAAATCTTTTGCAGTATTCCTTGCAATAGTAAAAATCCAAGTTTTAAAACTTGCTTTGTTTTCATCAAAACGATTTATATTTTTCCATACTTTTATAAATACTTCTTGCACCATATCGGGCGCATCATTTTTGTTAGTAGTACGTGCAATAAAGTTGTAGAGAGGGGAAGTATATCTGTTTATCAAGCCTTTAAAAGCTTCCTGATCGCCATTTTTATATGAAATAATTATTTCTTCGTCAGTTTCGTTGAACGACATAGCATAAATATAACACAAACACGACATAATTTATGTCGTGTTTGTGAATTTACACTTTAGAGAATGTTAAAATCTTTTTATTCTGTTACTGTTGTAGTGGTTTTCTTACCAAAAGGATGATGGTCTGTAACAGTGGTGACTTCTTTATGGACGTGAACGATGGGTTCAGTTACCATAAAATATTTAATCAAGAGTATCAATAACAGAACAAGGATTATTAATACTAACCATCCAAACAAATCCATTGGGAAGAATCCTGCAGCGAATACGTTTGCTCCGAGTTGAGGATTATTTTGTGAATCATCTGTCGTTGTGTATGTTACTGATGATGTTGTCGTAGGTTCATCCTGAATTTTATTTATTGTTACTACTTGTCCTCGCACAGTTATCGTCTGAGAATCAGTAGCAGATCCGAAACCATTGGTACAGGTCATCGTATAAGTTTTGTCTGAGGTTAATGGTCCAGTATTAAAAGATCCTGAGTCAGCATTTTTTGATCCCACCCAGTCTGCAGACCCACCATTTGCGTAACAAGAAGTTGCATTTGTGGCAATCCATCGTATTGTTCCTGTTCCATTAAATGGGATAGTTGCTTGATCTGTATATAAAACTATCGTTGGTTGGACGGGTTGGCTGTAATTATACTGATAAGGTTGATTTGATTGATTATAATTGTAAAGGTATTGGTTTGGTTGATTGTTGTAGTAATAAGGGTATTGATATTGATTTGCGGCATTTACATTTACAGTCACGGTTTCTGTCGCAGAACCTACATTATTACTGCATGTCATTGAGTAGACAGTAGTGTTAAATAACTGGCCAGTATAGAAATTGCCAGCTGATGTGCTGTGGATTCCTGACCAACCATTACTTCCCCCATTTCCATAACAAGAAGTTGGATTATTTGTTGGGCTCCAATCTATATAAGTGGAATCACCCATATTTATATTTGTTTGGATTGCAGTAAGATTTATAACTGGTACTTGTCCATTATAGTTATTACTTATGTAGATCGTTACTGAATTACTTGTTGCACTTGTTGAATTATTACAAGTGATACTAAAAGTTGTAGTTTGAGTTATTGGTCCTGTATAGAAAGTACCAGAAGTGTTTTTGCTTCCTGTCCATCCATTTGTGCCACCGTTTGCACCACAGGTAGAAGCATCGGTAGAACTCCAGTAGATAGTACTCGTGCCGTTATAGCTGACACTTGTCGGAGTTGCGTAGATTGTGACTGATGGATTTGGTTGATATTGATTTGGGTATTGATAAATGTATGCATTTGCTGGCATTACAGCGACAAAGCCGAATACCATTGCTCCAAATATGACGAATTTGATTAAATTGTTTATTTTTTTCATAAAAATATCATAAGTTATAATTTGTGTATTGTATATTGAAATAAGAAAAAAGTCAAGTATTACGTAATGGTTCAATAGCTTGGAATCACCCATAGGTTTAGGATGATTCATATGCCATACACAACAAACAAAAACATGCCGAGGATTAGAAGAGACGCTGCCGACCTTGCGAGTAAGGGATGGTCGACAAGAAAGGTAGCG
>CAIVBM010000043.1 GCA_903904195.1 uncultured bacterium
AAAGTGAAGACAAACCCGAGGAGCATCAATTGCGCTCTAGAAAAATATCTGCAATACTACAATCACGAACGTTTGCATCTTGGCTTAAATTTAAAAACGCCTTCCCATTTTACCTAAAGTGATTCCAAGCTATTGGTTAGAATACGATAATATAAACAAATTTCGTTTAACCTTTTTGAATTTGCTATAATCAAGCCTATGGAAAATGGAGAACCAACAATTAAAACTCTTGATGCCCATAAACGGGAAATTTTGGGGAAAATAAATAATGTCTATTTTTCTTTGGGTGATGAACAAAGAGATGTGAATATTCCGGAATATTTAGATAAATATAAAAATCTCAAGGGTAAAAAAGTTCTTATGGTGGATGACATAGCAGGACTCATTTGCGCTTTTGCTCCCAGCCTCATGGTCGCTACAGATGGTAATATGTCTTTTATTTTTACTGAAAATCAAAGTTCTGGTGAACTAATGACGGCGATTATAAAAGCTAATCCCGATGTTGTTTTACTTGATTATAATTTAGCGCGCGGAGTTTTCTTTGGGTCAGACATTGCAGAATTATTAAAAGCAAACGGTTATACAGGGAAAATTATAGGCTTTTCAACGGAAAAAATTGCTAATGAAAGATTTGATAAAATCGGTATTAAAACTATAGAAAAAGATGGAGTTAATCCTGCGGAAAGCGTCAAAAAAGTCGCTGAAATTTATTCATCAATTTAGAAACTTTTTCTTGGTGTATTTATTTGTCAGAAAGGCTGAGATTATGACTACGACTAGGACGATCAACCAGCTAAATATGCCAGTGACCTTATAGAATGATTCCCAATTTCCGGCAAAAAAGTAGCCGATGCTTGAATAGAAAGCTATTTGAAGGATGTCTCCGATGATTGCATAGGTTATAAAACGCTTGAATTTGATATTTCCCAGTCCGGCAAGGACGTTTAATATCGTGGTGGCTTGGTCTTGGAAACGGCTCGCGATGATAGTAAGGGCAGAATATTTATTTTCTACTTCTTCAATGTTTTTCAAAGCTCTAGATTCAACAACTTTACCTAAATGAAACCAATATAAAACCTTCTTACCATATTTCTTGGAGAAGGTATACATGACCACGTCGCCTAAAATATTACCGATGACGCTGGAAAACATCACAGCAAAGATGTTCAAGTATCCTTGGCTCGCAAATGCTGCCGAGGCGATGGTGCTAGATCCAGCAGGGAGTGGAATACCGAGAGAAGAAAAGAAACAAACTATAAACAGTGTTGCATATTTATAGAGTAGGAGGAATCCGAGTATGTTTTGGAATAATGCACTCATTTATTGTGGAATACTTTTAGCATATTCTATTACAGAATCTTGCACTTGTTTCAAAAAAACAGCAGAGTCTAGATTGTTTAATTTTGCGTATTGCCTGATTCCCAAGTTTGGATATTTACTATCGTTTATATTTAATGATTTTGATAAATAGTCTGGTGGTAAATTAAAAATGTAATCAATATAAGAAAAAGTCATCCAAGATTGAATTTGGTCTGGACTTGCTATCTTTTTATTGAAAGTGAAATTCCTATTTAGGCTTCTGGTTGGTTTTAGTCCGCCTACTCTATAAAGACCTCGAAGGTCTATAATGAGCCAGAATAACAAACCAATGGTAATGATAAATAATAATATAAATACGTTTCTCCAAAAGTGTTTATTTTCTTGCATGTTGGCTTTTATTTTAATATAAATAAGCATTTTTCACAATGTTTCTTTACAGTGAAAAAAAGCTAATTTTTTAATTTATGTTATAATATCTTCATGCAAACAATATTAAGAGTGTTTTTGCTCATTTTAATAATCATTGGATTTGCTTTACTTTTAACCAAAAATGTTTGGCTACCAAAATTAGTAAAAAGTATTCTTTCAAACGATACTCCTATCACGGTCGTTCATGCTTCTGATTAGAATATAAATAGGTTTTGCTCCTAGGTGGAAAAAATAGAATAAATTGCTATAATATAATAATGGAAAATGAACAAAAGCTAGGTATCAGAGTGTTCTATTACTATCTTAGTAAAAGAGTCGGTATGGGGATCCTATTATTTCTCGTCGCATCAATTTTTGCATTATTTAAAAATGCACTAGCTTTAAAAATCATTTCTATTTTTGGCATAAGTATAATCTCTAGTATATTTAATTATATTACTCTGACGCTTTATATAGTTTCCCTTATTTTGATTGTGAGGGGGATTTTTGTAAGCTGGCTAGATTATATAAATTGCACTTTTACATTAGATGAAACATCTTTTAATATTAAACGAGGAATTATGAACAAGAAAGAACTTTCAATACCTTATAGACAAATTCAAGATATAAGTATCGAGCAAACTTTTTACAATAAGCTTTTAGGTGTAAGTAAGCTGAACATATTGACGGCTGGAAACGATAATTATGACAGAAATGGTGAATCTGAAGGAATTTTTGAAGTCATTGATTCAAATATTGCAGAAAATATACGAAAAAGTATTTTCCAAAAAACCAATGTGCAAACAGTCAAAGAAGTAAAATCCTAATTTCATTTCATTATGTATTTTATGATATAATTCTCTAATGAATCCTCCCCATCAACATCACGAGGTGCCACACATAGCAATAAACAGAAAGTTAAATTGGCTCAGAGCTGCAGTTTTAGGTGCAGATGATGGAATAGTTTCTATTTCAGCAGTTGTGGTGGGTATGGCTGGAGCCACAAATTCTCTAAGGCTTATTTTGACAGCCAGCGTGGCAGCACTCATTGCAGGGGCTTTATCTATGGGTATGGGAGAATACGTTTCTGTCAGTTCTCAACGAGACACAGAAAAAGCTTTAATAGAAAAAGAGCGTTTTGAGTTAGAGAATTTTCCAGAAGAAGAATTAAACGAGCTCACATCAATTTATGAAAAGAAAGGTTTATCCAAGAAAACAGCCCGTATCGTGGCAGAAGAGTTGACCATACATGATGTTCACGCAGCTCATTTTCACGCCGAACTCGGTATTGATCCAAATAATCTGACTAATCCTTGGCACGCAGCATATGCATCTACTTTAGCTTTTTTCTTCGGGGGAGTTATACCTTTGATAACTATATCTATTTCTCCTGAATCAATTCGCATACCTATTACATTTATCACGGTGATATTAGTATTGGTTGTTATAGGTATTTTAAGCGCACACGCCGGTGAAGCAAAGAAAACGACGGCTGTGATGCGGGTCGTCGCAGGAGGTTTACTCGCTATGATTATCACTTATAGTATAGGTAAATTATTTGGCGTCACAGGAATATAAAAATATGGAAACAAATATTTGCTCATATTGTCACCAACCCTTATTGCCTCAGTATTATTTTTGTCCAAATTGTGGCAATAAAATAAATTCTGCTCCACTTTCAACTACTCCACTCTCGCAAGTAGGCATATATGCATTTAGTATTATCCTACCTATGATTTTATTTATATTTATAACCAGATGGCCAGGGTTAAAGTATATGAAATCGTCTGACCCAAAGACAAAATTAATCGGTCAGATAGCGATGGCATTACTCATAATTTCCACTATTGTCACTATATGGCTAGGTGTTGTCCTCACACAACAAATGATTCAGTCTTCCATAGACAGCATCAATACAGATTTTGGAAGTATGGGCTTTTAAGCTTTACTAATCTCAGTTTTCAGTTTCTCTAGGCCTTTATCGTCAAAAAGTATTGTCTTTAGGTTTGGGTATTTTTTAAAATCTAAATTCTCAAAATGCTTGGGAACATCATCAATAAAAACTGCTTTTTCATTTTTATGCTTAGCGCATATTCTTTCAATAATTTCTTTTTTACTTCCGGAAACTACATTAATCTCGCAAAATAAAGGAGCTATACCACTTCTTTCAACTTTTTCTTTATTAAATTCTTTTTCACCATATGTCACCAGATAGCAATTTTCTTTTCCCAGCTTTCGCACAATATCAACTAATTCTTTATTAATAAAGTCAGGGCATTTACTCATTATGTCTTCATAAACATCTTCCATTTTTATTTCTTTTATTTTTTCTTTTTTTAGAAGATCTAATATAAAGTTTTTTAAAGAAAATTCTCCGCCTCTAATTTTTTTATAATATGTCTCTGCCGTATTATACGAAACACCGGCATTATCTAAACATAAATAAATATGCCTTTTTAATTTCTCTGTATTATAAAACAACACATCATCAAAATCAAAAATAAATTTCATATTATGAAATAATTTTATTAATACACTCGGCAATCTTTTCCGAATCGTGACGAATAAATCCCCTAGCACTTGAAATAACATCTTCTTTCGCTTTTTCGTATACTACATGCGAAAGGAGAGAAGCTCTGACGACACGAGCATCATTTAAATCATCAGAAACCAACACGTCGTCGCCTTCTTCTAATTTGTAACGTTCAACTTGTTCTTTTGATGGCTTTTCGGTATTTACCAAGATAAAATCAACCTTTTTCCCTAAATGTTTTTCAATATCTTTGACATAAGTACTGACTTTCCAGCCTTTAGTGTGTTCAATTTTGTTTGTAAGGTTCACTGGGAAAATTATTTTAGCCTTACTTTTCTTTATAGTTTCTTTAAAACCACTCACGATCAGGTTTGGAATAAGTGAACAATAATAATTCCCAGGTCCTAAGATTATATAATCTGCTTTCAGTAAAGCATCTTTGGCGTGTTCGTTGAGCAAGACTTCATTTTTGTAAAAAATGTTTTTAATATCAACATTTTGTAAATTTTCATTTTGAATATTGTTTTCTCCTTCAGATATTTTCCCATTTGAAAGCAAAATAGATAATTGTGCTTTGTCTTTGGTTATAGGTATTACATTACCTTTAACTTTTAGAATTCCTGAAGCGACTTCTACACCTTTGACAAAATTCCCTGTGACTTTTTCCAAAGCCGCTAAAAAGATATTACCGAAATTATGTCCAGCCAAGCTTCCGTTTTCAAATCTATAATTCATCAACTTGCGCACGATGTCGCTATGTTCACTCAAAGCCACGAGGCATTGCCTTACGTCACCCGCGGGGAGTACGCCGAGTTCATCCATGAGGACACCCGTAGAACCGCCATTATCTGCCATAGAAACAAGCGCAGTCAAAGAAATATCTGGGATATTCTTGAGTCCTGACAATACGGTATAGCTTCCTGTGCCACCGCCTATAGTAACTACATTTTTCATTATTAAATAATAGCCTAAGTTTGCCTTTTTTGCTATATTTAACCGCATGTGTGGCATTGTCGGATACATTGGAAAAGGGGACGCAAAAACGATTTTAATCAAAGGATTAGAGCGTTTAGAGTACCGTGGATATGATTCTGCTGGAATTGCACTCATGGATAAAAACAATCTT
>CAIVBM010000044.1 GCA_903904195.1 uncultured bacterium
AAAGTGAAGACAAACCCGAGGAGCATCAATTGCGCTCTAGAAAAATATCTGCAATACTACAATCACGAACGTTTGCATCTTGGCTTAAATTTAAAAACGCCTTCCAATTTTACTTAAAGTGATTCCAAGCTATTGGTTAGAATACGGCTAAAATAGCCCTTATAAAATAAGGCTATAAATAACCATTTAAGCTAATCTTTTCTTGCAAAAAGAGGTTTTGCTGGTTTCTTGTTTTCTTTGATTAATTTCTTCAAAATTACATTCGTTTCTGGCATTATCGGATTTAACATCCTAGCTATTTCATATAAACGCACAACCATACTAGAAATCAATTCTTTTCCTTTTTTCTCATCTACTTTTACTACTTTAAACGGCTCAGTGTCTTGGATAGATTTATCCAGTTCCCCTATTTTCTTCCACACACTATTTACCGCTCCATTAATATCAAATTTCTCAAAATAATTAAAATATTCTGTAAAATCAGATTTCTCGGGAATTTCTGGACACTTTTCTAAATATTTTTCAGAAAGAGTCAAAATACGTGAAGACAAATTCCCCAGCCCATTTGCAAGTCCAGAATTATAAGCATCCTTGAATCGTTCCATCGTAAACGGACTGTCTTCAAAATTTGAAATCTCTTTCGCCAAGAAAAATCGCAAAGCATCAGTGCCATATTCTTTTACTATTTCTTTCGGATCAGCAACATTACCTAAACTCTTTGACATTTTTATTCCCTCTCCAGCTGTGATAAATCCATCTATCACTATCTGATGAGAATTCGGTAAATCAGCAGCGAAGAGCATCGCTTGCCACATCGCAGATTGAAAACGATTGTTGTCTTTACCACAGTATTGAGTAGGACTACCATTTATCCAAAATTTCTCAAAAAGATTTTCCTCCTCTACTTTATAAGGAGAGGATTGGGGTGAGGTTCCCTCTGGCCAGCCGAGAGTGGAAATGTAATTGGTCAAAGCATCAAACCAAACATACATCACGTGTTCACTGTCTCCTGGTACTTCTATCCCCCATGGCATCTTGCTTTTTAAACGTGAAATGGAAAAGTCCTGCAAACCACGAGAAACAAAGGCTTTAATTTCATTAAAACGAAAATCAGGAATAACAAAATTTGGGTTCTTTTTATAAAATTTCGTCAATTTATCTCCAAATTCACTATATTTAAAGAAATAGTTCTCTTCATTGATTATCTCCAGTTTTTTACCGGGGTGGATCGGACACTCGCCATTTATGAGTTCGGATTCACTTTTATTTTCTTCACAACCAACACAATATTTTGCTTCATAATTTTTCTTGTAGATATATCCGTTATCATTTATTATTTTCCAAAAATTCTGAGCAGATTTTATGTGATGGGGATCAGTGGTACGTGTGAAATGTAAAATTTCTTCATCCATACCAAAAATTTTCACTGACTCTTTAAATTTAGAGAAACTTTCATCCACAAATTCTTGTGGTTTTTTATTTAATGAACAAGCTTTTTCAAATATCTTTAAGCCGTGTTCATCTGTCCCAGTATTAAAGAAGACATCGTAACCATTTAATTTCTTATATCGAGCGATGATGTCTGCTCGCACGAATTCGAGCGCATGCCCCATATGTAAATCTGCGTTTACATACGGAAGAGTTGTTGTAATGTAAAAGGGATTTTTTTTAGTCATTATTTATTAAAGGTTCGCGCTATAGTTTTATTTCTTTCAATATCACCCAAAAATTCCATAACAATGACAGCCACAGGAATAGCTAAAATCGCTCCCCAAAATCCACCCAATTCAAAACCAATTAAAACTGAAAGGATAATAACGATCGGTGAAAGGCCGACAATTCTTTTGATAATAAGTGGAGAAAATAGAAAAACTTCAAACTGATGAACAATGATATAAGCTCCCGTCACCATGAGCGCACTTCCCAATCCGTTTGAAAGATAAGAGAAAGCAAAAGTCGGAATAAGGGCAACCAAAATACCATAAGGCACCATCTCCATCACTCCGGTAATTATGGCAAGGAGAAGAGCATACTCTATACCCAAAAGTGAAAGAATTAAATAAATCAAAACACCAACTACGAGACCTATCAACATCTGTCCCCTGACCCAAAAACCTATCTTGCGACTAGAACGTTCCCAAAGATCAACCACATAATTCTCATGTTGAATAGGAAAGATAAGGCGAAGGAAATTCTCTATTCCTTTTTCCTGAATTGAAAGATAAAAAGACATAAGGATAATCAAAACGAAGTTGAAAACGCTACCGAAAGTGACAGAAAGTGTCTGAAAGAATCCCCCAGAAAGGTTCAAAATAAAGGCTTTTGAGACTGAAAACAAAGAAGCTATGGAGAAGTTGCTTCCGAGTGTGCTGACTATTTCCTTTGCGCCGGAAAATGCGGCATTTTGGAAATAATTCAAGAAAGAAACACCCGGAATATAAGTTGATATAAATGTGGCGAAATTATAAATTTCAGTTATGAGGAGCGGAGCAAAAAGATAAAATACTCCAGCTAAAATAATAATAGACACAAAATACAGAAGCACAATTCCGAGAACTCTATTTATTCCTATTTTCTTAAAATGAGGAACTGTAGACTCTACGAAGGATGCAATAACAATAGAAGTCAACACAACGAGAGCCAAATCTCGCAAGAACCATAAAAGATATACACAAAGAAGAACGAGAACAACTCGGACTATCGTGCCAGTATTTATAGAAATAGAAGTAGTAGGGCCTTTTTCAAACATAAAAATATAATACCATAAAAAATTGCAAAAATCTAATACAAAGTGGTACAATTAGTTTATGGAAAAGTTGGAATGGGTTGCTTTGGAATACGAAGAAAAAGTACGCAGTATGGATTGGTTCTGGGCTCTCGGTATCATCGTCGTCTCTAGCTCAGTAGCTGCGATTATTTTCGCCGATTATTTTTTTGCAGTACTTCTTTTAATCTCTGGAATGTTGCTGGGATTTTTTGCAATTAAAAAACCAGACTCTATTACTTACGAATTAAACACGCAAGGACTAAAAATCAGAGCCAGACTCTATCCTTATGAAAACATGAAGGCGTTTTGGGTACAAACAGGAGAAAAGCCTACTCTTTTTATAAAATCAGAGCGAGTATTTATGCCTGTAATTTCAATTCCGATAGAAAATAACATTGCTTCTAGTATACGTTCTATAATTCTCTCAAATAATGTTACCGAAGAAGAAATAAAAGAACATCCATCCATCAAGATAATGGATTCACTAGGCTTTTAGTCTTTTTTAATTTTGCTTTTGTTTTTTCGTAAAAACTGCTAATCTAAATTTAATGCCCTCATAGTTCAATGGATAGAATGCGAGCTTGCGGAGTTTGCGATGTAGGTTCGATTCCTACTGAGGGCACAAGATTTTTGATTAATTATTTAAAATTTTTTAAAAAATTAGTCTCTTTTACTCCATTTTTGAAAGGTAAAAAAATTTAGGTATTTATAAAAAAAAATTCCTGTGTTGAAATGCTAAAAACACAACTTATGCACTAGACATGGGGGTGCGCCAAGTAGATAATACTCCTGATGCAAGCAAACAAAAAAAATTATCCGAAATTTATTTTTTCTCTTATTTTGTGCCTACTCGTACGATTAATTCCGCTACGTGCACCAAATGTTGAACCAATTCTTACGACATTAATGCCAGTCAGTTTGGCATACGGAGCATTCGCAAGTTTTCTTTTTGCTATTTCAAGTATTTTAGCTTATGACTTAGTCACTAAAACAATCGGAATACAGACTTTTTTTACAGTTTTTGCTTACGGAATAGTTGGTTTATGGTCTGCAAGTTATTTCAAAAAAAATAAAGCAAATAAATGGGGCTATGTGCGTTTTGCAGTTATTGGAACTTTGGTTTTTGATGCTTTGACTGGGCTCACAGTGGGCCCTATTTTTTTCCACCAATCATTTGTCACATCTCTGGTCGGACAAATTCCTTTCACAGCTCTGCATCTGATTAGCAACGTCGCCTTCGCCTTTGTCCTCTCCCCCGTGATTCACAACTTCCTGATTAGAAAGAGAGAAAGACAAATAGAAAATAAATCTTCAATCATTATCAACAACCTTCAACCTAAAATAATTTAAATCAAATGGAAAAAACAAAAAAAATCTTAAAGAACGAATTAGCAAAAATAAAATCAATCCGAAAGAGGAGTGGTGAAGTTGTTTCATTTGATTTAAAAAGAATCACTCATGCTATTTTCAAAGCTTTTGAAGTAACTGGCGAAGGTAAAGAAATAGAAGCTGAGGGTGTAGCAAATCATGTCTTTAGAACTCTTCTTGATCAGAGAGCAGAATTGTTGAAAACAAATAAAGATGCAAAATTTTTACCAACAGTTGAATTAATTCAAGACTCCGTAGAAAAAGAATTAATGATCCAAGGTTTCCCTGAGACAGCAAAGAAATATATTCTCTACCGAAGCCGACGCTCAGAACTCCGTAAGGCTTTTGGTCCAGTTCCTGAAGCAGTTCGTTTGGCCGTAGAAGAATCTAGCAAATATTTCTCCAGCCCTTACTCAGAGTATATTTTCTACCAATTTTACTCTAGGTGGGTTCCAGAATTAGGCCGTCGTGAGACATGGATAGAGACAATAGACCGTTATATGGCCTATATGAAAGAGAATTTAGGCAATAAACTAACAGCTAAAGAATACGAAGAAGTCAGACAAGCTATTCTAAATCAAGACATCTGCCCTTCTATGCGACTTCTCTGGTCTGCTGGAAAAGCATGTAGAAATTCTAATGTCTGGGCATACAACTGTTCTTATATCGCTCCCACTTGTCCTCAAGACTTGGGAGAGATTATGTATATATCAATGTGTGGTGCAGGACTTGGTTTCGCTGTTGAATGGGAAAATGTTCAAAAGTTTCCACAGATTAAAAAACAGTCAGGCAAGAAAGCATCCGTGCATATTGTTAAAGACAGCAAAGAAGGCTGGGCAGATGCATTTGTTCTCGGACTCACAACTTGGTTTGATGGTGAAGATGTAAAATTTGATTATTCACAAGTCAGACCAGCTGGCGCAAGACTTGAAACAGCCGGCGGACGAGCATCAGGACCTCAACCACTTATGGACTTGATGGAATTTTCTAGAAGAAAAATTTTATCCAAGCAAGGCAGACGTCTTTCAAATTTGGATATGCATGACATCATCTGTCAGATAGGATTGATCGTCGTGGCTGGTGGAGTCAGACGCAGCGCGCTCATTTCCCTCTCCGAACTCGAAGACACAGAAATGCGTGATGCAAAAAAAGGACAATTTTATCTCACAGAAGGCCAGCGTTCTATGGCAAACAACTCAGCAGTTTATAATGCAAAACCTTCAGCTGAAGAATTCTTGGATGAATGGACTGCTTTGGTTAAATCAAAATCTGGTGAAAGAGGAATTTTCAACAGAGGAGGTTTAGAGAAACAGTTACCTGCTCGCAGATGGGCAGCAATCAAAGACGAAAGACAAATCGGACTCAATCCTTGTGGAGAAATTTATCTTCGTTCAAAACAATTTTGTAATTTGACCAGTATCGTCATTCGTCCAAAAGACACAGTAGAGACTTTAAAAAAGAAAATGGAATTAGCAACATTGCTCGGAACATATCAATCCACTTTGACGAACTTTGGTTATCTCTCAAAGAAATGGAAAGAAAATTGTGAAGCAGAAAGATTGCTCGGAGTTTCTCTTACCGGTTATTACGATAATACAACCATCAGAAACGACAAAGTTCTAGAAACTCTAAGACTAGATGCTATTAAAACAAACGAAAAATACGCAAAACGCTTTGGTATAAACGCTTCTACAGCTATCACTTGTGTAAAACCACACGGAAACTCAGGCCAGCTTTTAGGTGTAGGTTCAGGAATGCACCCATGGTTTGCTCCATACTTTATTCGCCGAGTACGTATTTCCCACACAGACACTCTTTTACAAATGGCGAGAGACCAAGGAGTGCCTTGTTTACCAGAAGTGGGTCAATCTGAAGCCACTGCTACTACTTTCGTCTTAGAATTCCCAGTCAAAGCACCACAAGGAGCTATATTCAAAGATGAAGTTTCTGCTTTAGATTTAATGAAAGAATGGAAGAGATTGAAACAACATTTCGTAGAACACAACCCTTCTGCAACTATCTATGTAGGTCCTAACGAATGGTTAGCTGTCGGAAACTTTGTTTATGAAAATTGGGATTTCGTTGGAGGAATGTCATTCCTTCCCCGCTCAGAACACGTCTACCAACTAGCTCCATATGAAGCCATCACCAAAGAAGAATACGAGAGACGTTCAAAGTCTATCGGCAAGATTGATTTCTCTAAACTTTCTCAATACGAAGCGGGAGACAATACTACTGGCGCAAAAGAATTCGCTTGCGTATCCGGAGTCTGCGAAATATAATTACGAAAAATTGTCGTGGGCGTAGTTTTTGAGAGGCCTTTCGCAGCGCGACGGCGCGAGAAGTTCGCTGGCGCAGCAGCGCCAGATAGATTGCCTATCAAAAACTATGCCGAGAAAAATTTTTCGTAATTACCAAAATTTTATGCTTTACACAAGAAAAGGAGACAAGGGAACAACTAAAACTTTCAGTTGCGACCAGAGAATGTCAAAAAGCTCCGCCATAGCCGAAGCGCTGGGTTCGCTTGATGAAATCAATTCTTTTTTAGGACTATTGAAAATAAAAGCTGAAAATATAAAATTCAGTTCTGGCACCGGCGAAATAAAAGTTTCCGAAACTATAGACTGCATACAGCAGGACCTTTTTATAATTCAAGCTGAACTCGCCGGAGCCGATAAAACTATAACGCAAGAAAAAGTTGCGTGGCTCGAAGGAATTATAGACAATATAGAAAAAATACTTCCGCCCATAAAAACATTTTTCGTTTCTGGTGGCACAGAGCTGGCTGCCCTATCCGACATCGCCCGCACGATAGCTCGACGCGCGGAGCGACGAGTCATATCGGTAGTAGATGATCCTTCGACAAGCTCAGGACAAGAGAAGACCTCAATCGGCAAAGAAACTCTCTCCTATCTAAACCGCCTTTCCAGCATTCTTTATGCCTTTGCCCGTATTTTCAATCATTTAGCTAAAATAAAAGAAGAAACTCCGAAATATAAATAAAAAGGTGAAGTTATCCACAACCATTTTGTCCATACCGACGAAATGGTCCCAGATATAAATATCTTAACTTATTGCATATAAAATAGAAAGACCTCGCGAAAAGTAAATCTTCTCACGAGGCCTGACGAACCTCGTGGTCCGTACTTGTTTATCAAACAAGATTTAATATTCATATAAGAATCACTTCCCCAGAGCCTCCGCGCCCGCGTTCACAAAAAAAATTTGCGCGGAGGCTCAAGTAGTCAAGAGAAGCAAGTCCTCTAGGCTACAAGGATCTTCCGAGAGGCGCCAACACCGCCATTGCCGTTCGGGAAGCCATTCCAGAAGCTGACGCTGAGACCGTTCTCGTTGAAGTTGCCCACGCACGAGACGTAGCCAGCGTGGACCTGCGTAGTTTCCTCTGTCCGTTCCGAGCACGCCGCCCAAACATTCGAGTTAGAACGTTTGCCAGTACGCCGATAGACGAGGATGTCTTTCGTGACCTCCGCGATGGTAGTCGGCACTTCATACTCGGGTGGCAACATTGCAACCTGATCTTCAGGCGTTCTGCCTGTAGAGCCGGGAACGATTTCCCGAAGCATGATGTAGAGGCATGGCTTAAGCGTGGCGATATCCGTATGTGGCTGACCCACGTGCCACGGATCCTTGCTGAACCAAAACTTCGGCTGTCCATCTGCAGGGTGCAACTCAAGCCATTTCGCGACCGTGAGCGGAGACCCTTCAATCGCCGGCATTCCCATGAAGGCGAAGTGGGTGTCGAACACCTGCTTGCCTTTGTTGAAGGGACAGGGACCCATGAGGATTTCCTCGATCTGTGGATCCAACTTCTGTGTTCCGCCGTAGTAGCTCCTCCAAGCTGCTTCGTCGAAGATTCGAACTTGGGATTTTTGCACTGCTGTCGTGTCTGTCATGACTTTTCCTTTTTCTGCTTGCCAGATTCGCTCTGGCTTTTGTTGCGGCATGTCTCTTCTGCAAGAGACGAGCCTTCTGTCGCCAAAATTGGTTTCAAAAAGTTTACCCGTCCGTACCTTTTAGCGAAGGAGGGCTCGTCTCTACACATAAGTGATTCTTTGTTAAAGAACATTCAAAATACTGTCGTATAGTATAACAATTAAATAGCCACTTGTCAATCTTTCCGTAATGCTGAATTCACCTAGGCCACTGTCTGGTAAACCAAATAAAAAAAGCCAGACATTTTTCCCCGTTTCGAGGTGTCTGGGCTTTTCTGGAAATTAATTAGTAACTCCCAACTTTGCTCGAGATACGAGCGTATTTGTCTTTTTATTCTCCACATAACTCTTCCATCAGTTGAGCCACTGAAAGAATTTTGTCTACTCGATAAGCATTCGAGCCGACAGTGTAGAGTGGAAGCTCCGCCGGAGCATATCCTGCTGAAGCCAATAGCCCATTACAGATACAGAGGAATTTCTCACTATTTGGCGCGCCAGGCATCGCCTGACACATAGAGAGTTTTCCGTCTAGTCCTCGCTGAAGGACATAGCCTTGATTACATCTAGCAGGGCGTTTGTTTGTATACATCGGTGAACTTTTTAGCACTCTAAATGGAAGTCCACATGGAGAAGCCGGAGCACTGTCCGGAAAAGCAACGACGGTTATGTCATCCTTTCCAGCGGCAACTACGGCTTGTTTATACGCATCAGTGGCTGAACTCTCGTGAGTCGCCAAGAAACGTGTTCCCATTTGAACGCCTTTTGCTCCCATTGCCAAGAATTTCTCAATATCTTCGTGGGTATAGAGTCCACCAGCCACAATGATTGGAAAATCACCGTGTCTATGGGCAACCTCAAGAACCTCAAGTAGAAGTTTTTCTAAGGCAAACCTCGGATCATTCAACTCCACCATCTTGAAACCAAGGTGTCCTCCTGCTTCTCTCCCCTCAAGAACGACGGCATCTGGCCGATAACCAAATCGTTCCCAGCGCTTTACAATTATCTCCAAGACGCGAGCCGAGGAAACAATCGGAATAAGTGCTGTATGACCTGGCGGTTGAATACTAGGAAGTCCGGTCGGAAGTCCTGCACCACTGATGATTGCACCAACCTTGGCATCAATCGCCGCGCGAATCGTATCTTCATAACTTCCGACAAGCGCACACATAACGTTGATGCCAACAGGGCGACCACCACTGAGACTTTGCGCACGCTCTATTTCCATCCTTACGGCTGTGTAAGTATCAACCTTCTCCCCTTCTCGCAAAGAAACGACTGTTCGCAGTCCGGCGCTAGAGATGATGCCAAGACCACCCAGTCTTGAAACCGCCCCAGCAAGTGGGTGAAGCGAAACCGCAACACCCATACCACCTTGAACAATGCAATTATTAAGACGAATATTCTTAATAATTAATTCTGGTAATTTCATACGTGTATTCCTTTTTCGATGATCAGCTTTACCTAAATTTTTCAGTTTTAAGTATATCATTATATGTAACTTAAAAAGTTATTATAATAAACTAACTAATACCGTAATCTAACCAATAGCTTGGAATCACTTTAAGTAAAATTGGAAGGCGTTTTTAAATTTAAGCCAAGATGCAAACGTTCGTGATTGTAGTATTGCAGATATTTTTCTAGAGCGCAATTGATGCTCCTCGGGTTTGTCTT
>CAIVBM010000045.1 GCA_903904195.1 uncultured bacterium
AAGACAAACCCGAGGAGCATCAATTGCGCTCTAGAAAAATATCTGCAATACTACAATCACGAACGTTTGCATCTTGGCTTAAATTTAAAAACGCCTTCCAATTTTACTTAAAGTGATTCCAAGCTATTGGTTAGATTACGGCAGAAAAAGGGTAACAAAAAAGCACCTTTTAAAAGGTGCTTTTTTGTAATACTTTTATATATTATTTCAATTCAACCTTGGCCACACATAAATTCCTGCTGGAATTTTGCGCAGCCCCCGCCTCGGCGCCGTCGCACCTCCGGCCGAAAAGTTGAGCTATTTAAGCTCAACTTTTCCTCCTGCAGCCTCAATTTTTTTCTTCAAATCGTTAGCCTCTTCTTTCTTCATTCCTGCCTTAAGGGTGGAAGGAGCGGCGTCTACTAAGTCTTTAGCGTCTTTTAAGCCTAGAGCCAAAGCTTCTTTCACTATCTTCATAACTGCGATTTTCTGATCACCAGCAGAAGTCAACATAACTGTGTAAGCGCTCTGCTCTTCAGCAGCTGGAGCAGCAGCACCGGCACCAGCTGATGCTACAGCAGCGGCAGATACTCCAAACTTTACTTCAATAGCTTTTACAAGCTCATTCAACTCTAAAACTGATGCACTTTCCAAATCTTTTAAAAACGAATCAAATTTTGACATAATGTTTTTTGTGTTAATTTTTTAATAATCGTACTCCCCCTCTCCTTTACAAGGAGAGGGCAGGGTGAGGTTCTTAATTGAAGAACCGCCCCTCAATCCCCTCCTTATTAAGGTGGGGAGGAAATTCACTATTTCTTCTTCCCTACTTCGCCGACTGCAATAGCCAAACGTTGCATAGGGCTCTGGAGTAAGAATGCCAATTTGGAAAGTAATACTTCCCTCGTTGGTATCATTGCGAGTTCCATCATCATTTCCTTACCGACGAATTTTCCTTCGAAAATTCCTCCCAAGATGTTCAAGACTATTCCTTTATGAGCCTTTTGGAAATTATAAACTTCACGAGGACTTGCTATATCGTCTTTTGAAAACGCAATAGCGACTTCTCCGTCAAGCTTTGGAACTTCACCTTCTGCTTTGCCTTTGAGAGCACGGCCAAGGAGAGTCTTTCTGGAAACTTTGTAACCCACACCATTTGAACGAAGCTCTCGACGCAATATCGTCTCATCGCTTACTTTCAAACCATGAAAGTTCACGAAAACGAGAGACTTGCTTCCTTTTACCGCTACTTCCAAGTCTTTTATTATTTCTTCTTTTTTTGATTTTTGTAACATAATTTTTGAAAACTTTTTAAATATAATTTTTGAAGGGGTTTCGAGGCTGACGAGCCGAGAACTTCAGGATTTTTTAAGCTTCAAAAAATCCGTACCGAAAAAAATTGATATTTTAAAAGTTTTTAATAAACTAAAAAAACGGCTTCCGCCGTCAAAGATATCGACCCACTGAATAGGACTTATCAGAATAAACTTCTGAGCCTATCTTCTTTGCGGTAAATACATACTAACACAAACCTTTTAATTTGCAACTTCACCCACTTCAGACGAATTTATATCTTGTTTTTTATCTAAATAATTTACAAAAACAACACCGATAATGCCTAGGATTATCATAAGTGAAAAGACAAACACAACCTTTAAAAAATGCTTCGTTACCATAGCTAAATTATATCATAATTCTAATCTATAGTTTCTGATACCACCGTTCCTTCTTTGCTATCTCCCCCATATCCACTCCACCCATTCGCCACCGCCTGTCCAGTAAATGAAGATGTCTTATAATAAAGGGCAACTCTACCTCCTCCTCCAGCTCCATAACACATAGCTGGGCAAAATGTCCCGCCTCCTTTTGCCTGAAAAATTCCGTCACCATCGAGTGTATTTGTAGTTATATAGATACTTCCACCACTAGATGTAATATTTCCTCCTGCAGACACTGTACCATTATTAATTAAATTATTTGCTATTAGTCTGATCGCTCCGCCACCACGAGTCAGACTTCCATTTCCTCCACTACCAAAATCAACAGGCGCACTAGCAGAACCATAAATTGACGACTCATTACTACCAGAGCCCAACCCACCATAACTTGCGCCTTTCATATATGTCCCTGGGTTCTCTGGATCATATATAGGGCTAGGAGCTCCGAGACCAGTTGCCACCCCATATCCTTTAAAATCAGCCGAAATAGATGAACCTTTTTCTATATTAATATTGGAAACATTTAGAGCAAGAATTTTTTCAGGAATAATCGTAAGTATTGAATTCCCCATTAACATAAGAGAGTTAGCCATAATTATTTCACTGCCTGAAAGAGTCAAAGTTGAAACCCCATCTATTTTAATTGTTGGAATATTTAATACTTGATTATCAGAAAGAGAAAAAAAAGAATTTTTATCAATAACTAAATTATTCGCAGTTATATTTACATTATTCTCTGATGTTGCTTTTGTATCATTTAAAATATAAATATTATTAAAGGCAAACGGAGCATCATTGTTTCTAAATTGCCATGAACCACTTAAATAAGCATCATTTGCTGAACTATCAAAGATACCCATCGTACCCACTTGTCCACAAGAACTAGACCAACCATCGTAACTTCCACAACCTCCTTTGGCTTCTAAAGTTCCACTAAATGATGACGTTTTATAATACAGAGCAATCCTACCTCCACCACCAGGACTTTTAAAATAATCACCAAAATGGAGATTACCGCCATTCGCGCGAAAGATTCCATTTCCAGTAAATTTATTTGCAGTTACAAAAATACTACCACCACTAGCAGAGACAGCACCACTAGAAGAAATAATTCCATTATTAGTAAAAGTATCAGACACTACGATACGTATAGCCCCACCACCAAAACCATTATAAAAATCAGCTCCCCCGCTCCCTAAATCAATCGGCTTGGTCGCAGAACCATACAAACTTGAAGTGGAAGCTCCTCCAAAACTAAAACCTCCATAACTTGCACCAACAGAAGGTTCTGAAGAAATTCCCAAACCTGCACCAGAGTTATAACCTTTTTGATCAGCTGAAATATAAGAACCAGAATTCACATTTAAATTTGAAACAGTAATCTTTACTCCCTTAAATGAATTTACGGAAAGTGGATCGCCAGCAACAGTCAAAACTGCATTATTTGTAATATTTAAATTATTAAAATAATATTCTCCCGCTGGTAAAGTTGCATTAGAGTCCATCGTCACATCACTTTCTGTATTATCAGGAATTCCATTATTATTTAAATCAGAAGAAGATAATGAAATAGAAGGAAAAGCATCTGCGACGTTTACTGTGCGTGTAGCTGTCGCCGTATTATTATTTTTATCTTTCGCGGTATAAGTAATAACATAATTACCTGCCAACCAATTATTTACTACACCGGAAAAAAAGACATTTATCGGACCGTCAACATCATCAATGGCTGTGGCTCCCCCATCTATAAAAGCATCACCGATATTTATATTAACTGGGTTGGCACCTATTACAGAAATAGCTGGTGCAATATTATCAGAAGGCAAAACAGGCTCAACAATCGGCTCTGTATGAACTTCTTCTGGAATTATTATTTCAGCATTTACCCTATTTCCGCTACCTCCTCCAGCAGGATGTAAAGGATTAGAAACAACCTGAGTTTCTGGCGCAGGTTGCATGGTTGGAATATTTTCTTTTGTATTTATTACTTGCTCTGGTGTTGGTAAATTTGTTGTGTCTGAAGTTTGAACAATTGCTGAATTTGGAGATACATCAGCAAGACCTTCTATGGCGGAAATGGCTGAAGCAGTATTATTTACAGCTAAATTTTCATTTTTATTGAATATAGATTGAGCAAAAGAAGAAATAGAAGAAGCAACTGTATTTACTCCTTGAATTACTGCATTACCAACTGCTAGGCTAGTATTATATATTCCATTTACAATAAAAACTCCGGTGTCATAAGTAAGAACAATTCCATTTTTAACTACATCTGCAGTCGAGTCAGCAACTGCCAGCGCAAGACCCTCTATTTTATGTCCGAGAGTTAATTTAGGCGGATTCATGCACGACGCGTTTTCATTTTGGATATTATTTGTTTGAAGTTTATCAAGCGAAGATTGAATATCAGAAACAATTCTTGGAGTTTGATACTTTAAATAAATATCAAAATTATGCCCTAAAAAATTATCACCCTGTTGTAAATCAATATGAGCATTTGGTGGCAATATAGAAAAAATATCACCAGCGACGCCAGCAATAGCTTTATCCGTATCGGAAGTTATATATTTTCCTTCGCCCCCAACATGATCCGCTGGGGTTGCGACACTGTATACACCCAAAGATTCTGTTGGTATACCACCCTCTTTACCTGCAACTTTGTCATAAAAATTATTTGCATAAAAATTCCCCTGTGAATGACCAACGAGAAGAACTTTTTGTGTACTTATCTTATTACTGGCATCATTTAGCATTTCTATTAAATCATAATCTGATTTTTGGCCAAAAAATCCCTGTTTAAAAGCATCAACAAAATCAAGCGCCCCAGCGATATGGGAGGGATTGAGGAGATATCTATAATTTATACTTTGATTCTTCCAATTAAAACCAAGAACTTTTTCAAGTGCTAACATATTTTCCTCTGCTCCTTTATCATTAGTAAGCACTCCATTAATTGTAGTAACTATGTACCCATCCTTAGAACACTTATTAGCAGCGAAAGAAAAATTGGGTATAAGAAAAATAACAATTAAAAAACAAATAATTTTTAAATTATTTATATTCACTACTTTAGTTTAGTAAAGTTTTTAAATCTATATCACAACCATCATTAGAAGCAGCATAACTACCAAGATTTCCTTCAAAAACTTTATTTAGATAATTCGTTCTTTGTGTGGTATTAAGCTGAAGATTTTCAACAAACTTTTCATTCTTATCTGTTTCTGCAATAAATTTTTTCATATTAGATCTAGAAGAAATACTCCAAACACAAATATGAGCCCTACTCTCATTGTCTTCCACAGTTGCTGTCACTGTATCTTTATTAATGATTGGTAAGGTCATTTGCATTTGTAATACTAGCGCATACTGCAACAGCACTGCCCTAGTTTTCGCAGACTTTGGATATACATTGAAGATAGCGAGCTCTACATCATCGCGAATTCCATTATTATTTGCATCAATACCAGCCACAGTCTTATCAGCATCAGCTCCCGGATCCGGAGGAAGGTTCTTCCCCATAACATCATCTAGTATTAACTTCGTCGCATGAATTTTTGCTACTTCGGCATTTGTTTTATCTAAATTAAAAAGATGCACAACACGAACAACGACTAAAATAATATATAAACCCAGTAAAATTAAAAAAGCCCACTTAAATATTTTAAAAATCTTGTGAGCCAAAACTCTTTTTATTTTTTCCATCTATTAATTATACAATTAATAAAGGAATTTCCTAAATAATGTGTGGATAATCAACAAACAAATACCAAGGGCATCCCTTGGATTTGTTACCTCTTCCCCTTTTTAGCGATAACCTAAACCCCAGAGGACGATGAGAACGATGATGAGAATAACGAGAGAAGTGTGCCAGATGTCCCAGTGAGCGTAGATATTTCTTTTCTTTAGAAAATTTGCAAACATCTCACTCCCCTCCAGAAGAATAAGGAAAGGTAGAATAGCTATTAGATACCAAATTTTGAAAATCAAATCAAACATAAATTTATTTTTGAATCAAAATTGTAGCGACATTTTGAGATGAATCACAATCCACATACCATGTAGCAGGCAAAGCTTCACTAGAAAGCTTTACGATTTGAAAACCATAAGCTTTGACATTAAATACGGAACCAGCTCTGACAGTACGGTCCACAGGAGCTCTGTTGTCTATCATGAGATATGAATTATTCTTGAAAGTCATAGCGCTTGGTTTTGCTTGGCAGGTTTTATCAAGCTGAATTCTGGCATTTTTATATAAAGCTAAAGCTTGAGTGTAATTAATATTCTTTATTGGAACAGCTGTTTTACTGTTGTCTGTCACAGTCTGACCTGTACCAGTTGTAACATTGTCCGTAGAAGGATTTTTAAGATACCAGAGACCAAAAAACACTAAAATTAAAACCACGATTAACTCTACTACCGCTGTTGATGAACTCCCCCCTCCATGTGATGATGCCATATATTATTGATATTATTATAAATAATAAACTTAGATATATTATAGCATATAAACAAAAACCCGCCTTTTGGGCGGGGTTTTGTTTATCTTAGAACAGATAATCTTTATTTAGCTTCTGAAAGCATCGCTGCCTTTGTCTTTGCACCAACGAGACCATCAGCCTTTAAGCCATGAGCCTTTTGCCACTGTTTTATAGTAGCAACAGTCTTTGGACCTAGTTTTCCATCTATCTTCAAATTAAGTTTCAAAATCTTATTCAAAACTTTTTGAAGTTCCTGAACTGAAACACCACTGCTTCCATTTTTAAGGGTAACATTTCCTAAATTGTAAGTAGTAGTTGTCGTAACAGTACCAGTATTCCCTGCGCAAGATACGCCGGAAACTGTACTAAAACCTGTTGTACCTAGACATCCAGGTATTGCTACTGGAGTAGTTGTCGTAACAGTAACAGTTTGAGTTGGGGTCTGAGTAACAACTGGTGAAGTAGTTACTGTAACTGTTGGATAAACTACTGATGGAGCAGGAGTTGAACTTGTGAAACCACCGCTACCAATACCACCGGTGATTGGGAAAACAGCAGTGATAACTCCTGCGTTTGCAGAGTTAGTTGCTGTTGCTCTCGCAATAGTGAATTGATTTACGCCTACACCAACAAGAGAATAACCACTTGTAGCTGTAAGAGTAACTGTAGCTGTGTAAACAGTGTTTGGTTGAAATGTCGCATCGTTTGGACTCCATGTGACACCTCCAGTGTAACCTGTTCCGGCTGTTGTAGTCGTTACAGGAGTAGCACTTGTTTCTGGAGCTGAAACTCCGGCAATAGCTGTAGCTGCGATAGTCGTAGCTGTAACTGGGAAAACAGCTGTGATAACTCCTGAGTTAATAGGGTTGGTGGCTGATCCAGTTGTACCAGCAACGGTGAATTGATTTGCTGTTATTCCAGTCAAAGTATAACCACTTGTTACTGTAAGAGTAATCGTAGCTGTGTAAATCGTGTGAGAAGCAAAAGTTGTTGGACTTCCACTCCATACGACTGCACCCGTGTAACCTGTTCCCGCTGTTGTAGTCGTTACAGGAGTAGCACCTATTACTGGAACTGTAACTCCAGCAACCGCTCCGGCTCCGAGAGTCTGAACTACTGTAATAGCTAAACTACCTTTTGAAACTTTGTGACTATTTGCATTGTTAGTTACAACATAACTAATCGTCGTTGCACCACGAGCTACTGCTGTGATTACTCCTGTGGCTGAAACGATTGTAGCCTTTCCAGTATCACTGGAAGTCCAAGCCATTGTCTCTCCTGTACCTGCTGCTGTAAATCCTGTAGGAGTTACTGTTGATCCACCAACTCGCACTTCTCCAATAGTTGGATTAGCGACTGAAGCTGCGGCATAAACTGTAACTGATACAGAGTTAAGATTTCCACTTGTTGAAGCTGTGTAACCGATAGTAGTTGTACCCGCTGTCAATGCGACTACAGCTCCTGTGGTTCCATCAACTGTCGCAACCGCTGGAACACTTGATGTCCAACTAGTTGCACCTGCTTCGGTCGTAGCTGCAGTGGCTGTGGTTGTCTCTCCTAATTGGAGTACACCACTTAAACCAGTGACTGCTGCACCAGCAGTAGCAGAGACTTTAGAAGGAGCTCCTCCTAAAACCAAAGCCAAAGCTAGGACCATAAAACCTATACTTAAACCTTTTAACATTTTTTTCATAATCTAATAATAGTTAATTAATAATTTAAAACATTAATAAATTTCTTTCTTAATTACTTATTAATGCCCTTAAGAATGCACTGATAAATAATCAAGACAACAAAAGCGCATTTCGACCCTACCCTAAGAGGAAGGACGCCAATGTATTCTATTTATTATACAACACCAATAAATAATAGAACATTTTTAACCTGTGTATAACTATAAAAACAAAAAACCCCATCGCGTGAGCGACGGGGCTTCTTGTTTGCTAGTAGATTATTCGACCAATCTAGAAGCGAGTTAACATTAGTTATGAACGCTTGATGTAACTGTACTTGGATAACCAACAGCGTATGTTGTGTTTGTTATCGTTGTACCACCGGCTACGTCAGACCAACTAAATCCTGTAGAACCAGCCACAAGATGTGTATACATGTATGTGTTTGGCAATGATCCACTTGGAGTACCTAGAGAAGTAACAGGAAGTAATACTCTAAATGTTTGTGATTGACCAGCATTCAATGTATATCCACCATCAATTACAACTGTAACCGCACAAGTAGCTGAACCATCACAAGCGTCAGAACCTGTTGAAGCTAAGGTTGTATTGTTTACATCCTTAACAGTAGGCTTAGCAGCTGTGAATGTAGGTGAGCCACCGCCGGAAATTGTAGCTGTAATTGGGAAGCTATTGAGTTTGATAGAACCTGCAGCATCTGCAGTTACCGTAACGTCTATAGCCTCAACTGATCCAGTTCCTAGAACTGCGCCAGTTGATGTAGCAACAGTAATCGTAGGCTTTGAAGCAACCAATAAATGAGTAGGAGCAACGTTATGAGAGTTTCCAGCGTTGGAAACAGTCTGAATCGTTGAACCATCATTAAATGTGTAGCTAGCAAGAGTCAAGATTATTGTACTATTTGAAGCACTTGCAGGACATCCAGAAGAAGCATTAGCACATACTAGAGAAACACCAACTGGGATGTTTAATCCAGAGTTATCAGCAGGAACTGTGAGGCCTACATTGTAGACTACAGCTGTGCCGGAAACGAATTGTGCTGTCTTTCCATTTACTGTTACAGAGGCAATGTTATTGATACTGCCGGCTGAAGAAGTAAATGTCATGTCTTTAATAATCGCACCTCCAATGTGATTAGAAGTTACGATATTAAATGTTGCAAGATTTCCAATGGTTGATCCACCAATCATGTATTGTGAAGCTGGTGAAGAACCTGAAACTAGTGTTGTACCTGTAGCGTTAGCAATAGTTGCAACAGCATCTGTTACACGAACTCCAGACTGTGGAGAAACTGTTGTTGAAAGCTTTGATACAGCACCTTGGTAAGTGATTCCCATAGCTGGTGTAACATCCAAAGCTGCAGTACCACCAAGGTCAGCATACAATGCGAATACCTTTGTAGAACTTGGAGCAACTGGAACGGTTACAGAGAAGCTGTTACCGGAAGCTACTGGATTACCGATAGGTGTACCAATAACTTGACCTGTAGAATCATCTTTTATAGTAAGGTTGGTGATTTGATTGTGACCAACAAGACTACAATCTGTAGTGCCAGCGAAAGCCTGACAAGTAGAATTTGTACCATTGAGTGAACCAGGAACGTTAACAACGATGGTATTTACAGTAACACCTTCAGCTGAAGCTGTTTGAACTGTGAAGGAACCGATCTTTGCTGTTGTGTTTGGAGCTACAGTAGAAGCTGCGAAGCCTGTTGTAGCAGCAAATTGAACGTTCGTTGATGCAACTGTAAGTGTCTGACCACTAGCACCAGAAAGTGCTGTTGTCTGGCTTGAGCTCATACCCTGAGCTGTACCTGAAGCAACGGCGAAATTGATAGTACCAGCAGTAACAGCAGCACCGACATTACCAGTAGTGTTACTTACAATATCTCCTTTCAATTGAACGATAGCAGGTGATCCAGCTGTAACTAACAACTGTGAACCTAGGCTACTGAATATAAGAGGAGAACCAGATGTTGCAGTTTGGTTTGAACCAACCTGTCCACCGTTTACATACAAACCAACATTTGAAAGTGTTGTACCAGGGGTAAATCCACCAGCGAATGTAGGAGTGAAAGTAATACTTGTGATCTTTACATCTTCACCATAAGCAGAAATCTTGAATGAGGACAAGGTTGTAGCCGTTGTACCAGCAACAAGAGTTGTTATGTTGTTGAATGAAGGATCTTGGTTAACTGTAAGAGTACCTTGGTTGATATTTATCGTTCCACCGTTAGCATTGATAGTAACAGCATCAGAAGAGTCAAGTGTACTTACGTAAACACCTGCCATTTGTGAATCCTCAACTGAGATATCTGTGCCTTGTTCGAGAGAAAGATAGAAGTTTCTGTATGCACCGCTTACGATATCTCCATGAACTTCAATCAAGTGTGAACCTGTTGTAAGTGCAAGAGGAGAATTCAAAACGAATACATACTGACTATTTGCATTGATGTTTGAGTTTGCAACATTTACTCCGTCAACAAATAGAGCTACGTTTTGTAGTGAATTTGAAGGAGCGGAACCAATCATCTTAACAGTCATGGCATGAAGGTTGACAGCGTGTTGAGAGATAGTCAAAGTTCGTGACCATAGGTTTTGATTCATTGATCCAGCGTTGATATATGCAGATGCGGGATTCACAGTAACGTTAGTTATTGAGAATTTTGATCCAGCAAGTGTGCTTGTACCAACATACATTTCATTACCCTTTACATTTGTTACTACAGCTGTATTTCCTGCTGTTGTGTAGCTTGTAAGAGCAACACCGATAGTAGAAGCAGAAGTGATTGAAGCAACGTCAGCCTTTACAGAAAGAATCTTTGAACCGTTTACTACGATTCCAAGATTATTCATTGTAATGACTCCAGTAGTGTTGAAAGAATAACCACTTGTCACACGAGTAGCTCCATCATAGAGGTAAACGTTTGATAGTGTGTTTGAATCTGAAACACCTGTTCGTTGTAATGTAATGGAATTGATTGTGCTAGAACCAGTAAACGTGAAGTGCGCTAGATCTGCACCAGCTTGTCCTTCAATAACGTAAACAGCTGCTGGGTTGTCTGAAGCAAGTGATACTGCTAAAGGACCAGAGTTATTTACAACTGTACTACCAGAGCATGATGCGCCAGTAGAAGGGCTGAAGCCTGAAGCTGATGTACATCCTGCTGGAAGACCTCCAGAAGAAACTGTGCCACCTGCTAGAACTGCAGCTGACTTTTTACCGAAGACTCCATCAGCTGTTAAGCCGACAGACTTTTGCCAAGCGATGACTGCAGCCTTGGTACCTTTACCAAAGTTACCGTCAGCCTTGACTCCGACAGCTGTTTGAAGACAAACAACTTGTGCGCCTTTTGAACCGACTCTCAAAGTGCTAGTGATTGAACAGGAAGATGCAGAAGCAGTGTTTATTGCAACAACTCCGGCAAGCATAACTGTAAAACCAAAAGCTCCAAGAAAGAATTTTGATTTTAATAAATTACTCATATATTTTTTCTAATTTTCTACGCCGTTAATTAGTTTCGACAAAACTAAAAGCGTATTTTTTTTCTATCACTATTTTCTATTCGCTAATAAATAATAATGAACTAATAATGCAGCGAATAAATAAACAATGAACAGATGATTACTTAACTGAAAACTGAAACAAAATGTAATCTCACAAAACAAGTTTAAGTGTAATGCAAGATAATTTTTATTTAGTTTTCAATGACCTTACCATTTATTTTCACTAGATTATCCTTTGAGATTTTTTCGACGAAATCGCAAACGAGAATGAAGCAAAATAAATAACAAATTTTATGAATATAGAACACGCAGATTTGCGCAATCTATAAACACAATAACATTATAATATATAGCTCTTAAAATGAGCAATATATTATGTGGATAACTCGCCTAAAAGTAAATCTGGGCGAACATATTCCATAGCCCTATATTATCAGACTTTTAGGGAAAATGCAAGAATTCCTCCCATCCTTGATAAGGAGGGGTTAGGAGAGGTTCTTAATTCACCTCACCCTACCCTCTCCTTGTAAAGGAGAGGGCTCTTTTATTTGATGAAATATCGGCTCCACCTCTTCTCCCCTGTCTTGTAAAGGACACCGTCCTTTATCAAGGACACGAGTTCTCTTTGTAGTGTTTTTTCGCTAAAAGACGACACTCCATTTATACCACTATTCATTTTAGCCATGATGTCTTTTATGGTAGCGTTGCCTCCGATAATTTTTATTATATTTAATATATCTTCTCTTCTTTTTTTCTTTAGAATATCAAAATCTTTAGTCTGTGAAACTATGTTCATTTTATCGGACAAAGCTTTCATGAGAGTACTTCCTTTTTGAACACCAATCCTCGTATGTCCTTTATGTCCGATAGAATTTAATTCCCCTCTTGAGGGATGGCTCGCTCGCGAGACGGGGTGGAGAATTCTTCCACCTCCCCCTGAAGGGTACTCCTCAAGAGGAGAATCTTTTAGAAACTCTTCTATCCAAGTAGGTTTAATACTTACATGTTCATTTATAGAATTCTTTAATTCAAGAAATTCTTTTTTTAGAATAGCGCAGTTCATTTCTGAGATAAAATTCATAGCAGAAGCAATGCTTAAAAACGCCACAATTTGTTCTATTCTCATAATGGACATGCCTGCCCCGTAGGAAGCTATAGGCTTTCCTTCGGGGTCCGATATGATTTCTGTCCCTAAAGCTCTTAGTTTATTCCTTATTGGTTCATCCTTGTCCATTATGTCCGTTACCATATAAAGCGCAGTAATAAGCTTGTGAGTCTTGGTATATGACCCAGAGTGAAATGTTTTAAATTCATAAGAGGCAGGGATAGAAAAGTTGTCCTTTACGATGTCTTTTCCGGAGTCTTTTATATTTTTATCTCCTGCTAACATCTGTCCATTATATATAGGACAAATAAAAAAGCAAGACAAAAAAAGCAAAGAGTAGTTTTTAAAATGCAATCTATCTGGCGAAGCTTCGCCAGCGAACTGCTCGTCGCTCAAGAAAATAATAAATGGATTACCATTTTTATTTTCTAAACTCCTGCGCAAGGCATTTTAAAAACTACTCTTTGCTTTTTTGCTTATTAAAATGTGTTAAAATACATTTATGGCAAAAAAGAAAAAAGATGAAGGTAAAGAAAATTATTCTAATCGTAAATCTACAAATGATGCAGGTTTAAAAAGTCAGACGAAACATGGAATCATATCAATAATATTTTTTGTTCTCGCATTGTTTTTTTTAATGTCCGCATTTGATGTGACGGGTGTCGCAGGTGTATTCACAAAAAACTTTTTTAAAGATGTTTTAGGTAACATTGGATATTTTTTCCTACCGACATTACTCATCATGTTTGGATACTCCTACATCAAATCCGAAGCACCAAACATAGGATGGAGAAACACGATAGGTGGAATAATATTTTTGATTTCAAGTCTTGGCATATTAAACATCTCTGTGAGCAAAGAAGCGGGTGGATTAATCGGAAAGATTTTAGCAGTTCCATTCATTTCACTTTTTGACACTTACGCTAGTATTATTTTCCTCGGCGCACTTTTGATAATTTCAATTCTAGTAATTTTTGATGCAAAATTAGACCTCATCCCCTTCTTGAAAAAGATCTGGGGCTTTATATCAAGAAAAAAGGAAATAGAAGAAGTTGAAGAAGAAGAAGAAGGGGAGGAAGAAGAAAAAGAAGAACCAGAACCTGAAGAAGATGAAGAAAAAGAAACTGCTGGAGAAAAAATAAAGAAAGCACTCGGAGTCGGAAAGAAAAAAGAAGAGGAAGAGGAGGAAGAAATGCCTATCAAAAAGAGACGTACAGGATTGATGTCTACCTACGTCCCTCCCCCACTCAACCTCTTAGAAGAAGATCAAGGTAAACCAAACACCGGAGACATAAAAGCAAATGCAAACATAATAAAACGAACGCTCGTAAACTTTGGTATTGAAGTAGAGATGGATGAGATAACTATCGGACCGACTGTCACACGTTATGCGCTCAAACCAGCAGAAGGAATAAAACTTTCTCGCATAGTGGGATTGCAAAACGACCTAGCTCTATCACTCGCAGCACATCCTATACGTATAGAAGCCCCAATTCCAGGCAAATCTTTGGTTGGTATTGAAATTCCAAATAAATCAAAATCAATCGTCGGTCTCGCCACCCTACTCTCTGATGATAAATTCCAAAATTCACCTAAACCTCTCACGATAGCTTTGGGACGAAACATTTCTGGTAAAGCAATCTTTGGAAATTTGGCAAAAATGCCACACTGTCTAGTCGCAGGAACTACTGGTTCTGGAAAGTCCGTCACCATCCACTCTATAATCACTTCCCTCTTATACAGAAATGGACCAGACGACTTAAAGCTTATTTTAATTGACCCAAAACGTGTTGAGCTCACACTTTACAACAACATCCCTCACCTGCTCACCCCTGTTATAACTGAAGCCAAGAAAACGATTCTAGCCTTAAAATGGGCAGCAAAAGAAATGGACCGCCGTTATGACATCTTGGAAGCAGAATCCGTCAGAGATATTGAGTCTTATCACAATAATGTTTTCGGAAAGTTAAAAAATAAAACAAAGACAAATGCAGAAGGTGTAGAAACTGAAGTAGAACCTGATCGCCTACCTTATATCATCATCGTCATAGACGAATTGGCAGATATAATGAGCTCTTATCCTAGAGAACTTGAATCCGCTATCGTACGTTTAGCCCAGATGTCTCGAGCTGTCGGTATTCACCTCATACTTTCAACCCAACGTCCAGAAGTAAACGTCATTACTGGACTCATCAAGGCAAACATCCCTGCTCGTGTCGCCTTAAAAGTATCTTCACAAATTGACTCACGCACTATTTTGGATGCTGGAGGAGCAGAGAAACTCTTGGGTGCTGGTGATATGCTCTATTCTTCTGGTGAAGCCCAGCCAGAACGTCTACAAAGCGCATTTATTTCAGAAACAGAAGTGAAAAAGGTTGTAAAATATTTAGCAGATGCATATAAAGACGAAATATCTTCTGAGATAACTCTAACATCCGGTTCAATATCAGCCGATAAAAGTATTTTTGAAAGCTCATTAGAAGATGGAGGAGATGTAGAAGACGATGATGAAATGTATGAAGAGGCCAGAGCTTGTGTGATAGAAGCTGGCAAGGCATCTACTTCTTATTTACAAAGAAAATTAAAATTAGGATATGCGCGAGCTGCCCGCTTGATGGATAAATTAGAAGAACGCGGAGTTATCGGCCCTGGAGATGGCGCAAAACCAAGAGAAGTGTTGGAAAAAATCGAGCGTACAGAAACTGGAGAAAATATGATTTAAGATAATGAATACAAGTGCAAAAAAAATATTACAAATAATAGGTTTCTCAATATTTTTTCTTTTCATTATCATATACGCTTTTTTTCGCTCTCATGATTTGCTCTATGGAGTAAAAATAACTAATGTAAATATAACTGACGGAGAAAAAGTCGCAAACAACGTAATTGAGATAAAAGGAAACGCTAAAAACGCTGTAAATCTAACACTAAATGGCCGAGAAATCTCTATAAGTGAAACTGGAGATTTTGACGAGACAATTGCCCTACTTTCAGGCTATAATGTGATAAATATAAAAGCCAAAGATAAGTTTGGATATATTGATGAGAAAAATTATAAATTAATGTACTAAATCGACAAGAAATGCTTTTATAAAAGTCCTCGGTTCTCCGGGTCCCAATCCCGGCCAGACTATTTCTAAAAGCATTTCTTGTCGATAAAGAATAAACAAAGTTATGTTAAAGAAAAAAGAAAAAAAGGAAGACAAGACTGTAGGGATGGCTGTATTGGACGATACATTAAAGGCAATCCAAACGAAATTTGGCGAAGGAGCAATTATGAAGTTCGGTGATTCACCAAAAGTGGACGTAAACGTCATACCGACTGGTTCAATCGGCCTTGATATGGCGCTCGGCGTAGGTGGAATACCACGTGGCAGAATTATTGAGATATTTGGACCAGAATCTTCAGGAAAAACTACCCTCTCCCTCCACATCGTGGCCGAGGCTCAAAAACTCGGTGGCGTCTGCGCATATATAGATGCAGAACATGCGATGGATCCTGAATACACAAAGAAACTCGGAGTCAACATAAATAATTTGCTCATTTCCCAACCAGACAACGGCGAACAAGCTCTAGAAATAGTGGAGTCATTGGTTAGAACAGGCAAAATAGATGTCATAGTCATTGATTCTGTGGCGGCACTCACTCCAAAAGATGAAATAGAGGGAGATATGGGCGCATACCATGTCGGTAAGCAAGCTCGTTTGATGTCTCAAGCCCTCCGCAAGCTCACTGCCATCGTCGCAAGATCTAAAACTTCCGTTATTTTCATAAACCAGATTAGAATGCAAATAGGCGTGATGTTCGGCAATCCGGAAACGACGCCAGGAGGAAAAGCACTGAAATTCTACACTTCTATTCGCTTAGATATCAGAAAAATAGCCCAAATAAAAAAAGGAGAAGAAGTAGTCGGAAGTCGAACACGAGTAAAAGTAGTAAAAAATAAAGTCGCCGCTCCATTCAAACAAACAGAATTTGATATTATCTACAACGAAGGTATCTCCAGAGAGGGAGAAATCATGGCGCTCGGAGAAAAATTCAAAATTATAGAAAAAAGTGGAAATACATATTCCTATACACCAAGCGGTGAAAAAGAAGAGAAAGTAAAACTCGGTGTAGGTTATGATTCTACTCGCACATTCTTGAAAGAAAATAAAAAAATATCAGACCAAATTCTGAAAGAAATCAGCAAGAAATTTGCCGAAGAAGTCTAAAATTTTAATATTTTAAGAAATTCTTCCTTTTCTTTAAACGGCCCGATGAGCGCCAAGTTTAATTTTTTGTCTTTGAAAATATCTTTTGCTAAAGCTTGAATTTGGCTGGCAGTAACTTTTCGTATTTCATCTGCCTTTTCTTCTATATTTTTTATTTCTTTTTTCAAAAGTTCCTGTCCGCCATGAAAATTTGCAATATCATCGCTAGACTCCAGCGACAATTTCATATTCCCTATCAAATATTCCTTAACCTTATTTAATTCTTCAACTCCAACTTTTTCATTTTTTAATTTTATGCATTCATGTAATACAGCCTTCAATACTTCATCTATTCTTTTATTATCCACTCCAGCAGAAATCTGTAGAAATCCATGATCAATGGAAGCGTCATTGAAAGCTCGAACATAATAACCTACACCCATCTCCTCGCGAAGTTTTGTAAAAAGTCTTGAGCTCATTCCACCTCCGAGGATAGTACTGAGGACAGTAAGAACATTATTTTTCTTATTAAATAAATCATAACTGCGCACACCCAAAACAAAATGTGTCTGATCTGTTTCTTTGAAAGAAACTAAAACTTGTGGGTGTTCTTGCTTTTCTTCCACCTTCGCCTTTTTCCCTTTATCACCACGCAAAACTTTTCCAAAAACATTTTTTACTTCTTTCATTACTTCCTTTTCTGTCACCTTCCCTGCCACTATCAGCACCGTAGCTTCTGGCAAATAATGTTTCTTTTTATAAGCAACAAAATCATCTCGTTTCATTTCTAAAATATTTTTCTTTTCACCTGCAACATTCCAACCCGCTGGCTGATCACCATAAAGCAACTTTGTCATCAAGTCCTGCACATGCTTGTTTGGCATGTCTTCATACATATTTATCTCTTCTATTATCACGCCTTTTTCTTTTTGCATCTCTACCTCAGGAAAAGTAGAATTTAAATAAATATCAGAAATAATATCAAAAATCTTTGTAAAATGCCTAGCATCAGACTTTGCGTAATATCCAGTATATTCCTGTGCTGTAAAGGCATTATATTGACTTCCTAGGCCATCAAGCTCTTTTGATATATTTATAGCCTTAGGACGTTTTATAGTGCCCTTAAAGCACATATGCTCTAAAAAATGTGATATACCGTTCACCCTCTTTTCTTCATATTCAGAACCTGCCTCTACTAAAACGAGTACAGTCACAGTCGGATTGTCTTTCATGGGTACTGTAATCACCCGCAGGCCATTCTTTAAAACTTTTTTTGAGTATTTCATAAATTTACATCATTTTAATTTCACTTTTTTCATCAGGAATCTCGACTATAACACATTCAAGCAATCTTTCTCCATTTTCTGAAAAAACAATTCTACCTTTAAATTTCTTACCTTCTATAATAAATGGCATAAATTTTTCATCCCCAATTATCATTTCATGATATGGAATTTTATTTATATCAAATTCTTTAGGTTCCCCCATCTCTTCTGATTCTTTTGGTTTACCTGAAAATTCATCAACTCTATACATATACACTTTCATATTCCGTTCTCCTTTGCCTTCAAATTCAAAATCAACAAAGCCTAATTCTTTACACTTCTCTAATTCAATAACAACTCCACATTCTTCTTTAATTTCACGCACCAGACATTCTATTTTAGTTTCATTTTCTTCCACCACACCTCCATATCCATTCCACTTATCAACGCCAAACTTGCGCTTCTTTTTTGCGAGAATTATTTTCCCATTTTTAAATAAAAAACCCAAAGTACAAAGTATCATTAATTTATTTTCTCTTTAATGTAATTTCGTAAATCAGCTACTTTTACTCTTTCCTGTTTACCCGTATCTCTGTCGCGAACGGTCACAGAATTGTCGGTCAATGTATCAAAATCTACCACGATACAAAATGGTGTTCCTATCTCATCTTGCCTACGATAGCGCTTGCCGATATTACCGTTATCATCCCATGCCACACGGCCAAATTCAGCTTTTAAAGGAGCGTAGACCTTTGTATTCGCATATTCTACAAGTTCTGGCTTATTCTTTAACAAAGGAGAAACAGCACATATTACAGGCGCGATAGATGGCTTAAATTTTAAGAATGAACGCACTTCACCTTCCTTTTCGTCTTCAGCATAAGCTGAAAGGAGTATTGCGAGAACTGCACGATCTACACCAAAAGTCGGCTCTATCACATGAGGTGTTATCTTTTTGCTTTCCTCTTCGTCCACATAATCTAATTCATGATTCTTTAAATCAAAATCCGTTCTATAAGCAATACCAAAAAGTTCTTTTTTACCAAAAGGAAAATCAAATTCAAAATCTACTGTCCGGCTGGAATAATGAGCTCTGTCTTCTTTTGGAACTTCAAGCTCATGAACTTTTGCCATATCTATCCCGACTTCTTCCATCCACTCCAACATTTCATCTTTCCAATATTCAAAATATTTTTCCCAATCTCCCTCCCTTGTAAAATATTCAATCTCCATTTGTTCAAACTCACGAGCCCTAAAAAGAAAGTCTCGTGGAGTTATCTCATTTCTAAATGCTTTTCCTATCTGCGCCATACCAAAAGGAAGCCTAGGATGGAAAGCATCAACAGTATTTTTAAAATTCACAAACATACCTTGTGCAGTTTCTGGACGCAAATATGAAGTAGCGCTAGAATCATCTGATGCACCGACTTTGGTGGCAAACATCATGTTGAATTTCATAACAGCACCTAATTTACCTCCGCAATCAGCGCATTTCTTGGTATCTTCAAGCTGGTCCGCGCGGAATTTCTTCTTGCATTTATCGCATTCCACCATCGGGTCCGCGAAACCAGCCACGTGTCCAGACTTTTGCCAGACTTCTTGGCGCATCAAAATCGCAGCATCAACTCCATACATATCACGGCGTCCATCCACAAACCTCTTCCACCAAGCTTGTTTGATATTATTCTTTAAAGCTACTCCAAAATGACCCCAGTCAAAAGTCCCCGCTAATCCCCCATAAATCTCAGAGCCTTGGAAAATAAATCCGCGTCTCTTGCAAAGAGACACTATTTTCTCCATTAAATTATTCTCTTCTGTATTTTTTTCTTTTTTCATATTATTTTTATATTTATTCCGTTACATTACCCCCACCTGCTGGAAATGATGTATCACTATCTAATTGTAAACGTAAAGATGGCTTTGTAGACCCTATATCCACATTAGCAAAATCATCGTGTCCGGTCAAAACTGCACCATTTATTATAATTGGTGTGGTATTAACCTGAGAAAGTGAAGGAGTAAACATAACTTGAAAAGAAACACTGCGAGGAACACCTGTAATACCTGCCCCTTTTTGAATTTGCCCAACATTCCAAGTTATTTCTTGAGTAGAAGGGTTAAAAGTCAGATCCTCTGTAGAAGGAGAAACAGTACCCACAAAACTCATCCAAGAAGGGATGGAAGAACTAACAACAGCTTTTGAAATATTGTTTGCGGTATTAGAAAGAGACCAAACTACTGTATAAGAAGTTTGTTGCCCAACCTTTGGAGGAATGGGGCCGACATTTGCAAATGGTCCAGAATAATAAAGCGCTTTAGTGGTAAAACCAACATCAGAAATAATCCTAACAATTGCTGAATCAGTATTGGTCAAATCAGTAGTGTCGTATCCGGAGACTGATTGTTTGCCAGATATAGAAACATCTATATTTACAAAAGGATCAGAAAGCATACCGTTTGTAGAAGAAAATAAAGGAAGCGAGGAAAGACTAAAACTTACAGAACCAGAGTCACCAGGATTTATTTCACTAAATTCACTCTTGGAACTTTTATCCCAAGTTATCATATTAGTGCCTGAATTATAAAAACCCTCTGGAGCATTTATCGTTTTTCTATCAACCGTATTTCCAGAAATCGTCGCCTTAATCTGCAAATCTTCAACTTTTGTATCAAGATTGTTTACCCAATTAATCTCTCCTTGAATTGGAGTCTTTGTATTTGTGGCATATTGCGTTTGAGTTACTCCATTTATAGAAATATTAGCTTCAATAAAAGGTTTCTTTATTGTCACAGAATGTGAAAGAGAATTAAAGACAACATCTATCATGGATTTGTCGGTACTGGATTGTGAGCCACTGGATATGTGAAAACTTTTTTCTTCTCCATCAGAAACACCAACTAATTTACCAGTTACAGAGATATCATGTTCAGCTCCGGGGGCTAAATCACCCAAGCTCCAGACATTGTTACCAATAGATGGACGAGGTGTAGATGATATAAATTGAAAACCTGTAGGATAATCAAACTTGAGAAGTATTTTTGAGACAGGCTCTGTGGCATTTAGTGTGGCCTTTACATTGAAAGTAATATTCTGATTTGGACTTGCAGTATCTGGTGCATCAGCAGAAAGATTTAGAGGTGTAGAATTTATAGTCACTTCATAAAGTTTGTCTTTAACGAAAATTGCATTTGAACCCTCTACTCTGTATTCAATAGAAATTTTAAGAGGAATCACGCTTCCCTGTTCTCCAAAAAGAGTCACTTTTAGATTTTCATTACGCACAGTTCCAGCAGGAATAGTGCCGAGCGACACTCGAGTGCTCTCTACTTCATTTGATGAACTAGCATCTCCAGTTGATCCATTTTTAGGATACTGCATAACCAAATCAGCTAGGTCTAAAGCAGAACTATTTTTATTTGTAATTCCAACAACGAGAGAAAGTGGCTCACCACCAGCAGTGAAATTGTTTCCAAGAATTGAAATATCAATGTTATCATTTGAAACATTATTGCTTCCGGCAAAAAATACATAAGAACCATAGAGAAGCGCTAAAATGAAAAAAATTGAAGAGAAAATAAAAAAACTTCTAAAAATAGGCGTTCTCATAAAGAAATTATTTTGATCAAAAGAAGGATCATTCCAAATATTTTTACTTTTTTCCCATCCATCCGGAATATCCACCTTCTTGATATGAGAAAATCCATCTCTATGCTCTATCTTTGTTTGATAATTCTTGCTAAAAAGCTTGCTTTTGAGTTCTTCTATTCTGTTTAATTTATCCCCATCATTTAATGGCATCTTGAAATTATAGCATATTTTACAAGTGTGTCTCTTTTAAGGCTTTGTTTATATGATGCAAAACCTTTGTTCTGTCTTTTGAAACTTCAAATACTAGGTTTTCTTCAAATGGAGACTTGGTAAGATTTTGTAATATTTCATTTTCCCCTATATATCCAAGGTTATTTAATATTCGCAAAACAATAATAGCCTCTATGTTGAGCAATTCCCCACTGATTTCAGCCTCTTTTGTTTGAGCTTTTTCTAAAATATTTAGACCATTAAGCAAGTCAATAAAAAGTGTTTCATTTGGCTCTACGCCAGCAAGTAAACGTTTTAATAGTCGCGCGATGTTTGAAAAAACAGCAAAAGTTCCTTTATCTTTTACCAACTGTTCAAGCTTATTTGTCTTTGACGCATTTGTAAGTCTAAAAATATTTTTACCCTGTACAAGGTCCAGTTTGATATAAGCAAAATCCTGCAAAACATAACGAAGCTTTGAAGACATCTTTCTCACACCTTGTGCACTGGCGGTAATCATCCCCAAATCACGAGTGAAAATATGAAAATGTTTTCCAGCTTCCCCATAGCTCCGACTACTTAATATTATTCCTTCTGTGTGATAAATGTGATGCATTTAAAATTCTTCTTCTTTATTTTCTTCAAAATTTTTAAAAATAATTCCTACCTTGCTCAAAAATAATTCTGGAACCTTATAAAAACCACCAAAGTTTTTTAACATACCATCATGCACAGGAAAACAAAATTTTGGTTTTATTTTGAGTGCATATTTTGTAGCACTTCTAATATTGGCCCACGGACCAGCGACGGGTAAAGCCAAAATTTCAACCGGTTTTTTAGGATTATAAAAAGAATCTCCAGGATAAAAAAATCTTTTATCTATAAAAAAAGCAGTGTTTTGAACCTGTAAATAATCTTTATAAATTTCTTCATGTTTGCAATCATGAGCCTCAATCTCTATACCTAAAATCTTTTCTGCAACTTTATCATTTAAAACTTGATATTTGATTCCTGCTTCGTTTAATAACTTTCCTACCCCATTATTTGTAACTATTTTTGCGTCTGGATTATTTGCTAAAACTTTTTTCAAAGATTCAATATGTAAATGATCTCCGTGCTCATGAGTAATTAAAATTAAATCAATATTTTTTTCTTTTATTTGCTCTTCTACAGTATAAAAACCCGGATCAGTCATTATTTTTCTTCCGTTTGTCTCTATTATCAAACAACAATGACCCAATTTCTTTATTTTCATCTCTCTATTTTATCACAAAATTTCTTCCTATTTTTATCTTTCAATTTTCACTTTAAATATCAAACTATCTATCTTTACTTCTGACCCATCATTTACTTTTAATTCTATTTTTGAAGCAAGCGCAGTTTTTTTCATTTCAGATTCAAATTTTTGAATTAATTTCTTACCCGCATCATTAGTTTCAAACACAAGCGAGATAACATCACTAGGAGTCAATCCCATTTTCTTTCTCATATCCTGAATTGCGCGTAAAAGTTCACGATAATCCCCTTCTTGTTTTAATTCTGGAGTAATCTCTATATTAAGATTTATCTCTGTTTCAAGATTTTTATTTTGTACTATTTCTTTTACGTTTAATTCATCTCTTATAAGCTCAATAAATTCTTTATCTAAGTTAAAATCTTTAATTTCGAGTTTAGAAAGTGGTTGACGAACTTTCATGTTTGCTTTCTGACGAGCTTCGAGTCCCAGAGTAACCACCTCGCGAACTATTTTCATTTCTTTAACAACTTCAGCATTTATTCTCTTTCCACTTGGCCATTGTGCTAGGTGCACACTTTCAACGTCATTTTCATTTTTCAATTTAAGCCATATATCTTCTGCTGTAAATGGAGAAAATGGAGCAAGTACTTTAGAAAGAGTCTTTAATACAAAATACAAAGTTACCTTTGCATCTTTATCACCATCCTTTATCCTCTCACGTGAACGACGTAAATACCAAGTAGAAAGGTCACCAATAAAATCTCTCATTCCTCGCACCGGTTCAAGTAATTTATAACTATCAAGATTTTCTGTAGAAAGTTTTACTAATTCTTCTAGTCTTGCCAAAATCCATTTATCAAGAATATTTTCAGACTTCACTTCATTATTTTTTTCTAAATCTTTATCTCTGTAGAGTTCATAGAACGCAAGAACGTTGTAAAGCAAGCTAAAAATTTGCTGATGAAGTAACATAACTGTCTTCTCATCAAAATTCTTTGACTCTCCAGGCTGATTCACAGAATACATCCACATACGAAGAGTATCCACGCCATACTTTTCCATCATTATCCATGGATCTACAACATTGCCTAGGGATTTTGACATCTTCTTCCCTTTCGCATCCAACAAGTGACCAAGACAAATCACATTCTTGTAAGCTTTTCCACGTCCCATTAAAATTCCAATAGCATGCAGAGTATAAAACCAACCACGAGTCTGGTCTATCGCCTCACAAATAAAATCCGCTGGGTAGCCCTTGCCTTCTATCCATTTTCTATTCTCAAAAGGATAATGGTCCTGCGCAAATGGCATCGCTCCAGAATCCAACCAGACATCCATGACTTCTTTTGTGCGTGTAAGTTTACCTCCACAGCTACAAAATAAAGAAACTTCATCAATATATGGCTTGTGTAAATCAAGCTCATAATTTTCATTGTGAGGAATAGGGACAAAATCAAGTTTCTTAATTTCTGCGTTTTTTAAATAACCGGATTTAAATGAAGGACTTTTTAATTGTTCAAAAGTTAGACCATCAATGATAAATTTTAATGCTGCATATACTTCACAGTGCGAAACAATCAGGATGTTTTTATTTTCATACTTATTTTCAAGTTCATTTATAAAATCACCTGCTCTTTTAATAATGTTCGCAAAATTTTCTCCGTCCGCGAATTTTCTAAGCGGATTATTAAAGAAATCCCCATCAAAACAAACCATTACATCTTTAACTTTTTTCCCATCAAATTCAGAACTTATATCCCATCCACCAATTTTGTCGTCAAAAATAATTTCATCCGAAGAAAATCCTAAAATCTTTGAGGCTATGGCTGATGTTTCCCTACCACGTTTAAATGGAGAAGAGATTATGATGTCGGGTTTTATTTTGAAAGAATTAATGGCAGTTTTAACTTCTTTTTTTCCTTTTTCCGTAAGAGAAGAATTTACGCTCGCCTTTTTATTCCAATCTGCATTTTCGTCTGTGACATTGTTGTCCGCCTGACCATGCCTCATTATAAAATATTTATTCCCAGACTTTTTGGTTTTCTCTTTCAGCTCCGAAATGCTTCCGATGACATCTACTTCCTTACAAGAATCGCAAATCCAGACTGGTAGCGGAGTTCCCCAATATCGTTCTCGCGAAATCGCCCAATCTTTTATCTCTTTGAGCCATTCGCCGAAACGCCCTTCCTTTATATGAGCCGGCTCCCAATTTATTTTTTTGTTCTCGCTGATTAATTGCTTTTTTATTTTCGGTTCCGACATCCTGATATACCAAGAATCTCGCGCGTAATAGATGAGCGCGGTGTGGCAACGCCAGCAATGCGGATACGAGTGCTGATAATTTTCTTTTTTAAAGAATAAATTTTTGTCTGTAAGATATTTTATAATATCAACGTCCAAAGTGGGCTTGCCGTCTTTGTCTTTTTCTTTTACAAATCGTCCTTCAAGAAATCCCGTGCCTTTTATGAATTTCCCTTCCAGATTCACCAGATGATGTTTCGGCAAACCAACCTTTGTTCCCAACACGAAATCGTCTTGTCCATACATCACGGCAGTGTGCACGACACCTGTGCCGTCTTCCGTAGTCACAAAATCCGCGCCGTAAACTTTGTATGCTTTCTCCATTTTTGATTTCTCCTTTTCTGAAATGGTTTCTGCCATATATGGGAAAAGCGGTTCGTATTCCAAGCCAATCAAATCTTTACCTTTCATTTCCTCGACAATTTCATACGGCTCGGTGATTACTGACAGCCTTGCCTTTGCGAGAATAAAAAATTCATTACCAGTTTTTATTTTTACATATTCTATTTTTTCTCCAACAGCTAAGGCGACATTTCCCGGCAATGTCCACGGCGTCGTCGTCCAAGCGAGAATATAAGTGTTGGCAAGAATGTGCTTTTGTCGGGGTGTCTCGCAGGCTGACGAGCCGAGAGGCAGCGCTCCGGAAGCATCCGGAGACAGCGACCCCGCAGAAGCAGCATTCTTGCTGACACTTACCTTAAACTTCACGTAAACCGACAAATCTTTCACGTCTTCGTACCCCTGCGCGAGCTCATGCGAGGAGAGAGCCGTTCCGCACCTCGGGCACCAAGGCACGACTTTGTAATCTTTGTATAATAATTTCTGCTCGTTTACGGTTTTTAAAACATTCCAAACGGATTCAATATAATCATTGTGATAAGTCACATACGGATTCTCCTGATCCACCCAATATCCGATACGCTTGGTGAATTTATTCCAGATATCCAAATATTCCCAGACGGACTCTTTGCATTCTTGATTAAATTTAGCGATGCCGTATTCTTCAATCGCTTTTTTGGAATTCAAGCCGAGCTTTTTCTCCACTTGGAGCTCCACAGGCAAGCCATGCGTGTCCCATCCGCCCTTTCGGCGCACATGAAAACCTTGCATCGTCTTGTATCGCGGAATTACGTCCTTGAAAGCTCGCGCCTCCAAGTGATGTATCCCCGGCTTGCCATTTGCCGTCGGCGGACCTTCGTAAAAAATATATTCCTTTTTCCTTGCCCGTCCTTTGGCGTGGCCCTCCGTCTGCTCCAGAGACTTTTCAAAAACTTTTTTTTCCTTCCAAAACTCCAAAACCCGCTCTTCGCGTAAAGCGGCATCGGATTTGAGATTTTTTTCTTTTTCAGCCATTATTTGCTGATTTTAGCATAGAATCTATATTTTGACACCTAATACTGAAAGCGGGCTCCGGACAAAAGTCCGAAGCCCGCACCGCAAGATACATCACCCGCTTCCGCAACAAAACCGAATGGATCGAACCAACTCATCTATATTTCCAGGCACGATTCTGTCCGTAATGATCGTCCGATATCGGTCAGGCTTCATATCAACCCGCGACCCGACCAAACGAATTCCGCTTTCGGTCTTCGGACGGACAAAATCCCGAACGAAATCCATTCCGCCTCGGCTCTTCAGCCAAAAATAGACAGGATCTGGATCTTCGGATTCTATCAACACCTGACACTTCAAGAACACTCGGCAGACCAGAGTCAGGTCACGAAATGAGGCAAACCACGTCGGCGGACTTATCAGCTGGTCTTGTATCAGAAGTTTCGGCTCGTGGGTGGAAAGAACTAACTGACTGGTGGGCATTAAGTTATACATTGTCGTCTCCTTGGTTGCTTATTCCCGTTTAGGCGTTTGTTGCTTCTTCGTTTTTGAATACTAGACTTAATCGCTAAAAATGCAAGGAGCCTAGCAAGGACGGTCCTTGCTAGCTCACTTTTACATCCTCTCCGGTGACTCAATACCAAGGAGATGCAGACCTGTTTTCATTACGAAGGAAAAGGCGAAAGTCAGAGCCACTTTGTAGGCGGAAGATTTATCTTCTTTTTTCACAATCAAATTGTTACCGTAAAAGCTGTTGAAGGCGCGAGCGACTTCTATTAAATAGCTCGCAATATAATGCGGTTCATATTCTTGACCTGAACGCAAGACAATTTCCGGAAATTTATATAACAATCTTTCCACTTCAAAAATTTCTGACGGAAAAGCATGCGGATCCGGTAAAATGTTTTCCTTTTTCGCTTTTTCCAAAACTGAATTTGCTCGAGCGAAAGAATATTGCAAATATGGACCAGAATCCCCTTCGGTAGAGATGGATTCTTCCACATTGTAAACGATGTCACTGCCGGATGAAGAACGAAGAATAGAATATTTTATCGCTGACACACCCACCATTTGCGCAACTTTTGCTTTCTCTTCCTCATCCCATTCCCGCCCAGACATCTTGTCGTCTATGAGAGCGATGGTGTCACGAATGAGAGACTCCCCAGTAATCACATTGCCCTTACGAGAACCCATTTTGCCTGAAGCTAAACGCATCATACCGTGAGTGATGTGGAGCATCTTTTTTGCATGTTCAGGATAAATAATAGAAATAGCTTTAGTAACAACTTTCATATAATCCGCCTGTTCATTTGCAGTGACGACGATAGACAAATCCATATCTGGATCTGTTTTAAATTTCTCTTCGGCAAGTCCGAGTTCTTTTGCCTCATATGTAGGCAATCCTTCTTTGGTAATGAAAACTCTAGTGTGAAGCTTTGAATCATGCTTTTCAGCTTTAAATACAATGGCCCCATCGGATTCTTCAAAAACTTTACCCATATTATCTTTCACAATATCTCTGCCGATATCTGCCATAGCTGATTCCAAGAAATAGAAATCAAATTTTGTACCAAGAATTTTATACAAGTCTTCAAATGCATCCATCGTCACCTTGAAACCCCAATCATATATGTCATTTATTTTCTTATCACTTTTTTTGTAAACTTTTTTATTTATTTCATCTATTTCTTTTTTTGCTTTAGCATCACTTTCATAAGTCTCACTACCCTGCACATAAGCAAGGCCTATATTTCTGGCCTGAAATGCACTAGAACTAGTTTTTTCCTGCAATTTTTCATCCTGCAAAAGTCCCCAAATAGCTTTCGCCACATGAAGTCCTACGTCACCCTGATAATTTGCTCGAGAAACATCTGCACCTCCATGTTCTAAAATCCTAGCCACTGATTCACCAATCGCATTTGTCATCAAATGACCTATATGAAATGGTTTGAAAGGATTTGGGTCAGTATATTCAACCATTATTTTCTTGCCAGATAAAATTTTATTTTTACCGACATTTTCTCCATCATTTAAAATTTCTTCTACGCTTCGGCCAAAAAATTTACGAGATAAGTAAAAATTTATAAAGCCTGCACCGGCAACTTCTACTTTTTCTATATTATTATCCAAATTTAATCTAGATATTTGTTCAACTATCTTTTTTGCTAAATCTTTTGGATTATTTTTCACACTTTTTGCGACAGCCATCGCCACATTTGTGGAATAATCTCCATTTTTAAAATCCTCCGGATGTTCCAATGCAATATCACCCACTTCTATCTCTAAATTCTTTAACACATCTTTTATCAATTTTTTAATTTCTTTTTGCATATTATTTTTTCCCTGTGCTTCCAAAACTTCCCTCACCACGCGCAGACTCGCTTAACTCTTTTACTTCTTTTAATTTTGCGATAACCATAGGAATAATCACAAGCTGGGAAACTTTATCACCCTCTTCAAAAGTATAACTCTTGTCTGATAAATTTACTAAATGCGTATTGTATTCCCCCCGATAGCCAGGGTCAAAAACCCCACCCATTGTACGCAATCCTGCCTTGGAAATACTGCTTTTATCCATAACAATGGCTCCATACCCATTAGAAAATTCAAGAGCAAAACCATGCCAAATACGACAATGCTCGCCAGGTTTTATTGTTACCGTTTCCATCGCATACATATCCATACCCACATCCCCGAGATGATGATATTTTGGCAACTTTGCTTTTTCTTTTAATTTTTTAACTTTAATTATCATAAAAGGATTATTTCAAAACTTTTTTAATTTCTTTATAAATTTCTGTATGAATATTTTCGCGAGTATCGAGTTTACCACCCTTTGTACACTCTATCTTTATCCATCCTCTTTGTGTTTTTGCCAACCAAAGCGCACTTTTTCTAGAATTTTCAAGAAATTTTTTATCTTTCTCATGTACATCCTGCTTTTTGCCCAGATACGCTCTATTGTTTTTTTTATTTCTTTCACGGATAAGCTTCAGAACTATGGGAATGGGAACATTCAAATAAAAAACCGCGTCCGGTTTCGGGATTTTAAAAACTTCATATTCCATCTCCGCCAGCCACTTGAGGAAACTTTCTCTTTTTTTTGTATTCGCGATTTTTCCGCCCTGATGTATCTGATTCGCGCTCGCATATCTGTCCGCAATTACTATATTCCCGTCGGAGAGCCATTTTTTAATCTTATCTTTGGATTCAAAACGATCGGCAGCATAAAGGACGGAGGCGATTTTCGGATGGATTTTCACGAAATTATAATATTGCTCGGAAAGGCAGTGGCCGATAAATTTGCCGAAGAAATTAGAATAATATTCCGGAAAATTAACCACCTTCACTTTTCTTCCGTCCTTTTTCAGATGTTTAATTAAAAGACCCGCCTGCGTCGCCTTTCCGCTACTGTCCGTGCCATCTATCACAATGAGTTTGCCTCGTTTAGCCATATGGAAAATATACCATATTACGCACCAGCTTGCAGTTTAATGTTTTTTACCCCAAGGGTACAGCATCAGAAACGATTTTTTGATTTGGATATTCTTTCCTTAGTTTTTCTACATCTTCTTTCTCCATTTTCCAACCAACTGCACCTAAATTTTCTTTTAAATGCTCATTGCTACTAGTCTTGGACAAAGTTAAGACATAAGGTTGGGATATAAGCCAATTAATAGAAATTTGTGCAGGTGTTTTTTTATATTTATCGCACATTTCCTGAAGCACAGCAGGGATATTTTCTAGTAGATTGCCTTTACCAACAGGTCTCCATGCAACTAAAAATACATCGTTCTTTTGACAGTAATCTAAAAGTCCTTTTACTTCTGGCTCGCGAAATTCTAAATTGTAGTGGACCTGATTACAGACTATTTTATTTTTTGTATAAGATTGTGCTTCTTTTAAATATTTTTTGTCGAAATTTGCTACACCTATATTTTTTACTAGACCCTTAGCCACTAATTCATCTAGGGCCTGCATTGTTTTTCTTAAATCAAGTTCCGGATTGTGTCTGTGTAAAAGATATAAATCTAAATATGATGTTTGCAATCTTTCTAAGCTTCTTTTACAAGAATTAATAACATTTTCATAAGCCATGTTTTCTGCATGAACTTTTGAAACAATAAATAATTTTGAGCGGTCATAATTTTTTATAGCTTTACCAACCAAAATTTCTGAATAACCTTCTGCATAAGACTCCGCTGTGTCTATATGGGTAATTCCAGAATCTATCGCTAATTTAATTGCTGATATATCTCTATTGTCATCATTATTTGGATCATGTTCATGTCTTCCCCCCATTTGCCATGTTCCCAGACCAAAAACCGGCATTCCAAATCCAATTTTTAATTTTTTTATTGGTATTTGCATTTTTACACGAACCTTTTTGGTATCGGGAATTTTTTGGCGAGATTTTTAATTTCTTTGTGCACTTTTTCTTTTATTTTTTTGTCATTTTTATTCTTTAGAACAAGAATCATGTATTCAGCAATAGCTCTGCATTCCTTTTCTTTGAAACCTCGCGTGGTTATCGCCGGAGTGCCGAAACGGATGCCGGAAGGATCAAGAGGCTTCCTAGTATCCCCCGCAATTGAGTTCATATTTAACGTTATGCCGACTTCGTCGAGCACCGTCTGCGCTTCCTTTCCTGTCACGCCCAGAGAGCCGAAAACGTCAGCCAAAATAAGGTGGTTATCGGTTCCTCCACCGATCATTCGGACTTTATTTTTGCGCAAAACTTCTTCCATAGCCTTGGCATTTTTCAAAATCTGCGCCGCGTATTTTTTATATTTCGGCATCATCGCTTCTCCGAAGGCCACGGCTTTGGCGGCGATAGTGTGCATATGCGGACCGCCTTGGATTCCGGGGAAAATAGCTTTATCTATTTTCTTGGCGATTTCTTCGCTCTCACGGGTCAAAATAATTCCTCCGCGCGGACCACGAAGAGTTTTGTGCGTAGTGGAAGTTATGATATCAAAACCATCATCAAAAGGATTGCGAAGAACGCCTGCGGCGATGAGTCCTGCGATGTGCGCCATGTCTGCCATCGTGATAGCTCCCGCTTCGTGAGCTATCTCCACGAATTTTTTGTAGTCCAAAGTGCGAGGATACGCGGAAAATCCAGCAATAATCAATTTCGGCTTTGTTTCTAGGGCCACTTTGCGCATATCTTCGTAATCAATTTCCCCCGTGTCCGGATTTTTCATCTTGTAAGTGACGAATTTATAAATCTTGGCAGGCAAAGTCATAGGATGCCCGTGCGTCAGGTGCCCACCATGTGAAAGGTCCATACCCATCACCGTGTCCCCTGGTTGAAGTAACGCCGCATATACGGCCAAGTTTGCCGGAGCGCCGGAATGAGGCTGAACATTCGCAAATTTACAATTAAAAAGCTTGCAGATTCTCTCTATCGCCAAACGCTCCACGCCATCGGTGAATTCTTGCCCTCCGTAATATCTGCGTCCAGGATATCCTTCGGAATATTTATTGGTAAACACCGAACCGTTGGCAGTAAGCACATCTTCGGAAACATAGTTCTCCGACGGAATAAGTTCCAGCCCTTCTCTCTGCCTTTTCTCCTCGCCTTTTATTAACTTTTCTATTTGTTTGTCTCGCATTTTATTAGAAATTTGTTATTTAATAATTTTACCATACAAACTTACTTTTTTGCTTCGGGAGCTTTAAATAAAGCTTCGGCTTTGCCTAATTCATCTATTAATTTAATAACTGAAATCATAATGGGACTGCTTGCATACTTTTTTAAACCTTTTGGATCATTTTTTAGAAAGTCTATTGCTTCTTCGTGTGTTGCCTTGCTTCTTTCAACTCTAGCTTGATATTTATCTACAGCCATCAAAGCATAAATGCAATATTTCAGATCATTTGGAATCTTTTCTTCATCAATTCCGCATGGATTAATCCCTTGAACGACGTGATGGCTAGAGGCTATTTCCACCATTCTTTTACTAAAAACATCTTTGTTTTGATCAAGAACATCTTTTGTCCAAAATGCATGCATATCAAAAAAATTACGCATTGACATGTCACGAGTTATCCCAATCTTTGATAGATTAGAAATTATCGCTTCTACTTCATCAGGAAGAAAAATTTTTAGAGTTTCCTCTACTGTTATTTTATTCGGATCTTCTAACTGCCCTACAGAGAACAATTTAATTACTGCCAACTGACACAACTGATCATCTGACGATGAAGATTTACCAATATCACTAAAGAAGGAAGCTAAAACAACATCGCATTTTTGTTCTGGTGTTAATTTTAATTTATTTTTCCTATTTAAATTATCAAGAGTATTTTCTACTCCCCTTTTTACCATTCTAGAATCTTCATTAAACTTGGAAAAATTCTCAAAAATAACCAAACGATCAAGGATTTCAGGTGGACATTTTGTAAATCCCAATTTAAAAAGTTCAGCCTGTATCCTATTCCTGGTTTCTTCTTCTGTTTCAACAGGTTTTACAGCTTCCATAACCTTAGTTTTAGCTGGAGATTTGGCTTCTAAAATCATATTCATATACTAGCATATTTATTTACTAAAACTAAAAGTGGTATTTTTACCGTCAGATTTCATAATTATACTACCTAATAAATCTGTTCTAAATATTTTTACACTAAATGAAGCAAGAGTATCAAGTGTCTCCTGGTGAGGATGACCATAGTTATTGTTCTTGCCATCAGAAATAAGAGCATAGATTGGAGAAACAGCTTTCACAAATAAAGGAGATGTAGAAGTGCGTGATCCATGATGCCCTACTTTCAAAATAGTGCTAGCGAGTTGCGCTGAAGTATTTTCTGAGAGAATTATTTTTTCTGTTTTAATATCTGCATCACCTGTCAACATTATGGAAGTTTTTCCGTAAGTTAATCTTGCTACCACCGACCCTTCATTTGTGGGCCAGCTTGAAACATCACGATCGGGAAATAAAATATTTATCACAGCACCACCTCCTATATCTAACTTCATTCCCTTCTTCACTAAGATGTCTGGGACATTTTGCTTTTTCATTTCTTCTCTAAGGTTTTGATACATCTTTGAATCTGTTAAGGTCCCTGATTCAAAAACTTCTACCACTTTATAACTTTTTAAAATGTCCAAGAAGCCACCAATATGGTCCGCATCAGGATTGGTAATAATGAGCACATCAATACTCTTATCAAATGGAGACATCACTCGTGCAAGCGGACCGAGGACACTACGTGCCGGACCTCCATCAAACATGACTTGCGTGCCAGTTGGAGATTCTATAAAAAGCCCGTCCCCTTGACCCACATCAAGCATCGCAAAAGTGAGACCTCTGTGAGAATCTTGCCAATCTGTTTTTAAAAGAAAAAAAATAGATATCAATAGATAATATTTTTTGCAATTTTCTAACATGATATAATACTAGCATGAAAAAATTTCAAGAAATAAAATTTAATATCGGAGCATTAAAAGGAATATCAACGAAAAATATTGAAGAACATTTAAAACTTTATGCAGGCTATGTGAAAAACACTAATTTAATTATAGAAAAGATCCAAGAATACTCTATTGATGCCGAAAAGAATGCTTATGTCATAAGTGAATTACATAGAAGATTTGGTTTTGAATTTAATGGAATGAGAAATCATGAATATTACTTTAAATCATTAGAAGATGGATCAAAACCATTACCAAAAGATTCTCAATTTAAAAAAGCCCTAGAAAAACAAGCTTCATCGTTTGAAGTAGCCATAACTGAATTCAAAACTCTGGCTATGACTCGCGGAGTCGGTTGGGCAGTTCTTTGTTTTGATAAAAAATCAAAACAACTTATTCCTACTTGGATAGACGAACATCATCTAGGACAATTAAATGGACTCGACTGGATTCTGGGTATTGATATGTGGGAGCATGCCTTTGTTTATGACTACGCTACATCTGAAAAGAAAAAATACGTAGAAGCATTTTTTGATAATCTAAACTGGGAAGTTATAGAAGATAATTTTAAAAAGGCTCAGTAGAAAATAAAAAAATATAAACTTTTTCCGGTACGGATTTTTTAAGCTTAAAAAATCCTGAAGTTCTCGGCTCGACAGCCTCGAAACCCCTCCAAAAGTTATATTTCTTTATTTTCTACAAAAAAACTTTCTATACTTCTACCAAATAACTTATAAATAAAATAAGCGTAGATTATTAATGTAAGCAAAAGAGGAAAATTCGGGAAAGAAAAAGCGGCAAAAGGTAAATTTGAAAAAAAGCTAATCACCCCGAGTTCATAATGCAAAAATAAATATGAAATATATCCAAACGGCACAGCAAACATAGATGAAACAAGCCCGACAAAACCAGTGAGGAAACCGAGCAACATTGTAAAAGGAATAAAAGGCAAAATCAACACATTTGCCGGCAAAGCAACAAGAGAAAAATTACCCATTTTGTAAAGTATAAAAGGAAAAACAAAAATATAAGCAGCACAAGTGACCGTGACTATATCTCTGATTTTAAAACGATCAGTCACCCATAAGAAATACTTTTCTATTCTGGGAGAAAAGAAAATCACAGCCACAGTCGCGATAAAAGAAAGTTGAAAAGAAACGTCATACACCAAGACAAAAGGATTTAATAAAATCATAAATACTCCAGCGAGGATAAGTGCACGCGCGACATCATAATTCCTCCCAGTCGCGCGAGCCACCAATGCCAAAATCGCCATTATCCCTGCTCGGATTGCTGTGGAACTAGCGCCAGTCATTAAAATAAAAAGTAAAATAGAAAAAATTCCTATACCGATACCTAAATTCTTAGGCAAAAAAGCAAACAGTTTCATAATCCATTCGGCAACAATAGTCACATTGTAACCAGACAAAGCAACAATATGTATCGTACCTGTATTTACAAAGCTTTGTCGTAATGCCTGATCAAAAGATGACTTCTCCCCTAAAATAAGCCCGCCCATCAGAAGTGCTTCTGGACCTTTAATTGCAAAATTCATCTTATCTAAAAATTTTTCTTTCGCAGAAAACAAAGCGTTTTTAATAAAATTACCATTTCCCCTTGATGTTATTTCAATCTTGGGGAATCCCATCACATACAAAATTCCATCTTTTCTTAAATAATTTACATAATCAAATTCTTTTCCTTGATCAGTCGTAAAATTTTCAGGTTTTTCTAATTTTCCAAAAAAATTAATCTCATCTCCATATTTAAAATTTTCATCAAGACTTGTGGAAAGTAATATATTAGTGGCGGAAAAAGGCCTTGCCTTGGGTTCTATTAAGGCAAAGCCTTGAGGAGCCAAAATTTCAACAATCAATTTCTGATTACTCTCTCCAATACTTGGTTCATCAACAATCTTTCCAGATAAAGATATTTTTTGCCCAACTTTTGATTCAAAAAAGTTGGGCGCTGAAACATCAAATATGTGAAACCTAAAAACACCAAAAGAAAACGCCACTATAAAGATAGAAACAATAATGCCCCACTTATCTTTTGAAATGAAAGTAAAATAAAAAGACAAAACAAAAGCTAAAACTCCCAGCAAAATAATAAAATAAAAATTCAAAAAGAAAAAAGAGCGCAAAAGCACTCCTGTTATAAAACCAAAACATATTGCATAAAAAATCCTATCTCGCATTTTTAAGTTCCACTGGACATCCTTCGGCAAAGCTCGTGGCAATGAGGTCCACTCTGTCATTATATTTGTCTCCATTGTGACCTTTCACATAATTCCATTTAATAGAAAATCCTTGCGTGAGCTCAAAAAGCTCTTCCCAAAGCTCTCGATTCAAAACCGGCTTCTTGGCGGCATTGCGCCAATTATTTTTCTGCCAATTAAAAATCCATTCAGTGATTCCCAAAATCACATATTTGGAATCGGAAAAAATCTCAATGTTTTGCGTTAGGTCTTGCCTAACGCAAATATTTCTTAGATATTTCAGGGCTTCTATCGGCGCGGTCAGCTCCATCTGATTGTTCGTGGCATGCTCTGTCCTGCCGCCAATTTCGATAACTTTTTCACCAACAAAAAGAATGGCTCCCCAGCCTGCCTTCCCCGGATTCCCCTTCGCCGCCCCGTCTGTATAAATGGTTATTTTTTGTTCTTTTGTCATCATGATATATCTTCTATCCTCAATCTTAACTCTTCTCTGCCCCGAAATCTAGACAAATCAAAAGTGGCGAACAGATTCACCGCAAGGCCTTCGGATAAAGTTTTTTTGAAAGAATCTAGGCCGGAGAAAAAGGAAACGGCTTTGGCTTTGTTTTGATTGGAATCGGAAAATACAATTTCCAGATGCTCGCCGGATCCGTTCTTGCCAAACTTTTTTATTTTCTCTATCTTTACTCCTTCAAAAAGAAAAACGGGCTTCGGATTCCCTAAGCCAAAAGGTTCCAGCTTTTCTATTTCTTTCCAATTTTTCATATTAATATCAGCTAAAGAAAGTTTTAAATCAAACCCCTCCTGCCTCCCCTTATCAGGGGAGGTTCCCGTTTCTCCACCTGATAAGGGGGAGTTAGAGGGGGTTGTATTTTGGAGTTTAATTTTCTTAAAATTCACCGACAAAGCTTCTTCCAAGAAATGGATTTTATCATTGTGGACAGTGAAACCTCCCGCCAATTCATGCCCGCCGAAATCCATAAATGATTCGCGGGTTTCCATCATAAGCTCCACGATGGATACAGAGCCGTCGCTTCGGCACGAACCCTTGATGCAGTCATTTTCATCCTTGCCCCAGACAAAAACCGGTTTTTGATATTCGTCCGAAATCTTCCCAGCCACCAGCCCCAGCACTCCCACGCGCCATTTCGGATTGCCTATCACTATCACCTCCGTTTCTTTTCTTTTTTCGAATTTTTTATTTACTTCGCGCATGATGCCCGTCACCATTGTTTTTCTTTCGTCATTTATTTTCGACAAATGGTCCGCAAGCATCCCTCCTTTCACCACATCCTCTGTCGAGAGAAGCTCATAGGCACGCATCGGATCATCCATCCGTGAAGCGGCGTTTAATCTGGGCGTCACCATAAAGCCTATGTCGTCTACTGACAAATGCCTTTGGTCAATATTCATTTTCGCCAGAAGTTTTTGCAGGCCTGGGCGGGGAGATTTCTTGAGAACCTTCATTCCGAAACAAGCGATAGCCCTGTTTTCCCCCAAAAGGGGGACCATATCGGAGAGCGTAGCTAGCCCAGCCATATCCAGCATCCATTTTTCCGCGCCATCTCTTATTTTAAAATTCTGATTCTCTTTGCCGTATTTTTTTACGAACCCCTGAGCAAATTTAAAAACGACTCCGGCGCCACACAACATTTTTTCCGGATAGTTGTCTGTTTTCGGATTTAAAATTGCGCAAGCTCGAGGCAAAACTAAGGAGGCAGGCCCCGCCTGAGCTAGGCGGGGTAAATGGTGATCCGTAATTATCACATCTATGCCGTTAACTTCCGCTTGAGCCACTTCCGCAATAGCGGTGATTCCTAGGTCTACTGTAATTAAAAGTTTCACATTTGATTTTGCAAATTGTTTTATGGCATCGAGATTCAGCCCATAGCCTTCGGAATTGCGCTGAGGAATGTAAACCCCCACACCAAAATCTTTGGTGTGGGGGTAAACCTCAACTGGCACATTTAGCATTTTAAATAAATCGGTAAGAATCACCGCTCCGGGTATGCCATCACAATCATAATCCGCGTAAATGACTATTTTTTCATTCGCATCTATCGCTTCAAAGAGGCGGACGCAAGCCTTTTCCATATCTTTCATCAAAAAAGGGTCATGCAAATCCCGCTGATAGCTGGGATTCAAAAAAACGTCGGCCTGTTCGGCATTCTTGATATTCCTTTTCTCTAGAAGCGACCTCAGTAACTCGCCATACTTTTGCATAGATAGGATTTTAGCATATAATACATAAAGTTATGGAAAACTGCATTTTTTGCAAAATAGTAAAAAAAGAAATACCGGCAAATAAAGTTTACGAGGATGAAAACTTCTTGGCTTTTTTGGATATCAGACCAATCGCCCCGGGACATACCCAGATAATACCGAAAAAGCATTATAGATGGGTTTGGGATGTGCCGAATATTGGAGAATTTTTTGAAGTTGCAAAAAAAATAGCCTTAGCTCAAAAAAAGGCTTTTAACGCGGATATTGTGCGCTCTCAAGTTTACGGCGAAGAAATACCTCATGCTCACATCTGGGTTTGGCCAGAAACCGTCGGTGACGAAAAAGATTTAAAAGGAAACGCCCAAAAAATCACCCAAGCGCTTTGATTTTTTCCTCCAATTTATATGCGTTTCCGTGCAAAAGCATTCCTAAATAAGACTGTTTTGATTCTTTTTTAAAATTATCTCTCAATGCTTTCAACATCCTTCTTTTCGTACTCGTCCTCAAAACCCTATGCTTTGGAAAATGCACCCAACCCAGAAAATCAACACCAGAAACGATAGTTTTAATGAAAACTTTATCTGGATGCATATTCAATTTTAATTTATTTTCCAAAAACTCTTTCATTTTTTCTAAAATGTTTTTTAAATATCCCTTATCCTGCGATAAGATAACAAAATCATCCGCATACCTTATGTAATATTTAACTTTTAATTCCCTTTTCACAAACTGGTCAAATTCATTCATATAGATATTTACCAAAAGCTGGGAAGTCAAATTCCCTAACGGCAACCCTACTCCCGCAAGGCCTTGCCTTGCGGAGAAGCTGTCTATCACTTGTGAAAGCAACCAGAGAATATCTGTGTCAAAGGTGGCCTTTGACAGTATTCTCTTTAAGATGTTATGGTCTATGTTTGCAAAGAATTTCCTGATGTCGCATTTTAAAACCCAGCAGGTTTTCGTGTTATTTTTTGAGACTTTTCTATGAAAATCACGAAATCTGTTTATCGCTTTGTGTGTTCCCTTTTCTGTTCTGCAGGAATATGAATCATAAATAAATTTTTTATCAAAAATCGGATATAAAATCCTATAGATAGCATGATGAAGAAGCCTGTCTCGAACTGTGGCTTTGTGTATGTTTCTAGGTTTCGGGTCCGAGATATTAAAAGCATAATATCCCCCGTGCGTATATATTTTGTTTTTCAAATCGCTATGGAGAGACAGAACATTGTCCATTAAATGCAATTGAAATTCTTGCATATCTTTTCTATTTCTTTTTCCACATATAAATTCTTTCCAAGCCAAAAGTAAATTATCAACAGAAATTATTTTCTCAAAATTTACCATATTTATGCTATGATTCTACTTTATTAGATTAAAATATAAAAATTAAAAAAAATGACCAATAAGACCCCCCCCCCACGAAAATTTTTTACCAGTTTTAGAGATTATGAAATCGGCATATATATTATGGCAAAGTTATCTGCCGACGATTCCGAAAACTTCGCGATATACCTTGTCGGAAACGATAGATAAATACTTTATTCAAACGATTGAAAGCATTTTAGTCGCAAGTTTTTTGGAAAAACAAGAAAAGCAACCATTTGTCAGAAAAGCCATAATTTCGCTTGATACTTTAAAATTTCTTTTATATATACTCTGGGAAATTAAAGCGTTGGATACTAAAAAATATACCGTATTATCCGAACCGCTTGCAGGTGCAGGGAAACAGCTCGGCGGATGGCATGGACAGCTCATAAAACAAAACTCTCCAGACAAGAAGTCTGGAGAGAAATGAAGAGAGTTGCGGGAGGGACCACGCAAACGCACCGTTGTCGTTCCAGTTGTTGTCGGGGTTAGCCCAATTCGTGTTGAGCCACCTGCCATCGTCGTTACGATTGACACCGAGGAAGTGCGGGTTGCCGTTGACCTCGAATGTGTAAAATGCCTTCCATAACGCCTTTCGGCCACCACCCATCGAACATTTTTTCTTAGGGTTGAATATAATTCGGCATCGCAATGCCCTAGCACTTTACACCAAGTATCTTCAATTTTTGAAGTTTCTACATAAACCACTCTATTTTTAACCTTAATCAAAAATACTCTGGATTTATGGATACTGGTTTCGGCAGAAAGAAACCTTGATCTCTTTCAGACTCGCCTATTCCCTTTTTTAGTATATCAAAATAAAATGTAAACGAAAAAGGCCTCGCGCTCCACCGAAGTGAAAACGCGAGGACCTATTTGATTCGAGTTCAGGACTAAGTTCTAAGAATCCAAGCGCCGAAGCACTGATTCTCAAGATCTCAGGACTGATTTTCTTGCGGGAGGGACCACGCAAACGCACCGTCGTCGCTCCAGCGGTTGCCGGGGCCAGCCCAACTCGCGCTGAGCCACCCGCCACCGCCGCAACAATCGACACCGAGGAAGCGCGGGTAGCCGTCGACCTCGATGGGTTTGTGAATTCCGACAATCCACAAAAGACCCATCTTCTCCAACTGCTTATCGGAGAAGCACTTGCGGATGATGCAGACGGCCTCGGGATGAAGCTCCAGCCACTTGCGCAAGAGGCCTTCAGCCTGAATTGCCTTGGTGGTCCGCTCGGAATCTTTCTTCCAGAAAGTCGCCCTGAGAGCGACAATCCTGTGAACAAAGCCTGGAGCAGTCGGCCGGAAGGCCTCCGATTGCAAAACTGCTTTGGCATCGTCCGAGAGCTTGATGTCCTGCTCATCGAAGTATTCAATCCACTGCGGACCTGTCACGCCTTCCGACGGCGGAAGCGTGATGTAGATCAGGTCACCCCTGGTCTCCCATGCGGCCTTGCCGGGGACCGACACGACATTCACAGGAAACGGATTCTCTCCGCGACCAACCGCCTTGAGGCGTTCGAGATACTCACTGGCACCTTCGCTGGCCAGTTTCTCGTTGATGTCGTCAATGACCCCGCGAGCATCTGCATACATGATTTTACTCATGATTTCCTTTCCTCTGCATTTTGCATGTCAGGGTCTCACAACAGTGAGATGACCCGAGATGCGCGCCGATATGTTTGATGGTTACGGCGTTCTTTCAAAGCTCTTTTATAAAAAAACCCTAAAAGAACGCCGCAATTTCGCAAGATTTTTAAAGAACTTTATACCACCGCATTATACTACACTTTATGGCTATTTGTCAACAAAATTCTACCCAAGCGCTTTGATGCCGGGGAGAGTTCCGTTTGCCAAGAAATCAAGCGTTGCTCCGCCACCTGTTGAAACAAAGGAAAAATCTTTTTCCATTTTCATTTCTGAAATTAATGCAACGGTATCTCCCCCGCCGATTATGCTTTCAGCTTTTGAATCTGCAACTAATTTCAATATTTCTTTGGTGGATTTTCCTCCGCCAGCCTCATACTTGCCGAGCGGACCGTTCCAGAGGATGAGTTTTGATTTTTTAATGATGGGTTCCAAATTTTTTACCGTTTCAGTTCCAATATCTAGAATAATTTCATCTTTTCCAACTTCGTTTACTTTTTTATTTACCAAATTACCGACTGATTTCACCATTACATCAACCGGTAAAATGAGTTTCTTGTTTTCTAATACTTTTTTAATATCGTAATTCGAATCGTCAACGAGAGATTGCCCGACTTCGTAGCCTTTAGCTTTCAAAAAATCATTCGCCAACGCTCCGCCAATGAAAACCTCATCCGCCAGCTCCAGATATTTTTCTATCAAAGGCATTTTGGTGGAAAATTTCGCTCCGCCCAAAATGAAAAGGAATGGATGCTTTATTTTACTGAATGCGTGAGATAAATTTTTTACTTCTTCCTCCAGTTGAAGTCCGGCATAAGCGGGCAGGAGTTTCGGCAGTGAAACAATAGACGCGTGTTCCCTGTGTGAAACCGAAAAAGCATCGTTTACATAAATATCGCCGAGCTTTGAAAGCTTTTCGGCAAAAGCCGGATCATTTTCGGCTTCGCCGGGGAATTTTCTGACGTTTTCAAAAAAAGTAATTTTATCTTTGGCTATTTTCGATATTTCAAAAAAACGGTTAATCACCGGCTCGAGGCTTTCAGTGCCATCTTTGCCGAGGTGAGTGATTAAAATAATTTTTGCGCCTTTTTCGAGCAAAAAATTTATCGTCGGTAAGGCGGCTCGAATTCTAAAATCATCTTCCACCTGCCCGTTTTTTATAGGCACATTGAAATCCACCCTCACTAGAGCTGTTTTACCTTCTATATTTTTTATTTGCTTGATGCTTCGCATATTTTAATTATCTCCACAAACTTTTTAGCATCGAGGCTGGCACGACCGGCAAGCAGTCCGTCAACTCCTCCGTTTTTCAAAAAATCAGCGCAATCTTTTTCATTAACGGAACCGCCATAAATAATCCTCATCTTTGATGCCTCCGGTCCAAATTTATCGGAAAGTATTTTTCTTATAAAAATAGCCATCTCAAGAGAATCGGCAGAAGTTGCGTCTTTGCGATTTACGGTAGTTGAAATCGCCCAAACAGGTTCGTAGGCAATGATAATTTTCGAAACAGAATTTTTGGAAATTCCGGACAAGCATTCTTCCAATTGCATTTTGACCAAGTTGAAATAACCATGATTTTCATCGCGAATATTTTCCCCCACGCAGAGTATGGGAATGAGCGAAGCATCAAGCGCTGATTTTATTTTTTTATTTATAAATACATTCGTTTCCCCTTGCGCGCGTCTTTCCGAGTGACCTAAAATAACATATTTGGCCCCGATATTGTAAAGCATTTGGGCTGAAACTTCACCCGTGAACGCGCCCATGTCGCCATAAAATGCATCCTGCGCACCGAGTTTTATTTTACTCGTTCTTATTTTCTTTAATATATCCAAATAAATAGATGGCGGACAGATAGCAATTTCCGTTTTTTTTATAGTGGAAACTTCTTTAGCTACACCAGTAAACAATTTTTCCGCTTCTTTGGAAGTAAGCGGATTCATTTTCCAATTGGCTATGATCATCTTTTTTGACATGAGAAAAGTATATCACAATATGATATTTTATTGCGTTTCACCCCAAGTACCTACGACCCATCCACCCGATGGACCGCTCTGGAAACTTGGACTAGCTAAACCTTGTTGATAAGTGATATTCGTTCCCCCTGTTGCTGTGACGGTTTCCCCGACTGCCGCATTTAAAGAAGCACCACCACTCAAAACGACTGTTCCATTTTGAGCATCTACTGCTATAGCCCCTGCTCCGCCAGTGACACTAATAGCCCTCGCACTAGTACTCGTTGAAACAACGAACAAATAACTATTTGGATTTCCAGAACCGAGAGACCCTCCACCATTTATAGTAACTGTGTTATCTGAAATAATAGTTTCACTATTTAATGCATAACCTGCAGGAAGATTGATATTACCTCCGCCAGTAATAGTTATGGTTCCTACCACCCAAACAGTCCCAGTCAATGTAAGAGTTCCCCCTCCATTCACTATTAGATTTCCATTTATTTTACCTGGACCAAAAGTTGCATCATGATAATCAACAGTGCAATTACCTCCACTATAACCACCAGGGCATTGAGTTGACCCAGTTATTGTTCCACCAGCAGCAGCTGCAGTTTTCCAAGCTGTTATATCATCATCTGTAAATGGCATAGGCTGAACAGGAGGAATACCTTTAGAAGTATTGCACACTTTATTATTTTTATTTCCAACCTGACAATACAGATTACCAGCAACACTTCCACCAATTACATTGTATGCCCAAGCATCTCCTGTTCCGTTAGAACCGACAACCACTGTGCCAGTATAAGGATTACCTACTCCATCTCCAATAAATGAAGCAGTACCAGCAGCGACAGCGGTTCCTGTAATATGTACACCACTTGAAGCTTGGATATTTCCATTTGAATAAACATTTCCATTTATCGTTGAACCTCCAGACAAAACAAAACCCCCACTATCTGATTGAATACCATAATTAAATCCAACTCCAGCACCAGCCTGCAGAGCAACACTTGTTTTCCTTTGTAAACTTCCCACATCTCCGAGAGAAGTGATTTGCTTACTGTTACCAAAAGAAGTAGAAATATTTGTCGTTGCAGAATTAGAGCCCAGGGTAAGCGTTTCACTACTACCTATTGTCATATTATTTAATATTCTATATATAGCATCTTCACTTCCTGATTCAGCCAAGAAATATGATTTTTTTGAATTTAAATTTGCGCTAGCGTTTCTAAATTCTCGTACAGAAGGTCCCACAAGACCAGAAATTATTGCTAAAGAAATAAAAAGAAAAAAAACAACCGATATCAACATCGCTGCACCTGATTGATTATTTATTTTTATTTTTTTCTTCATTTTTTCTTTATAACTTTTAGTAACTTCCTCTCAAAACTATTGTATCGTAAAAATCATAAGTGCGAGCCAAAACATCATCATTTGACTTAATGGTAAAAGATACTTTCACTGCCTGACTTTTTAAGGTATTTACCTTTGTAAAAACAAGGTTATTTATTGATATATTTTGAGGGTTTAGATTTCCTGTTAAAACACTATTTTCAATAAGTTGTAGGTTTAAACCTGAAAGCAAAAATTCTATGGTTTTATTTGTACCAGTGTTTAACACTAAATCACTCGTACTAATAGAAGTAATACTGTTTGCTTGACGAATCTCTCGCGACAACCTTTCCATCACGGCCCCACTTAAAGTCAGCTCTGCTTGAATGGTAGTTTCTTTAAATGATTTAGTCATCGTAATCATAGAATTTATCACAACCAAAGACATAACTGAAAAAAGAGCAATATAAAAAAGAAGCTCCAGAACCGTAGAACCACTTTTTTTATTTTTTTTCATAAAAATTTTCATTATGAGAATATATTTAATATATAAAATTGTAAGGTCTTTGAAACTAAAACTCCCCCCTCCTTCCAGGACACAGTAACAGTAACTAATTTTGTCCCGTTATCAACGGTGCCCCCAGATGTAACTATATCTTTTGTGGTATTGTCACGATTTACATTAGCAATAGTTAGACTTCGAGCAAAAATCCCCACAACACCGTCACTAGATGTAGTAGTCAAACTCCATGTGCCTGAAGAAAATTTTGGATAATAAGTTGTCCCAGATGTTAAACTAGAAATATTACTCCAAGCATTATCGCGTACTATACGAACTGCTTCAACACCTTCTTCTAACAAGAAATCTGCTTGTGTGGAATGAAAAGCCTGACTAGAAACATAAATAGACTTTTGAGCAACTGCTGTCATAGCTAAAATAGAAACAGAAATGATTGAAATAGCCACGAGTACTTCAACTGCCATAAATCCACGAATTTTGTTTGTTTTTTTCATTTACTTAATTTGAGCTCACAACACCAGTCGCATATATTGTAACAATTTTAGAATAATGAGTAGAAGAAATAGTAACTGTGCCAGTAGTGTTTGGCGCACCAGTAAGACGATTAAAATAAACATTACTTCCACTGTTTAAGAGAGAAATATTAGAGATATTTGCCGGTGCTGTAATACTGGTAATTTCATTATTTGTCGTATCAAGAGCAGAATAGCTTGTCCCCTTAAAAATTACTATTTTATCTGATTGAAAATACACACCGTATTGTGAAGAATTAAGAGAAGAAAGAGTCTCTGCGCGCGCTTTGTCTATAGAAGACAGAACATCTGCAACGGTGGACTTGAGAACTTGATTCTCTCTGATATTTGAAAATTGAGGAATTACAATCATCAGTAAAACGCCAAGCACAGCAATCACTACCATTATTTCTACTGCTGTCATGCCTCGTTTATAATGATTCATTTTAATTTATACTACCTAGTATTGAGTAAAGAGGTGAAATCATAGAAATAGCAAAGAAACCAACAGCTCCACCGATGACAAGCATCAAAACTGGCTCAATAATTGTGGAAAGATTTTTAGTTTTATTTTCAATTTCTGCTTCATAAAACAAGGCGACTTCCAAAAGCATTTCAGACAACTTTCCTGTCTCTTCTCCGACTTGAATCATTTCCGACATCATCACAGGATAGAGATCCTCGTGCGCACAAAAAGCTTCCGAAAATGGGGCACCTTTTTCTATGCCAACTTTTGCTTCATCTAAAATCTCTTTGTAATAAATATTCTGAACTATATCTTCAGTTATCTCCACTGCACGAGTTATAGAAACTCCTGCAAGTAATAAAGAAGACATCGTACGAGCAGTACGAGCAGTATTTAATTCTTTCGCTAAATTTCCGATAATAGGAAGCCTCACAACTATATAATCAATATACTTGCCCATAAATTTAGCACGAAAGAAAAGATATAATCCACCAACAATACAAAATAATAAGACAAAAGTTAACAATAAATTATTTGAAAAGAAATTACCAAAGAAAATGAGAACTTGAGTAGCAAAAGGTAAATCAACTCCAAGTTCTTTGAAGGTGCTAGCCAAAGTCGGCACCACGAAAGCAAACATTAAAATACCAATCACAATCATCGCAGAGAAAATAATTCCTGGATAAATAAGAGCACCGGTTATTTTTTTAGTTAATGAATGTGATTTTTCCAAGTTTGCTCCGATATCAGAAAGCGCATCTGCAAGATTTCCAGATTCCTCCCCTGCTTTTGTCATTGATATAAAAAGTTTTGAAAAAACATCAGGAAATTTTGAAAGCCCAGATGATAATGTCTCACCAGAATTTATATCACCAGAAAGAGACGTCAAAATATTATCAAGCTTTGGATTTTTGGTTTGTTTTTTTAAAACTGATAATGCTCTATATAATGAAAGCCCAGCCCTGAGCATCCCACTTAAATTTTTTGTTAAAATAATCTGCTCATTTACTTTCACTTTAGAAAAAATACCAGTGAACCCCGATAATTTATCTAAAAAACCTTCACCCTTTTCGGTAATTGATAAAGGAATACTTCCCATAGAACGCAAATCATGTGCAAGAGCAAAACGATCTTTTGCATATTGAACGCCTTCCATTATTCCACCCTCTTTTAATTTTGCTTTATATATAAAAAGCATAGTGTTTTACAAAAGCCCCACAACCTACTATTCTGAAACCACACGGAACACTTCTTCTAAAGTAGTCACACCCAATACTGTTTGATAAACTCCATCTTCTAGCATTGTCATCATTCCCTCTTTTTTTGCTTGGATTTCTATATCATCTTGAGATTTTCCAGAAATAATCATTTCCTTAATAGTGGAAGTGACTTTTAAAACTTCATGCATACCGACACGACCCAAATATCCGTCTTCGTATTCTGCGCTCTTTACTGCTCTATAAAAAGGAATTTTATCCCAAGTATCCTTTGCGCCGACTATTTTTTCATCTTTTAATAAACCAAGCATACGATCTAAATCCACGATTTTTGCAAGACTTTTTATTTCGGCGGGAGAAAGAAAATACTTTTCCTTGTTTGGAGTAAGTCTACGCACCAATCTCTGTGCGATGATTGTCTTTACTGTCGCTGTAATAAGGAAAGGTTCAACACCCATATCTATCAATCTAGGTATCGCACCAGCAGCACTGTTCGTGTGGATAGTAGACAACACGAGGTGGCCAGTGAGCGATGCGTTGACCGCAAGTCCAGCTGTTTCTCTATCTCGGATTTCTCCCACCATTATTATATCTGGGTCTTGGCGAAGGAGCGAACGAAGTCCATTAGCAAAAGACAGACCTATCTCGGGCTTTACTTGAGTCTGATTAACTCTAGGCATCTGATACTCAATAGGATCCTCAACGGTAGAAATATTTACTTCAGGTTTATTTAGAATATCTAGCATCGTATAAAGTGTCGTCGTCTTTCCGCTACCTGTAGGACCTGTGGCTAGAACCATTCCTGTCTTTTGAGTTAAAGAATTATGTATTCGCTCTAATCCTTCACCATGAAAGCCAAGTGACTCAAGAGAAAATCCATGCGCATTTTCTTTCAAGATTCTCATTACTGTTTTTTCTCCAAAGAAAGTAGGCAGTGTGGAAACACGGAAAGAAATCTTTTCTCCATCTTGTTCTTTTTTAAATCTTCCGTCTTGAGGTAATCTTTTTTCATCAAGTTTTAAATTAGACAAAACCTTGATGCGAGCAGTTATCCCGGCACCAGCATTTTTATCCAGCACCATGGCGTCATGTAAAATACCGTCTATTCTATAACGCACGGTAAGGTCTTTTTCTCCTGGTTCTATATGGATATCTGAAGCATTTTGCAAAATGGCATGATCAATAAGAGAATCAACGATCTTCACAACTGGTAGATCCTCCGCCATTTCTTTGAGTTCTTTTTCAGATTTTTCACCTTCTTCATTTGGAGAAGTTTCAAAACTATTAGATTCTTTTTGAATAATATTCTGAAACTCAGCTTGTAAGCTTTTTCTGTATTGCACAAGTACGGCTTTGATAGAAAAAGTGTCAGTAAGTCTAGGTAAAATTTTAAGTCCAGAACGTTTTTTTATAAAATCAATAACAGGCAAATCGTCCACATCTAGCATCGCCACCTCAAGGGTGTTATCAACTTTTTTATAAGCAACGATATTATCATTGCGAGCGATTGGCTCAGGAATCAAAGAGAGAACAGAAAAATCAATCTTTTCATTAGCTAAATTTACGAATGGTATTCCTAAAACAAAAGCTTCTGTTCTTTTTAGATCTGACTCAGAAATTTTACCTTCAGAAAGTAAAATATTTCCGATTTTTTGTTTTTTTGATTCAGCTTTTTTTTCAGACTCATTAAAATCAGAACGAGAAACAAGCCCTGAATCTAAAATATGTTTCTTCAACTGTTCCTCATCTATTTGCATACATATAGTATATCAAAAAATTACAATTTGTGTTTATTCCCCTCTTGAGAGGTGGATTTTGTAATCAAAAGACGGGGTGGAAAATTCATCCACCTCCCCCTAAAGGGTACTCCTCAAGAGGAGAATTTTAATTTTGGATATATATAGGAGTTTTATTCTCTGAACACAACAAGGAATCTGTACCATTACCCGAACCAGCGCATATCCATGTCCATCTACTTGGTCTGCTTGTTTTATGCGTACTTGTTCCCGCAGAACAAAGGTAATGAGTTGTACCACAAACGCCAGAAACATCAGTACCAACAGGACTTATCGTCACTATTGCACTCGTTGGAGATCCTGCCCCATTAACATTTGAACAAGTTAAGGTATATGTATATGTTCCCTCTGTCGTAAGCACTCCTTGTGATACGTCTGTTCCACTTACTGCTTTTGTTCCTGACCAACTTCCACTTGCAGTACAAGATGTAGGATTATTTGTAGCACTCCAAGTAAGTTTAGGATTAACATTATCATTTACTGTGCCTGAATTTGGATCAGCTGTGATTGTAACAGCGGGAACAGATGGAGAAATACATGATGATGAGGCAGTGTCCCAAATAAATGGAGTTGTACATACATTACAATCAGGAGAATTATTTGCACCATTTTGACAATTAGAAGAAGGACCAGTAATAACATTATAGAAACTAAGCCAACCCAAAACATCACTACCCCAAGCAAGACCCGTAAATCCATTACCGCTATAATTTATGCCATATGTTGCACCGGAAAGAGAAATCCATCCATCCCAGCCATCAGTCCTTGATGCAGAATTACAATCATTATTTATCGTACCACTACATGCTCGTGCCCATCCTTTTAGATTAGTACCATTTATATTCGCATTCTGGGCTTGTGTACCTGTTCCTGATGGAAAACCAGAAAGTCCACCGAATTTTATCCAGCCAACACTTGATGACCAAGCATATCCTACGAGTGTACCGTCAGAATTTTTACTTACACCATAATCTATGGTGCTACTAGTATCTGTAGAATTAAAACTTATCCAACCGATATTTGATGACCATGCCCAACCAGACATGTTGTGTTCAGTTCCGGCAAAAACCACAAAAGGAAAAATAATAAAAAGAGAAAATGCAAAAACAAAAACGATTTTAGTAAAATAAGTTTTCATGGTCTAATTATACTCCTTGCAAAAAACTGCCACAACACAACTTATCAACAGGGCGGTAGAGCAAAGCTCACTACCCTGCAGGTAGGTGAGAGTTTATAAAAAAAGTTGCGCTAAAACTTATTTTGTGATATTGTTTTGATGTATGAGTCCTGTCGCAACAGGGCTTTTTTATTAAAAAAACGCATATAAATCAACATGTTAGACTTAAAAACATTTAAATCAGCGTTAGAGCAACTAGAAGAAGAAAGAAAAATTCCAAAAGATAAAATATTGGAAGCCATAGAACAAGCAATGGCTGCTGCTTACAAAAAAGACTACGGCAAGAAAGGGCAGATAATCCGAGCTAAATTTGACTTGGAAACTGGAAAGACTGATTTCTATCAAGTAAAAATCGTAGTTGATGAAACTATCGCAATAATAAATAAAATAGGAATAGAAAAAGAAGAAGGTGATGAACGAGTTCACTTTAATCCTGAACATCACATTCTTTTAGAAGACGCAAAAAAAATAAAAAAAGGTGTAGAACTAAACGATGAAATCATATTCCCATTAGAAGCAAAAGATGATTACGGACGTATCGCTGCCCAAACTGCAAAACAAGTCATAATCCAAAAGATTCGTGAGGCAGAACGCACATCCATCATTGATGAGTATGGAACAAAAGAAAAAGAAGTCATCGGAGGCATAGTGCAAAAAGTTGAAAGAGGAAACGTTTACGTTGATTTCAATCGCGCTACAGGTATATTGCCAGTAGAAGAACAAATTCCAGGAGAATTCTTCCAGAGAGGACAAAGAATAAAGGCTTATCTTTACTCAGTAGAAGACACACCAAGAGGCATCAACCTCCGTCTTTCTCGCACACATCCTAAATTTATAGAAAAGCTTTTTGCTATAGAAGCTCCTGAAATCCAGAGCGGAATCGTAGAAATAAAATCTACAGCCAGAGAAGCAGGATCAAGATCAAAAATCGCAGTATTTTCAAATGACGAACACATTGATGCTATCGGCTCATGTGTCGGACAAAAAGGTACCAGAGTAAACACTGTCACCCAAGAATTAGGGGGTGAAAAGATAGATATTATTCCTTGGTCAGAAGATCCAAAAGTTTTTGTTTCAAATTCTATCTCTCCAGCAAAAGTTCTTTCTATAGAACTTGATAATGAAGAACATAAAGCTACAATAAAAGTAGCTGAAGACCAATTATCACTAGCTATCGGTAAAGGTGGACAAAACGTACGCCTAGCAGCCAAGCTTACCGGATGGAGGATAGACATCAAAGGTGACGAAACATCTGAACAAACAGATGAAAAGAAAGAAAAAGTTGTAAAAGAAAAAAAGGTTAAAGCTGAGAAAAAGGAAGAAAAATAAAATTATAAATTATTATTAATAT
>CAIVBM010000046.1 GCA_903904195.1 uncultured bacterium
ATCTGACTGTTCTGTGACAAATGGTATTCAGATGTCTTGTGTCACTCCTGACCTAGGAGCTTATGGGACAAAAAATGCATATCTCGCATGTCTTGATTCATATGGCAACAAAGACACGAGTGGCTCAGCTACACATATCTCTTACACTTATCTCGGAGCATCAGGCGGAGGTGGTGGCGGTGGAGGAAACACTCCTACTCCTGTGACCCCTTCACAAAATACTTATACTTTATCTATAAATGGAGGAGCGGGTTCAACTGATAACAGGGTAGTAAATCTAAGCTTCTCTTCTTCTGCATATCCTACTGCTGTCACCCTCGCCACCAACCCAGACTTTTATAATGCAATTACTGTTCCATATTCTTCAGTTTCGCCTACAGTATTTAATCTCTGTGGTAGTCAGACTACCTGTGGGGATGCTAGTTACACTGTCTATGCTAAATTCTTAGACAATCAGGGTGGCTCTTCTCCTGTCATTTCTTCCCATATTACTCTCAATGCAGTTCCACTTATTACTGAAGTAACTAAAAATATCACTAATACTGTGAGCGATATCATCAATGCTCTAAAACCTGCTTCAACTGAAGAAAATATCAGTTATCCTCCGATCAATGTTTCTGTTCCTTCTGTAGCTCAAAATTCTTTCCAAGATAAATGGAAGATCGTCGTCCCTGCTAGCATGAAAGACTTTGTATTTTCTGATTTGCCAAAAGATTTCCAGTCTATCGTAAATAAGTTCCCTCAAGTTAGTCAGACTTTGGAAAAAGTCGGAGTAAACAAAATGAGCGATGCTTCTAGTTTAGTTTCGGCAGAAATTTCTTTGCCAAACTTGGGCGAAACTGTATCTTTGCCTTCTGTAGCTGTAAATACAAATCCGTCTTCTAATGGATCAAATCTGCCAGAAGTGAATGTAAATACAAATTTGTCTTCTCAATCTTTGGCTATACAAACTGTTCCGGTTTCTCAACTTTCTGTAGCTCAAAGTCAAAAACTTCCGACTGATCTAGTTTTCGTCAGAACAGCTGATGAAAAGATTGACTTAAATGTAAAACTTTCTATTGATAACAATGGTTTAGCTTTGCAGACGCTCAATACTATCCAAGGTCAAAATCTTAAATTCGTAGTCAAACCAGAGCAGTCAGCTAAAAGTGTCATTGGTTATCTCATATTTAAATCAAACACCACCGCAGAAGGACAGTCCTCCCACGGAGGACTGTCCTTCGGGAAGGCTCTCACGGCTGATGCTCTCTATGCGGACGAGTTGACTGGCACTGTAGGACCAAATACTGACCTTGTCTTAAATAAATTCTTCTTTAAGGATACAGGTAATGGAGTTTGGACTGCTGATGTTGCATCTCCAGCAGCTACAGGTAAATATGAACTCAGAACTGTCGTTAATTACAAAGATACAGGAAAGACTCCAAAACAAATCAGTATGATGGTGGTGGTAGATCCCGAAGGATATATTTTCCAAAAATTAAATAGTGGAGAGTTTCGTATTACTGGAGCTGATGTTTCTATCTTTTGGTTAAATCCAAAAACCAAGGCTTACGAGCTCTGGCCTGCAAATGATTTCCGTCAGACCAATCCGCAGACTACCGATGTCACCGGACGTTATGCCTTCCTCGTCCCTCCAGGTATGTATTATCTAAAGGTAACTGCTCCGTCATATTCTGATTATCAAAATGCTCCGTTCAAAGTGGAGGAAAGCAAGGGTGTCTTTATGAATATAGAGATGAGGCAGGAATGGTCATTTGTAAACTTGTTTAGTGTGCAAAATATTTTGCTCGGGATAATCTCTGTGGTGTTAATTTATATTGCAATCATTTTTACAATTCGTCGAAGAAAAAAATTATGAATCCCAGTAGCAGAGCGTAGCTCGCTACGGGACAGGAAAAATAAATTTTATAAACTTTATCAAATAATATTAATCAAAATGCAAAATACAAATAAAACTACAACCATAATAATCGTCATCTTAGTCATCATCTCTATCTTTTTCGGAGTAATGTACGTATTTTCTCTGGTAAAATTAAAAAATGATGAAAATATCATTACTAGCCAGCAGGCAAATACTAAAGTTTTGGCTTTTGCTGAGCTTTTCCTTAATAAAGTATTAAAAGGAGGCAAGACGGTCAGTTTTGACGATAGATTGCAATTAGAGAATTCCGTCAGAGCCTTAAATGACAAGGACATATTTGATTCTTGGACAAAATTTACCAATGCTAAAGATCAAAATGAAGTGCAACAGGATTTCTATAATTTATTTGGTTTGCTTTTGGGCAAGATTGCTACGCAATGATAAAAAAGTAAAAATGTGCTAGAATAGAAGTATTAATAGTTTAATATAATAAATAACATGGCAGATTTAAAAGCTTTGTGTATGAAGTGTAGAGATGCGAATAACAAGCCGACAATGCAGACGATGACGAATCCGAAGGTAGAAGAAAAGAACGGCAGATATTCTGCAAAGGGTCAGTGTGCTGTGTGCGGAGGCAATCAGTTCAAGTTTATGAGTAAGGCTGATGCCGAGGCAATGAAATAATTATTAAGTTAAGAAAAAACTGTGCCACATAATTCTTTACAAACTATGGTTTGGATACTTGCAATATATCTCGTAGTGATTATATTTTTTGCACTTAGTCCAGATTACAACAAATGGTTTTTACAGAATCTTGCATTTTGGATTTTCTTAGTTTTATATTGGGTTTCTAAAGCTGCAGGTTCACATTAGATATTATCAATTTTAATCAATTATATTTATGGCAAAAGGAGATGGACACAGAAAAGAAAAGAAGAAACCAAAGAAGGGGAAATAACCTTCGAAAAGTCTTTTAAAATGCCCCTTAAATGGGGCATTTTTGCGCTTGACTTATAATTATACTTGGCATATACTC
>CAIVBM010000047.1 GCA_903904195.1 uncultured bacterium
TATTCCTTTTTCCGAAGCAGAAAAGATGAAGAAAGATTTTGGTCTTTTTGGAAATCCAGCAGAAAAGAGTTTGATTGATATTATCAAAATACATACTGATTATATTTTTTCTGAAACTAATAACGTGCTTTTAGAATACGAGAGAAAGTACAGCAGGACTATAAGCAAAGTAATATTTACAGGTGGTGGAGCTCTTTTGAAAGGGCTTCCTGAAGTTGCAGCAAATAATTTCCGAGCAGAGATAGAAATAGGTCATCCGTTCTCCAAAGTCAATGCTCCAGAGTTTTTGGAAAAGGTTTTAGAGTCTATGGGCCCCGAATTCGCCGTCGCACTCGGCCTCGCACTGCGTAAATTGCAGTAAAAAATCATCCACCCCGTCTTTTGATTACAAAAGCCACCCCTCAAGAGGGGAATAAATTCAAAAAAATAATTATGGAAGAACCTAATTTCAAAAAAGAAGAGAGAGAGTTCTACGTATGATGTGAATTATCGATTTAAAGAAGCGATTGAGGTCTTGAAGGATTCCTTCGGTGTGGAGAATCTTTCCAATATTGAACTTTTTCATCTGAGAAAAATAACAGAAGATGTTTTAAAGAGAGCGAAAAGAGATAATTCTATTAGCGACCTTGCGATCATAAATCCAATGGAAGAAATTCCGGTTAGATTCTTGCAAGAATTATATGGAGTTGATTATTTTCATATAAAAACAAATATTGAAAGTGAAAAAGATATAGAAGGTTTTAACGAATATATTAGAAGAATACGAGAACGAGCGCATTTGATCTAGAAATTAGCGAGAATGATTCTTCTTGGGTTAAAATAATTAGATGCTTAAGAAACAATCATCCACCCCGGCACAAGTGCCACCCCTCAAGAGGGGAATAAATTCAAAAAAATCAAAAGGAGGGGAATCATTCTGGAATCCAAAATCTTTGTATCCGTATTGGGAGATTCCTAAAAATAAACTTTTGACCGACAGAGCAAGAGATTTAAGAAAAGCGGGTAATTTATCCGAAGTTTTATTTTGGAAAATTTTCAAAGATAAAAATAAATTTGGTTTTGACATGGATAGGCAAGTTGTAATAGGCAATTACATTGTTGATTTTTTTATTCCCGAACTGGGTTTGGTTTTTGAAATAGATGGATCAAGCCATGATGACAAATTAGAATATGACGCTGAAAGAGACGCTTTTATGAAAGACTTAAATTTACAAGTAATTAGAATACTTGATATAGATGTGAAGAAAAATTTAGGAGCTGTTTATAATTTTGTACTAGAAACAATAAGTAAAAGAAAATCTGAATTGGAATTATTCCCCTCTTGAGGGGTGCCCTTTAGGGCGGGGTGGATGTATTGAGGGATGGATATTGAGGGGATTCTAGCAGGGCAAGGTGGATTTAAGTCGAAGTTATACACAATATGCTTTTGCTATTTGCTTTTTTGTAATATAATTAAGTATGATGGAGCAAAATTTTCAAACATCATTTATTCCCAAAAAACCAATAATAGAAGAACGCACAGCGCCTGTGCAGTCTATTGGATTTTTCACTGTTATTTCTATATTTATTTTATTCACAGTCTTGATTGCTACTGGTGGTCTTTATTTTTATAAAAATTCTTTGGTCACAAAGATAGCAGACATGGGTAGTCAGTTAGAGTTGGCAAAGGGAAGTTTTGAACCTGATAAAATTGCAGAACTTAAATTATTGGGTAGACGTTTGAGCTCCGCTAGTGATATATTATCTCACCACATAGTCGTCACACCTATCTTTAAAGCTCTTTCTGCTATTACCATGAAGTCTGTTCGTTTTACAAAATTTAGCTATGAGCTCGGAACAGAAAAAGATGCAAAAATAGATGTAAAGATAAGTGGTCAAGCTGCTAGTTACGGCGCATACGATGCTTATGCTTCGCTCGCTTTACAGTCTGATCTTTTTGGTACCAAAGATGAAGGTAAACATTTCATTAATCCAGTTTTTTCTAATCTTTCGCTTGATGATAAAGGCAATGTTATTTTTGATTTAGAATTTTTCGTCGATCCATCATTTGTTGATTACAAACAAAATCTTTTAACACAAAGTTAATTTTATGATGCGATTTATTACCCCAATTTTTCTAATAGCAATCAGTATCGTCACTTTTTTCATGATCACTAATCCGCTTTATAATTCTACGGATCCTCTTTCTCCGGGTATTACCACATTAAATGCGCAAGTTTCTTCTTATGATGAAGCTCTTTCAAATTCCAAAGCTCTTGGAGATGAACGAGACAAATTGACTAAAGTAAAAAATGCTATTAGTACAAGTGATTTGGCAAAGATTCAAAAACTTTTACCATCAAGCATAGATAATATACGTTTAATTCTTGAGATAGGTCAGATTGCGAAGCCATATGGAATGGTATTAAAAGATGTTAAATATAATTCCACATCTTCTTCTGATGCTACAAAAAATACTACATCCGTTATCACACCTGTAGCAGTCGGAGGGACAGGAGCCAATACACCAGTTAAAGATTATGGTGTTTGGAATTTATCGTTTTCAACTATTGGTACTTATAGTAATTTCCTTAATTTCACAAAAGATTTGGAAAACAATCTTAGAATCGTAGACATATCATCTGTTCAATTCTCCTCTGTTACGACGACTGGTTCAGTCTCTGCCACACCAACTTATAAATATGATTTTGAGATTAAAACTTATTGGTTGAAAAATTAAAATTCAAACAAAAAGAATAATATAAAAAATGAAAAACATAAAAAACATATTAATATATCTAGGCATCGGGATTGTTCTCGTGTTGATGTATGTTTTTTATACAAAAGCAAATCCTCCTGTAGCAGCGCTCGTTTCTTCTTCTACATCTTCGTCAGTAGTGCCAAGCACGACTACCGGAGATGATAAAACAGCTATTACTCAAGATTTTTTAACATTACTTTTGGGTGTTAAAAGTATAAAACTAGATGATTCTATTTTTAAAGATCCTGCATTTATCAACCTACATGATTCCAGTATTTCTCTCACACCCGATGGAACCGAAGGAAGACCAAATCCATTTGCTCCGATTGGAAATGACACATCAACATCTGCGACAACGCCTGTAACACAGAACCCAGTAACCCACTAGCTCAATTATGAGTTTTTTAGAAGAACTTACAAAACAAGGAATTATTGAAAAAAGCCAAGTTGGTGATATAAAAACACGAGCGAAAGATAAATTTAATGGAGACATAGATCAGGCCTTGATAGAGTCCGGAATAACAGAAGAAAAAATTCTCGAAATAAAAGGACAGTATTTACAGATGCCAACCAAGAAAGTAAATAAAGAAGCCATCTCGTTTGATGCTTTGAAATATATTTCAGAAGATTCGGCAGCACATTATCATTTCGTTCCTCTTGAACTTGCCGAAGGAGTGTTAAATGTTGGTGTCACAGATGGAGAAGACATGCAAGCGCAAAGCGCTCTTCAGTTTATCTCTGCCAAGCTCGGTATTCCATTTAAAATATTTCTTATTTCAAAAAGTGATTATGAAATAATCATGGAGTCTTATAGAGGTATAGGAAGCCAAGTAAAAGAAGCGCTCGATGAGATAAAAGAAGACGAGGTAAAAAGTTTAAATGAAGAAAATTTAAGTAAAGAAATAAAAAATACGAAAGCAGGAGAGGAGGCAAAGATAGTGGAAGATGCGCCGGTCATAAAGATAGTCGCTGTGATTTTGCGTAATGCTCTAGAAGGAGAGGCTTCTGATATTCACATAGAATTTACTGGAGAAAAAGTCAAAGTGCGTTTTCGTGTGGATGGTATTTTGCACACCAGTATAGTTTTGCCACCAAATGTATACAGTGGAATCGTGGCTCGTATTAAAATCCTTGCCAAGTTACGTCTTGATGAAAAGAGAAAGCCTCAAGACGGAAGTTTTAGCGCAAATATTGATGGACGCAAGATCGATTTTCGTGTCTCTACTATGCCGGCATATTATGGTGAAAAAATAGTTATGCGTATACTTGATGCCGAAAAGGGTGTTAAGTCTATAGATCAGCTCGGCTTGTCGGATACAAATTTAAATATGGTGAAGGAAGCTTTAAAAAGACCTTACGGACTCATCTTGATTACTGGTCCGACAGGATCCGGAAAATCCACGACATTGTATTCTATGATGAATGAGTTAGATAAAGAGAAAAGCAACATCGTCTCATTAGAAGACCCAGTGGAATATCATATGCCAGATATAAACCAGTCTCAGATGATGCCAGAAATAGGATATACTTTTGCTTCTGGACTTCGTTCTATTTTGCGTCAGGACCCAGACATAATAATGGTGGGAGAAATACGCGATAAGGAAACAGCCCAGCTTGCTATTCAGGCTGCTTTGACCGGACACCTCGTGATTTCAACGCTTCACACAAACAATGCCATCGGAGCAGTTCCTCGTCTTGTAGATATGGGTGTTGATCCTTATTTGATTGCGCCGACACTTATCTTATCTATCGCTCAGCGTCTAGCGAGGACGACTTGTCCTTCTTCAAGGAAGCTCGTTCCTATGGATGAGAGTGTTAAGATACAGATTGAAGAGCAGATGAAGGATTTACCAACTGAATTTAGAAAGGAAATAGGCATTGATAATGGACAAATGTATGAGACTGTTCCGTCAAACGAATGTCCTTCTGGTACTAAAGGTCGTGTCGCTGTTTTTGAAATGTTTAAAGTAGACAAGGAAATGCAAAATGTTATTTTAAAAAGCCCTACCAATGGTGAGATATACAAGGTAGCTCGAAAACATGGTATGTTAATGATGAAAGAAGACGCTATGATCAAATCAGTAAAGGGTATTATTCCTTTTTCAGAGGTGTATAATTTTACAAACGAGAACGAATGATGGAGTTGTCCACATGGCATTCAGTCCGAGGTCGTTTTATGGTATTATTAAGGGTATAAGTTTAAAAAGTTTATGGAAAGAGAAAAAATTAAAATTTTAATAGTAGATGATGATAGTTTCCTTTTGGATATGTATGCGCTCAAATTCAGCCAGAATAATTTTGAGGTTTACACGGCTGTTTCAGGAGTTCAGGCTGTAGAGAAACTAAAAGGTGGATTGAATCCCGTTATTATATTGTTAGACATTATTATGCCTGAGATGGACGGTTTTGAAATGTTAGAAAAAATGAGAAATGAAAAAATATCCACAGATTCTATAAAGATAATTTTGTCCAACAAGAGCCAACAAGCAGACATCGATAGGGGTAATAGCTATGGCGTTGCGGGTTATATTATAAAGGCGAATTCTACTCCGGTAGAAGTGATCAATCAGGTGAAAAGTATCTTAGAGAAGAATTCCAAAGTTTCCAAATAAGAAATTATGGATTATAAGAAAAAACTTGAAGAACTTATTTTGACTGTCATCCGCGAAGGTGGATCTGATTTGCATTTGGGTACTGGTCGCGCACCAGTTATCCGTGTAGCGGGAGAGTTGATACCTCTAGTAAAGAACGCTGTTTTTACTGCCAATGACACGCTTGGAATTTTGGGTGTAGTCTTAGAGAAAACAAAGATTGATAAATTTTTTGAAAATCAAGAAGCAGATTTCTCATATGATTTTCGTGGTGAAGCTCGTTTGCGTGGTAATGCTTTTTTTCAAAAAGGTTTGATTTGTATAGTTTTTAGATTAGTTCCTAAAGTAAAGACTATTGCAGAACTTCATTTACCTCCTATCATTGCTGATCTAGCTTTAAAGAAGCAAGGTTTCTTTCTTGTGGTTGGTCCAGTCGGTCAGGGAAAGTCCACCACACTCTCTGCGATGGTGGATTTGATAAACAACGAGCAAGCTCGCAATATCATAACGATTGAAGATCCGATAGAGCATGTCTATGTTCCCAATAAATCCATCATAAATCAGCGTGAAGTCGGTATTGATACCAAAGATTTTCATGTTGCTTTAAAGTCTGTCTTTCGTGAGGATGTAAATGTAATAATGATCGGGGAAATGCGTACACCAGAGACCATCGCTACTGCCGTGACGGCTGCTGAGACAGGACACCTCGTACTTTCCACACTTCATACCAACAATGCATCTCAAACCGTAGACAGAATCATAGATTCTTTCCCAGGTGATCAACAAGATCAGATTCGCACTCAGCTCGCTGCTTCACTTCTCGGTATTTTCTCTCAAAGATTAGTTCCTAGGATTGCCGGTGGACTTATTCCTGCTTACGAACTTCTTTTAAATAACAGTGCGGTATCAAATTTGATTCGTGAAAAGCGAACACATGAGATAGATGTGGTCATAGAAACCGGAATGGAGTCTGGAATGATAGATTTGAACCATTCACTTATGGAGCTCGTGCGTGCCGGAGAGATAACGATAGAAAATGCCTATCAGTTTTCCTTAAATCCAAAAGGTTTAGAGCGTATGATTTAAAAAATTATGCTATTCAAATATAAATCAATAGATGCTGGGGGTATAAGTAAAGAAGGAGAAATTGATGCGCCAAATAAAGACGCGGCTATTAGCGGATTACAGAGGAGGGGACTCGTGGTTATTTCTATAAAAGATGAAACAGAAAGCAAGACTGTCCTTTCCTTTACTTTTTTTGAAAAAGTTTCAAATAAAGATGTGGTCATCCTTTCTCGTCAGATTGCTACTTTATTTGAAGCGCAAGTTTCTGCGCTCAAGGCTTTTACAATGCTTGCGACCAATACTGAAAATAAACTCTTGGGTAAAAAGTTGACGATAATTAGTGACGATCTTCAAGCCGGAATTTCTATTTCGGGCGCATTAGAAAAACACCCAGATGTTTTCTCAAATTTTTATGTGAATATGGTAAAAGTCGGTGAGGAAACAGGAAAACTCAATCAGACCTTTTTACATTTGGCAGAATATTTAGATCGTCAGTATTCCATTACTTCTAAGACCAGAAATGCTCTCATTTATCCTGCATTCGTTATCGTCACATTTTTTGTAGTTATGATACTTATGTTCGTGATAGTTATTCCAAAACTTTCTGCGATTATTTTAGACTCTGGACAGCAAGTGCCTATTTTTACCAAAATAATCATTGCGATTTCCAATCTTTTTATAAATTATGGGTTCTTTGTTTTGATATTTCTTGTGTTGCTCGGGATTTGGTTGTGGAGGATGTCTACTACTGAGAGTGGAAAACAATATCTTGATTCACTAAAACTTTCTACTCCCGCTGTTGGTAATCTATACAAGAAACTTTATCTTTCTCGAATAACTGATAACTTAAATACGATGCTTAGTTCTGGTGTTCCTATCGTCAGAGCCATAGATATCACGGCTGAAGTCGTCGGTAGTCTTACATACAAAGCTCTTTTGGGAGAAGTAGCAAATGGTGTGAAGTCTGGTTTTGCGCTTTCTGTAGCATTTGCTAAGCATAAAGTAGAAATACCGGGTATTTTAATACAGATGATACAAGTTGGAGAAGAAACAGGTTCGCTCGGTACTATTTTAAAAACTCTAACTGATTTTTATAAACGAGAAGTTGATGACGCTGTTGATACATTGGTGGGTTTGATAGAACCAGTCATGATTGTGGTGCTCGGTCTCGGCGTGGGAATACTCTTAGTTTCTATTTTGATGCCTATTTATAACCTTGCTGGAGGAATCAGCTAGCTGTGGATAACTAACTTGCCTATATATTATTGAGTCTATGATATAATTAAAGCATTAAAAATAAGTCGAAATTATTATCAATTATTAATTAATATTTCAGCCTTAGGCTGATCCGCCTCGGGCGGGAAAAATTATTATGAAAATGAAGAAAGGTTTTACGTTAATCGAATTGTTGGTTGTCGTCGCTATCATCGGTATCTTGGCATCTGTTGTGTTAGCTTCTCTAAACACAGCACGATCAAAGGGTTCTGATGCTGCAATCAGTGCAAACTTGGCAAACATGAGAGCTCAAGCTGCTCTTTACTATGATAGTAATGCAAGCACATATGGAACTTCAGTTACTTGTACTATGACTTCAGCAGGTGTTGCTGCAGGTTGTACTGGCTTGTTTTCTGATGCCACAATCCAAGCTGGCTTAAAGGCTGCTTCTTCTGCTTCAGGTGCTACAGTTTATGGTACTACAGATTCTACAGGTGGTTTGTTCGCTGTTTCAGCAAACTTAAAGGCTGCTGCATCCACTTCATGGTGTGTTGACTCAGCTGGAAAGTCAGAAAAGGTTTCTGCAGTTGCAAGTGCATTAACTGTTTGTCCGTAATCTAGTCTATAGTTTTTAACAAAAAACCGCCCTAAAAGGCGGTTTTTTGTTTTGTTTGGATTGTGATACAATATAAGCATATTATTTATTAAAATAACATTATTATGAAAATGAAGAAAGGGTTTACGTTAATCGAATTGTTGGTTGTCGTCGCTATCATCGGTGTTTTGGCATCTGTTGTTTTAGCATCGCTCAACACAGCGCGAGCAAAGGGTTCCAATGCGGCTATTAAGGCAAATATGGCTAATGTCAGAGCGCAATCCGAAATCCTATATGATTCTACTTTTGTCGATAATATTTTTAATGTCTGTCCGGCGGCAACATCAGGTTCTTTTTTTGCCGATCCGACAATAAGTGCCGCGCTCACGGCGGCCGTCAGCGCGTCTGGCGCCTCCGGCAGTGGAAGCAGTTTTTGTAACTCTAAGGGCAGTACGGGCCAATGGGTGGCAGTTATTCCTTTGAAAGCAGCAGAAGGCTCAATTAATTATTGGTGTGTTGATTCTACGAATGTTTCCAAAGGGGAAACAATAGCTACTCCTTCATCTGTATTTATTGGAGCAACTTTGGCTTGTCCGTAATTATGACATTCATTTTTACAATTATTTTCTTTTGTTTCGGCCTTATCATCGGGAGTTTTTTAAACGTCGTAATTTACAGGCTCAATACTGCAAAATCTCTGGGTGGGAGGAGCGCCTGCATGTCCTGTATGAGGAAGCTCCCTTGGTATGAGCTTGTGCCGGTCTTTAGTTTCTTGGGGCTTAAGGGCAGATGCCGAGGATGTAAAACCAAAATTTCAATCCAATACCCGCTGGTGGAATTCGCGACTGGTCTGGTTTTTGCATTTCTCTTTTTAAGGCTCAGGGATATTTTTTCTTCGACTCTTTTCACATTTTCCATCGTTTATGTCTATTACGCCGTCATATTCTCAATTCTTGTAGTTATTGCCACCTATGATTTTAAACATAAAATCATTCCAGATGTTCTTTCTTTGGTCTTTGGCGTTCTTGCGTTTATCGGCTTATTTTTTTTCCGCAACAATGATTTTTCCGGCACTGTGGGTTTTTATCTGCATATGCCGTCAATTTGGGATTTTTTGTCCGGCATATTGGTGGCATTTCCTTTTGCTTTTTTCTGGTTTGTTTCTTCCGGCAAATGGATGGGGCTGGGAGA
>CAIVBM010000048.1 GCA_903904195.1 uncultured bacterium
AAAGAGAAATTATCAGCTTTTGAGAAAAAATCTCATAATCGGTTCGAACTTACCGACAAATTCCTAAAAGCCAATATATCCAATATGGAATTGGCAAACGAGAAAACAAATGAAGAAAATCTTCATTTGTTTAAAAAAGTCGGTTCGAACTTTAAAATTCTAAATCGAACCGTACTTTTTGAGCCACGCGGAGCGTGGAAAACCCTTTTGGATTCTGAATTCGGCGGGGGGAATTCATTAGTGTCGGCGCTTCGCGCCGACCCCATTTTGCATTCGGAAACCCTTTTCGAAAAATTGCGGAGGCGGAGAGATTTGAACTCTCGAGACCCTTTCGAGCCTGCCACCTTTCCAAGGTGGTGCACTAGACCGCTATGCGACGCCTCCAACACTTCACCATCCTAACATATTTAAAAAATCTTTTTCATTTAACACTTTTACCCCTAATTTTTCAGCAGTTACAAGTTTTGATCCTGGTTCTGCACCAGCTACGACATAAGAAGTATTTTTAGAAACAGATCCCACTACTTTTCCACCTAAATTAAGAATCTTCTCTTTTGCTATTTTGCGCGACATAGTAGAAAGTGTGCCAGTTAAAACAAAATTTAATCCAGTAAATTTTCCTGCCTTCTTTTTCTCTACTTTTTCAACTACTACACCATTTTTCTCTAATTTTTCTATAAAATTTAAATTATTTTTATCATTAAAGAAATCACACATACTTTTTGAAACAGCTGGGCCGATATTTTCGATACTGTCTATTTCAGCTAGGCCTTGCCTAGCTGAAAGAATCACTTTTTCTAAAGTTCTAAAATGTAAAGCCAAATCTCGAGCTGTTTCCTCTCCTACATGCAATATACCTAGCGCCCAAAGGAACCTTGAAAGTGAAATGTGCTTTTTATTTTCTATCTCCTTCATTATATTCTCTGCGGACTTTTCACCAAAACGTTCAAGTGGAGCTATGTCTTCTTTTGTAAGTGTAAAAATATCCGCTGCATCTGTAATCAATCCTTCGTCTTTGAAACGACTTAAGATCTTTGGACCCAGTTCATAAATTTCAAACACAGAAACAAAATGTTCTAAATATCTTTCATTTTTTGCAGGGCATTTTGGATTTGAACAATAAAATGCGACAGAGGGGCTCGCCGGTTCCTGAGGTTTTTGAATGGTGTGGGTCCCGCCCCGTACTCGGGGAAGGGTAAAGCCAGAAAAAACCTCAGGAATCGGCGAGCCTATTCCTTTCTTCTCTACTTTACTTCCGCAAACAGGACAATTCGTTGGCATTTTAAATTTTTTCTCCTTACCGGTACGTAATTTTGACAACACTTCTACAACTTTAGGAATCACATCCCCTGCTTTTTCTATCACCACTGTGTCACCTATGCGTAAATCCAATCTTTCTATTTGATCCATATTGTGTAAGGTTGCTTTGGAAACTGTAGAACCAGCAACCAAAGTAGGCTCAAAAACTGCAAGTGGTGTGAGTACTCCTGTGCGTCCGACATTTACCAAAATATCTTTTACCACTGTCGTCGCTTTCTCAGCTGGGTATTTAAAAGCTGCCATAAACCTCGGAGCTTTTCCAACAATTCCTAAAATATCTTGAAATTTTAAATTATCAACAGATATCACAATACCATCAGTACCAAAAGGAAAATCAGGGCGAATCTTTTCAAATTTTTTTATAAATTTTATTACTTCAGACAAATTATCACATTTAGCTTCTATCTTTTCTACTTTAAATCCAAGACTACGAAGCATTTGGTGTTTATCAGAATGAAATTGCAAATCTGATGAAGAATTTTCTATTAAATCATAAGCAACGAAATCCAAATGTCTCTTTTTTGCAAGTTCAGGATCAAGCTGACGCAAACTCCCCGCAGCTGCATTTCTAGTATTGGCAAATAGTGGCTTTCCCTCTTTTTCACTTTCAGAATTTAATCTTAAAAGTGTTTCTTTACTTAAAAGAGCTTCACCGCGAACCTCTAGATATGAGGGATATGGTTTTTGTAAAGATAGAGGAATAGAATTTATAGTCTTCAAATTTTGTGTAATATCTTCACCGATAAAACCATCTCCCCTCGTCGCCCCACGCACAAATTTTCCATTTTCATAAATCAATGAAATGGCTAATCCATCAAATTTAATTTCACAAAAATAATTCACCTCACCCCCCCGCCCCTCTCCTTGTAAAGTAGAGGTAGGTAATAATTTTTTTATTCTTTTTTCCCAATCAAATAATTCTTCTTCACTAAAAACATCATTGAGCGAAAGCATCCGAGTTTGGTGTTTCACCTTAACAAATTTATCTAATGGTTTTCCCGCAACTCTGTTTTCAGGCGCATTTAAATCATTAAATTCTGGATATTCTTGCAAAAGACGCTTTAACTCACGAGAAAGAGAATCGTAAACTTCATCAGTCACATTTGGTGTATTTTTATTATGATAAGCATCTCGGAGTCGTGCGATTTCATTTCGCAATTTACTTATTCTTTTTTGGACTTCAGATTTTTCCATACTTGAGAATTAGTAAGATACTTTTACCTCGCGTTCTACACGATTTTGATTATTTGAAGTACATAGATTGTCTCCGACATTATATCCTTTAGATATTATGGTCGTTATTGGATTAGTAGTAGTATTATCTTTTGTTATAGTCACTATCGCACAACTGCCACCAGACACACCATTTATACTAGGGATTGTCTCTGTCCAATATGAACTACCTGCATCAGGCATTGGATAATTTGTGGAAGTTTTATCCTTAAAAAGCACAAATTCGGTACCAGCATCAGCGGCAAAAAATGCATCGTTTGTTTCTTTGGCTGAAGTGCTAAAATTTATTTCCTTAAATGCAATATCTGCGACACCTAAAGCTATAGCCAAAATAATGCTTGAAATAGTAACTGCAAAAAGTATTACAAACCCAGAACCAGAAGACTTGTGTCTTCGGTACTGGGCAGGCCCTTTATTATTAAATTTAAATATTTTTTTCATCATAATTACTCCACCCAATTAAACAAATTCTCCGAAAAAGTTATATTGTAATTACCCGAACCCTGAGTCCAAAAAACAGTAGAAGTGATTTTGATTTCGTCCGAACTGATTGTGGTAACGTCTATTTTCCTTTTAAAACCTGAGGCCGTACCAGAAAAATCATATTTACCCGTCGTAGAATCATAACCCAACATGCCGTTTTGACAATCAGAGGTAGAGCATGCGGTAAAAGAAATTTTAGTCATTGGTTTTGATTTATCAGCATAGTTTAATCCGTCAGCGTTAAAAAAACATCCGTCAGCGCTGGCACATAAAGTATCAGGTGATGGGATGAGTTTACTATTAAAATCATTCCAACCAGTCTGACCATCTGTGCTGTAGAGAACATACGTATCACGCATATTTCTGATGTATTCTATGCCTTCTTGCGCCAAGTATGAGGCTATCATTTTTTGTTTAGCATAATTTGTACTAGTGATACTTCCTCCTAAAACAGTCATAACGGCGAGCACCGACATCGTAAAAATAGAAATAGCAACAAGCGTCTCTACGAGCGTAAAACCTTTCTTTTTATTCTTTTGTTGAAAATATTTCCTCATAATTTTATCTATCTACTCCCCTTTGTGATATTGATGTTTGTAAAGAAAAAGGGGTTTCGGTATTGTTGTAAGTTATTTTTCCTTTCAATCTGATAGTAACAAATGGTTGCTGAAAATCAGGCACTGTAGCTCTAGGTGATTCTGCACCCAAAACAGAAAATCCTGAGGCTCCAACATCGATAGTGACTTCGTCTGGAGTTAACTGAACATAATTGATGGGAGGATTAACATAAGGACCTTGTGTGGATTTCCAAATCTTTCCACTGTTATCTATAAAATAAACCCATTGATCATTTGAATCAGTTTGACTACCATTTTGATATTCAAAAGCAATTCCCCAACAATTTGTGCCACTTAATGGTGTAGCTAAACTACCGTAAAAATCACTACCATTAATACAATGATAACTGTACCCTGTCCTTAGATTGTTAGACATGTCTTCCATAATGAAACTCAAATTGTCCATAATAGATCGCATATTTTGAGACTTTTGATGAAGTAAATTAGCATTTAAAAGAGCGCCCATACCAGCTGTAACAATAATTATAAAAAGAGAAACTGATATCATCGTCTCTATTATTGTAAATCCAGAATTTTTATTTTTTTTAATTCGTAATTCGTAATTCATGATTTTTTAATTAATTTGTATTCTACCTGATGGAAAAAGTTTTATTATGGAACTTGATGTATTTGATGAAGATGAAGAAATAGTTATTTGTGCGCAAGTAAAAGTGCTAGGAGACAAAACTGCATTACTTGTACTTATAGTAGCACCAGAATCTGGACGTCTAAAAAGAATCCCTAGATCATTTACGACAGTAGTGGTGCCGGTGACTACGCCGCTACAAGACGTACCCAAGGGGACAATTTCCAATTTTGAAATATAGTTCCCTTTCGTGATAGTTATCTGGTCTAAACATTCTCCGACACAACTTGGACCAAAATCATCAAATATTCCATTTTGAGAAGGTGTGGTATTGTCTAAATCAGTAAAATAAATAAAACTTTTCTTATTAGCATCAGATGCAGTATTAAAATAAACTCCAAAAGAAGGTTTCCATGTTGAAGGAGATAAAAGCGCGCTGTACTGTGCAGTTGGTGGGAGTTTCCCCGCCAAAGATGCTTTTTGAGCCTCAACGACCTTTAATGCAATGTTACTAGCGAGATTCCTAATATCCACCCTCGCTTGAAATTCTCCATAATTAAAAAGAACAATAGAAGACATAATCGAAAAAATAGAAAGAACAACGATAAGTTCTATATAAGTCATCCCTCTATTTTTTTGTGTCTTTGGTAATTTTTTCATATTCTACAAAAACATTTTTTACTTAAAAACCAAATGGAAAAAAATTAAGTCCAAAAAGAAATACTGCAATAGTCCCAAAAACTAAAAATGGAGCGAAGGGAATTTCACTTTTCATATTATAATCAGAACCGCAGAATTTCGAACAAATGATAAGAGAGAGCCCGACGATGGCTCCGATCCAAAAGGCTAACACAAAACCGGACAAGGCGCCTGCAATCCGGAGCAACC
>CAIVBM010000049.1 GCA_903904195.1 uncultured bacterium
GCGGTTTAAACGGCAAAACACCAAACGAATTTTTGCTGAATTATCAATTAATTAAACCGCCAAATGTCTGTGCCTAAAACAATTTTTTTTACGCTTTTTTTAGAATCTTCACCAATGCGTCGTTGAATTTTTTTACCATTTTGTCGTCAAAGAGAGACAGTACAAAAACGTTTTTGCTAATCTTCTTGAAATCAGCTACTTTCTTGGCGATAACTTTCTCATCATTTACAAAGTCAGACTTAGTTAAAATTATTATTTCATCTTTTGTTGATAGACCTTCCTCACCAAGGTCCAAAGTCTTATCATATTTTTCTAATTCTTTACGAATTTCCTTATAGGCTTTCATCATACCAGTAGAACCTTTTGAAAGATTTTCAAATGAAACTAAATGTGCAATCATTTTGGTACGTTTTATATGTCGCAAGAATTTCACACCGAGGCCTTTGCCCTCCGAAGCTCCTTCAATAAGTCCTGGAATATCGGCAATAATGTAACCAAAAAAATCTCCCAAGTTTGGATCAAGGGTAGTAAAAGGATAATCCCCCACTTTTGCTTCAGCATTTGTGAGCGCATTTAAAAGAGAAGACTTCCCGGCATTTGGAAGACCAATAAATCCAATATCAGCAAAAAGCTCTAGCTCTATTTTAAAATCTCCTTTCTCACCAGCACCACCAATATTTGATTCTTGGGGAGTCGTATTAACTGAACTTTTAAAATGTTCATTTCCAAAACCGCCAAAGCCACCTTTTAAAAGAAGAATCTTTTCTCCCTCTTTCGTCAATTGCCATTTTTCATCAGTCTTGAAGTTTGTGATTATAGAGCCTACTGGTAATTCTAAAATAAAATCTACTCCATTTGCTCCATGCAGACTCTTGCTTCCACCGTCTTCACCCCTACCAGCAATAAAACTTTTCTTAGCTTTGTATTTTAAAAGAATATGCACATCACGAACGGCTTGCACGTAAAAATTACCGCCTCGTCCAGCATCTCCTCCGGCAGGTCCACCCTTGGGCTCAAATTTCTGGCGGTGCCAACGCACAACGCCATTTCCGCCCTGTCCTGCTTCTGCATGTATTGTTATTTCATCTATAAATGCCATGTATCTTAATCTACTTCAAAATAGCCAATTCTGCTAATTTAACAGCGCCTTCTTTTGTTTCTGCGACTGCTAAAAATAAATTATTATGACAAAAAACTGCTTCATTTACTCCTGTTATTTTTCGTAATTCTTCTTTTCTCAAACCAGCCCAAGCTGATGGAAAGTCTTTTCTGTTTCCAAAACTATTCTTTTCTCTTCTCATAGCCACGACAGACCAGTCTTCTTTGTCACCATAGACTACAAAGAGAGGTTCTGGGAAATTTTGCAGTGCATCCCAAATTTCAAATCTAGAAACTTTTGGCTTGTCTATCACTATGAGCCTCTTATCTTTAGCATTTTCATAATAACCACGAATTATTTTTGTGATTTCTATTTGATCAGATGCTTTCTTTATTTCTCTCTTTAAAATTTCTTTTGCCCACACTAGAGCTTTCAAAAACTGCTTGTCTTTTTCTGTGTCTTCAAGTGCAGTCGGTGAGAAAATCGCAAATACATCTGTAATGGTATACTCCGAAACATTTAAGATGTTACTTTCTGATAGATCTATTCCGTTATCATTTGCATCTATAGGAATCACAAGCTTTTGTTCGACGATTGTAGCAATTTCTTTTTTACCAGCTAATTCTTCACCAAATTTTTGCCAGACAAGACCAAAAGAAGAATAGGCTATGCCATTTTCTCTTTTCCCTGCTCTACCGACTTGATGATGGTCAAATCTATTTAGCTTTGCATCATATGTCCCACCCACATCAAAAACGTAATCTGCACTTTCAATAATATCTTCATCTCTGGTTCGGATTATTTCAAAAGATTCTTTTTTATTTTCCAACATTACAGACAGAGTCGCAGCTGCGAAAATATCATCCGTGTGAAAAGACCCATCATGTGTGACTAATTTTGTTATTTTTTTCATCTCAAATTTAAAATAATGAATCCACGACTTCTTTTACCTGCATTCCATCGGCCTTGCCTTTTAATTCTTTCATGACAGCAGACATCAACATGCCTTTCTTTGTGGCATCAGTGATAACGAGCTCGGCCTTTTTAGCTTTGGCGATTTTTTCAATATCTCCCTTGCTCATCAGTTTTGGCAAATAAGTTTCCAAAATAGAAAGCTCTGCTTGTTCTTCTTTTACCAAGTCTTCTCTGTTGCCTTTTTTGAATTGCTCAATAGAGTCCTTTCTTTGTTTTGCAAGTCTAGTTATCACCGCTATGGCTTCATCATCTTTCAACATTTCTTGCGGTTTTCTGTTTTTAGCAACGAGTTCGTTTGTAAAAGCGGCGGACATCGCGCGAAACGCCTTCAAACGCAGAGCATCCTTCGCCATCATCGCCTCTTTTATTCCATTTTTGATTTGTTCGTGTAACATAGAAGGGTGGAAAAGTTGTTTTAGAAAGCCTTGCGCAGGAGATTAGAAAATAAAAATGGTAGTCCATTTATTATTTTCTTGATCGACGAGCAGTTCGCTGGCGAAGCTTCGCCAGATAGATTGCTTTATAAAATAACTTTTCCACCCTGATTATAACAAAATTATGTTAAAATAGCACTATGACGAAAATAATATTTTTTGATACCGAGACAACAGGTAATACGGAAAGCGACGTCCTGTGCCAGATTGCTTACAAAGTCGGCAGTGAAAATTTCACCGGCCTTTATAAGCCTTCAAAGAAAATCCCACCGGAAGCTTCGGCGGTGCATCACATCACGAACAAAATGCTTGCCGACAAGCCTTCCTTCAAGGATTCCGGCGACCTACCGAAAATTAAAAAGCTTTTTGAGGATAAAGATTCCGTCGTCGTGGCGCACAACGCTCTTTTTGATTTGGTAATGATAAAAAAAGAAGGCATTACCCCCGCACATTTTATATGTACACTTAGACTCGCGCGATACTTGGATAAAGAAGAAAAAATAGAAAGATACAATCTGCAATACTTGCGATACTTTCTAGAGATAGAAATAGAAGCGACAGCTCACGATGCTTTTGGCGACGTGCTAGTATTGGAACAGCTTTACGAAAGGTTGAAGAAGAAAATAATAGAACAAGAAAATTTAACAGAAGAAAGAGCAATAGAAAGAATGGTGGAAATTTCTTCACACCCTTCGCTATTGCGAACTTTCGGCTTTGGAAAATATAACGGCAGAAAAATAGAAGAAGTGGCAAAGATAGACAGGGGCTATCTAGAATGGCTCCTTGCGCAGAAAATAAATGGCGACGGAATTGATGAAGACTGGATATACACGCTGAAACACTACTTAGATAAATAAAAAAAACTCTATTTGATAATGGCTATAATGTGTGTTAATGTCTTTAAAGAAAGGAACCACAAATCATGAAAGTCAGAATCACGGGAGTCAATTTGTCTAATTGGCCCAACACGCTGATTAAAATCAGCCAAGCCCTCGAAAAGGACGTAACCGTCGAAGACACACTCAAGTCCGTTTACGTGATCAAGAACGGCGAAGAAAGCGACGTCGACACGCTGAACGAAGTGCTGAGGAAGGAAGGAATTGAAGCCGAGCTGGTTCCGGAACCAGTCGCAACGTAACAGAAGGGAAACTGAAATGCGTATAGAGGTCATAGGTTCTAACCCCTGTTGCAATTGGCTTCAGGCGATGCTCCGAATTGGAGAAGCCCTCAAAAGGGGTGTCGCCCAGGATGAAACGAACATCTTTGTGTTCGTCATCAAAGGCCCCGTAACAGAAAGCGACATCAAGAAGCTGGAAAAAAAGGGACTCACTGCAAGAGTCGTTGCTAATCCAAGAAAACAAAGAGCAAGAAAATAAGGAGGTAATAATATTCGCCGCCCGAGAAAGCCGCCAGCTCCTCAGGCGGCTTCTCATTTATGCCTATTAATTTTTGTTTCTAAATTTAAAATGCTAAAATAAAGACATGGAAAATATTGTTTGGATAATTTTGGGAATAATCGTAGGGGGCGCTATCGCCTATTCTATTTTAAATAAGAAAAAGGAGGAAAAGAAGGACGACATAGGCTTGAACCTTATTTTGACGCAAATAAACGAGCTTTCCAGAACGGTAGACAATAAAATAGGAGAATCGCACAAGCAAGTAAACGAAAGCCTAAAATTCCATTCGAGCGAATCAAATAAAATAATCCGCGACGTCACTGAAAGGCTGACTCGGCTGGATGAGACGAACAAGCAAGTCATTTCTTTCGCCGACCAGTTGCAAAGCTTGGAAAATATTTTGAAGAATCCGAAACAGCGGGGAATTTTGGGTGAATATTATTTGGAAACAGTTTTGAAAAACGTCCTACCACCTGGTAGTTATCAAATGCAATACGAATTCCCTGACAAAACCATCGTGGACGCTGTCGTCTTTGTAAAAGACAAAATCATTCCGATAGATTCAAAATTCTCATTGGAAAATTACAACAAGATGGTTGAAGAGCGAGATGGCGCAGAAAAAAAGAAATTAGAAACGATTTTCGTGAACGATTTAAAAAACAGAATTGTTGAAACCGCAAAATACATCCAGCCCACGGCTGGCACCACGGACTTTGCTTTTATGTTTATCCCCCACGAAGCCATATATTATGATCTTATTACCAATAAAGTCGGCGCCGGAGAAGACAATGAAAACTTGATTCAACGAGCGGCCGGAAAATATAAAGTCATCATCACCTCGCCCACTTCGTTCTTGGCATATTTACAGACTGTCTTACAAGGATTGAAAGCATTAAAAATAGAAGAATCTGCAAAAGAAATAATCAAAAAAGTGGAAGACCTCGGCAAGCATTTAAAATCTTACGACGAATATCACAACAAACTCGGGAACGCTCTCGGCACCGTCGTGAACCATTACAATGCTTCAAATAAAGAATTGAAAAAGATAGATAAAGATGTTCTCCGTATCGCTGGCGCATCTCCCGAGCTTTCATTATTAGAAATAGATAAACCTAAATTAGAAGATTAAATTATATGTTACAAAATTTTTTACTTAGAAAAATGCTCCGCACGCAAGGTGTGCCTGAAGCACAAATAAATATGTTTATAGCCATGATGGAGAAAAATCCAGAGCTTTTTAAAACTATTGCAACAGAAGTAAAAACAAAAGTAGACGCTGGCGCGGACCAACAGGCCGCCTCCATAGAGGTGATGAAGAAATACGAACAAGAACTCAAAAAGCTAGTATAAAAAGAAAACCGCTCTGCCACTTTTGGCAGAGTTGGGTTTCTCTGCTCGTGGTTAGAGCGGTTGATACGATACGTCAGTCAAGTAAACGCAACATGAGCGGGCACGTGCCTTGATCTTCCGGCGACGGTTCGGTTCCTACCCGTTGAAGGTCTGGGTTTTGTATACATTCCAGCACGAAAAATTCAACATAGAATTCGTTGCCCAGAACCTCACAAAGGCGTTCTGCTGGAATTTCTTCACCGCCCACTTCAGCCAGAACTTTCTCCATACGTTCACGGACTCCTTTGATAAATGGTGGAGTGAACCCATACCCGGCCAAAAACGCTTCTACACGTCCTTTTGGATGTCCCATAACAATCTCCTTGTTTTCGAAGTTCAACTACATGTGTTCTTTCCGTTACAAACTATACATTAATTATAGTTTTCGTCAACCTGTTCCAGTTTTTTACTAAAAATGCTATATTTTTCCTATTGGCCCTATCGTCTAACGGTTAGGACAGAGCCTTCTCAAGGCTTAAATCGCGGTTCGATTCCGCGTAGGGTCACTAGTATTATTTTTTTCATTCTCTAAACCATCTCGGACTATTTGCATCATCTCACTTCTTAATTGAGAAACTTTCTCATACATAGATTTATCAGCATAAGGCCTGACGCTAGAAACCACGTCTATATTTGCCCTCAAAACGTCCTCAACACCAAATGGTGAACAAGAAGGCATCGGATTTTCAGTTACTATAAAATCAATAGGAATGTTTTTAGGATAATTCATTCTTTCCTCGTTATATACACAGACTTTTACATTTTTGAATCCCTGACGTTTAAAAGAATCAACTAATGGAATCATCGTACCTCCCTTATGGATACAACTATCGAAAATCATCGTTGGTTTATCTTTACCTTCGCATAATTTTTTATAAATTTGCGAAAAATGTTCATCAATTTTTTGATGGCGCTCTTCATCAGTCATCGGCAAAGGAGGCTTTAGAGAAGCGGGTGAATTATCAAAATTTTTTAGTTTAAAACCTCTGGGATTAACAAAATATATTTCTGGCTGTTTTTCTTTTGGATATGCTAACTTTAAATATTCTTTTACTCCCATATATCCACCCCTTGAGGAACGGTCTATAAAAACTATGTTTTCAATCTTGTTGTCATGTATATAATCCCCTATCTTTTTAAAAGCTTCAAAAAGATGTTTTCTTTCAAATTCTTTAGGAAAATGTTTATACCTTCCATTTGATTCACCAGCTGATTGATTGGCACCAGATTCTAGATTAGGTTTTTTGGGAAATTCTTCTTTTGGCATAA
>CAIVBM010000050.1 GCA_903904195.1 uncultured bacterium
AAGCTCTCTGATGTTGCCATCTACAGAAGCAGCGACATATTCTACAACTTCAGGTTCTAATTCTATGTTTAATTCTTTTAATTTTACCTTTAAAATAGCCATACGAGCTTCGTATTCTGGTGGAGATATGTCTACTATCATTCCAGCAGCGAAACGAGATCTGAGACGGTCTGCGAGCTCAGGGATGTAATTGGGATGTTTGTCAGAAGAAAAGATAATTTGTTTATTATTTTCATGAAAGGTGTTAAAAGTGTGGAAAAGTTCTTCTTGGATCTTTTCCATTTTACCGATGAACTGAATATCATCTATTATGAGCAGGTCATATTTGCGATATTTTTCTTTAAAAGAATTTGCCTTGTTAGTTTGTAGAGAATTTATAAAATCAGTCGCAAATTTCTCTAAAGTCATGTAATGAACTTTTTTATTTGGGTATTTTTCTTTTATTGAGTTCCCTACCGCTTGGATTAAGTGAGTTTTACCGAGGCCAGTACCTCCATATATGAAAAATGGATTGTATTTTGTGCCAGGGTTGTCTATTATTGCTAAACTTGCAGCATAAGCGAGCTCGTTAAATGCTCCGACAATGAAAGAATTGAAATGATAACGTGGATTTAGATTGTCATCCGGGTTTATATAAAGGTCTTTAAGGGGTAATTCTTTGTTTACATAGCTTTCAGCTTGTTCTGGCGCATTTAATTCTTGTTTTACTACTTCTGCCTTCGTAATAGTGTATTCTACGGCGCGCATATTTTCATAAGCATCGGCAATAACCTTGGTGATAAGTTTATGGTACTTGTTCATAAGCCAATCACGGACGAATTCGTTTGGTACGCCAATATAAATAATACCAGCGTCCTCTTTTATGATAGATGTGTTTTTAAACCAAGTGCTAAAGTTTGCTCTTGATATACCGGCTTCGATTTCTACTAAACAATTTTTCCAAAGCTGTTTGGTATTCATTGGTCTCATATTATACTATTTACTAAATAAACAAAACCTATCAAAACTTACTAACTATGTTGATAATCTGTGGATAAACAATTTGGCATCTTTGTGTTTTGTTTTCTATTAAATAAGTTGCCAATTTTTTAATTTTATTGTAGACTTCATCTTATGTCATTTACATACAAACCTAAAAAGAGAAAAAGAGCTCGAAGCCACGGCTTTTTGGTTAGATCTAGAACAAAGACTGGTAAAAAAGTCTTAAAAAGGAGACGCCATAAGGGTAGAAAGAAGCTCTCTGTTTAATTTGGTTTTTTTAATATGCTACCTAAAAAGAATAGAGTAGTTACTAAAGAAGTTGAAAAAATCTTTAAAGAAGGTAGATTTGTTATTTCTCCTAGTCTAACTTTTAAATATTTTAAAAATAATGATAAAAAGATAAAGATTTCTTTTGTTGCTCCAAAAAACGTAGCGAAACTCGCAGTTAAGAGGAATTTCTTAAGAAGGTTGGGTTATAAGGTTTTAGAAAAACACATAAGCCTGTTCCCTGTCGGGATAGTGGGTGTTTTTGTTTTTAAAAAGTATCAAGATGACGCTTCTATATTAGAAAATGAAATTAAAAATATACTCAGCAAAATTAATTAATTTCTATCAGAAATATATTTCTGTTTTTTTAAAAGCTAATACCTGTGTTTTTTATCCATCTTGTTCAGAATATACAAAACAAGCTATTTTGAAATATGGCTTGTTTAAAGGCTCTTATTTAGGGTTTTTGAGGATTTTGCGCTGTCATCCATGGCAAAAGAATCATATAGATCCAGTAAAGTAATGAATGTACGAATTTTACATCCCTGCGCCCTTCCCTGAATACAGGGTGGGACCCTCGGGAGTGTAAAATTCGTACATTCATTACTTTTCTAGCATTTTTTCGTCTTTTCCTATAGAATAGGAGGATGCTATCAACCATTTGGAACACTGTTTTATACCAGCCATTGATTAATGCATTGGCTTTTTTAGTTTCTATAGTTCCCGGAGGAGATGTCGGTCTTGCTGTCGTTATCCTTACTATCTTGGTTAAATTAATTCTCTTCCCTCTTTCTCAGAAATCCATTGAAAGTCAGGCTGAGATGAACATCCTTGCTCCAGAACTCAATAAAATCAAAGCCAGCGGTGCTAGTAAAGAAGAACAAGCAAAACAAACATTTGATCTTTATAAAAAACACAATACTAATCCTTTTTCCGGATGTCTTTTGATCTTAATTCAAATCCCTATTATTTTTGCTTTATATTATGTATTTCTTAAAGGTATAAAATTTGATAATGGACTTTTGTATTCTTTTGTTTATGTTCCAGCGAACATGAATATGGTTTTCTTGGGAATTCTCAACATAGGTGTAAAGAGTCTACCTTTGGCGATTATGGCCGGTATATCTCAATATTTACAAGCATATTACATGCCCCAACCAGCTGCTTCTTCCACTTCGGGAAGTGATTTTGCTGCAAGTTTTGCCAAAAGCATGCAGACGCAAATGAAGTATGTCTTCCCTTTCCTTATCGCATGGATTGCTTATAGTGTTTCTGGGGCAGTTGCATTGTATTGGATAACGAGTAATCTATTTATGGTGGGTCAACAGATTTATGTTAAGAAGGAAAAGAATTTTAAAATAGTTATAAAATAATGAAAAAAGACGAGATACAAAATTTAATAAAAGATATAGTAGAAAAAACCAAGGTTAAATTGAACAGTATTTCTATTACCGAAGATGGGCCACAAAATATGTGGGTTTCAGTAGAAGTCAGTGAACCACACTTCTTTGTTTCATCTGAAGGTGAAGGTTTACATGCGTTAAATCATTTAGTTCATAGGATTATAGAATCTAAGCTATCCAAAATTGCACCAAAGTCTGACTTAGGCAAAGCTCCACAAGCTGGTCTAGGTATCATAATAGATGTAAACGGCTTTCAGAAGAAGCATGTAGAGAATATTCGTGCCATAGCTCACATGATGGGAGAACGAGCTAGATATTTTAAATCAAGCATAGAAGTAAATCCAATGTCTGCTTTTGAACGCCGAATTGTTCATGAATTTTTATCTAGTGCTATTGATCTCAAGACTGAATCAACAGGCACAGGAAATACTCGCAGAGTAGTTATTAAATACGTCGGAGGAATATAAAAAGATAAAAAACAAACTTTTTCCGGTACGGATTTTTTGAAGCTTAAAAAATCCTGAAGTTTTCGCGCCGTCGCGCTCAAAACCCCTCCAAAAGTTTGTTTTTTATCTTTTTATTTTAGATTCAATCTCCAGAGAAAAGAGTCTTTTTTGTTTACAAAAAATAGATAATTTCCACCATCATCAATGGCAAGTTTTGTGCCATCAACCTCCTCCCCTCCCACTACAGTAGTAGGATTTACAATCAAAGTTGTATTTCCAGTCTTTACGTCAATTTTCCAAAAATCATCTTTAAATGAAACTTCTCCTTGATACCAAGAGTCTGGGTATTGACCTGCGTCAATGGATTTTGGTACTGCACAATAAATAACATCACTTGCTTTACCCCAGACACATTTTTCTGGAAGAGTTTTTAATCCTAATGTGTCAGAATTTTTTGTGTCTGTGTGGAAAATATCTAATGACAAACCATTGTCGCCATAAAGTACCAATTTCCCATTTGGGCTGGTGAGTGTGGTCAATCCATTTGTATTGCCCAAAACCTGACTTATGTTTTTTCCAGATCCATCAATGCTATATGTATATCCAGGGGTTGTGGAAGAAGGTTTGGTTGAAAGAGTAATTATGTTATTTGTTGGCCATTGTGATAACCATTCTGTAAATAGAGAATTAAATATTTGAACTTTTTTGTTTGTTGCAAAGTTTAAAATTGTTCCAGTTATACTTTCATTATAGGAGCTATCTAAAGAAGTAAACAAATAAAACATTTTTAAATTATCTGGAGATAGGCTTATGTCTTTTATATTGTCAGCCAAAAAAGAACCTTTTATTTCATTATTCCCTGTTGTGTCTACTCCCAGTGTTTCTTTTGGAAGAGTTCCGACGAAAGTTTCTATGGTTCGGTCGTCCCCTTTGAGGTGTCTCATAATTACAGACATGCCGTGATTACCAAAAAATGCATCATATACTTTTGGTATTATTGTGGAAGAAAATTTTTGTTCGTTGATTTTATCTATAAAGGTTTGATAGATATTTCCTGTTGCTTTGGCTACATACCTGAGAGCAGTTGCGAGTTCGGTTTTTGGAGTAGTTGGTTTCTTTACAGGAGTTGTTTGAATGCCGGTAGACACAGGGGTCGTAGTATTTTCTTTTAATCTTTCTTTAGTAAAAATCGTAAATCCTGCTATTGGCATGGTTGAAATTTTTACTAATTGTAATTTTTGTGTTTCGTTGGTGTTAGGAGCGACGTATCCAGAGACATCGGCTGGAGGTGTCGTAGTGTTTGTGTTTGATTTGCCGTTTCCAAATGGATTTGGTTCTGGGTAGAAATTTGTACCCGTACTGTTGTTTACTGGCGTAGATGGATTTTTTACAAAATAAAGAAATCCAAAAACTGCAAACACTATGATTATTAAGACGATTATTAAAAGTATAAAGTTTCTTTTTGACATATGATTTATGGTTGGGTTCCTTCTGGATTACTTCCATCAGTTGGTTGAGCCTGGTTGAGGCTTGGTTGTGTGGTTACTGGTTGAACAGAAGGTGTGTTTGTTGCTGGTGTGACTGCTGGGGTTGGGGTCCAATTTGCTCCACTATTTTTACATTCTTGCTCATTGTTTAGATATTCTTGATTGTCACAAGTTCCTGATGATTGATCGTTAACTGTAGACGTTACGGCCCCAGGGTTAAATTCAGATTTAAGTAAGTCCGGATTTATTGTATTTAAAAGCGCCCAAGCGCCGAGTGCGATGATGAGGCCTAAAACTGCTTGCATTATCTTTTCTTTTCCAGCTTCTTTGCTATGAGAAAGCTCGCTTGTCATATACTCTAATCCCCCTACCACAATCATCACCACAGACAAAACTGCGCATAAGCCGATAAATATGGTTATCATTGGATTTAAATAAGCCCCCAATCCATCAGTTGTATTAATATTTTCTATATTTTTACCATTGCAATTACTTGCACCTGGAGGACAAGGCAATGGAGCTAAAAGTTGATAGCTGGTTGTAGAATTTTCTGCACTAACTTTTACTATTGGACTAGAAAATCCTATTAAGGTAATGAGTATTAAAACGTAAAGTGTTATTTTTTTCATATTTTTAAAAATTTATGTTTATTTCTTTATCTGTTGTTTGGAAAATTTTATCTGTGTTGTCAATATGAAGTCTCAATACTGATGTCCCATGTGTTCCCTCTTTTACTTGGAGGGGCATTATGTTTTGATTTATGCTTGTTGAGTTTACTTTGTTATCATTGATAAACCAACTCCATACAAGGACTGGATTTTGTAATTGTTTTGGAGAAATAAAATATGGTATAGCTTTTACTATTTCTTTTCCTTCCATTTTGTGAGTGTCGGGAAGCATTGTGTCCCAAATAGTTCCAAGTATGTCATCTATTTTATAGAATAATACTTTGGATTGATACGTTCCTATGTCTACACTTGCGCTAGACGAATATTTTTGATCAATAGTTGATGCTGTTACGGATATATTATTTGAATCTTCTAGATAGTCATTTATATAGATAAAAGAGTTTTTACCATAACCTGAACCATCTACATTGTTTGTATAATCTTTTTTCCAAGCATAGATCATATTATCTGCAGGAACATTATTTCCCCCACTTCTTATTTCTGGCATCGCTACTACTTTTACCTCACTGCTTGGTGTGGGTAAGGCTTTACCTTTGTAAAATGGAGGTACATATGAATCAGTCGCTTGCCAAAGTAAAACCATTACAGAAGGTTTTATTATTGTTTTTACATCTACTGTACCATCAGATGTGGACACAGTCGCTACGACATTCATTTCCGATCCCATTGCAGGCGCGGTGACAGAAAATGTTTTTTTACCAACACCTGAAGTTAGCGTTTTTCCATTTACTGACCAAGTGATAGTGGCACCGTTTATGTTATAAGCATAACTATTCAAAGAGATAGTGGTGTTTTCATTTGGAGCAGGATTTGGCGGCACTACATTAACGATGATGTCAGTAGAAACAACAGCAGCGTTTGCTTTCAATGCAAAACAACCAAGTAATATAAGTATCGTAAACAAATATAGTAATGAAAGTCTAAACTTCATAATTTAATTATAACACAAAATTTAATCTCCTCACCCCCGTCCCCTCTCCATTTATACAAATGGAGAGGGGTGGTTAAAAGCCGGGGTGAGGTTTTACTATTTCCCTGCTAACCCAGCAGCTTCTTGTTCTTCTTTTGCCTTTTTATTCAATAGTATTTGTGAAGGATCAGAGGTAATAATCTGGTCTTCTATATAAGAAGCAATGATTTTTATAGCTACGTGCTTTAATCCGGCAAAGAATATACCTTCCCCCACACTAGATTCAAGCAAAAGATACTTTTCTTCATCGGTAAGATTGAAAGTTTTCTGTAAAATATCAATAGTCGTTGGTGATTGTTTTAGGAGAAGCTGAATAGAAGAGTTTGTGATTATTGGCACACCATAAGGAGACTTCATAAAGTCAGCTGCGTCTTGAGTAATAGTGGAAAGACCTAGATAGTATTTTCTTCCTCGTTTTGCGATGGAATATAGGAATGAAGCAGTGTCTTCGGATTTCATCATCCACCAAGCCTCATCGATGACCAGCAATCTCTTTTTCATGTTTTTACGGATTGCGTTCCATATAAAGTGCATGATTATGTACATTGCCACTGGTTTTAATTCGTCTTCCATATCACGAACAGAAAAGACAACGAATTTTTTATTTATATCTACATTACTTGGTCTATTTAAAAATGTTGACCAAGAACCTTTGGTGTATTTTGCCAATCGTGCGATGACAGAATTGCTCCCATCCATTCCCCCTAGCACCATTTCAAAATCTGAAAGAAGTGGAGGCTCAATGTTTGAGAAATCAGATTTTGGAGTGATGTCTTTTATTGCATAAGTTTCTGAAATTGCTCTATCAACCATAGAATCTTCTTCTGGTGTTAATCCTCCTAGCATCAATCGAAAAAGTCCGACGAGGTTTATGATGTTTGAACGCAAAACATCTTCAGCAGTTTCGTCTTCACGTGGTATTGGTAGGTCAAAAGGATTCATGTGGTGATCTGAAGAAAGAGAAATATTGAAATATCTTCCACCGACTGCTTCTGCCAAGAATTCATATTCCCTTTCAGGGTCTATCACCATGACGTCTACATCAAACATCAAGGACCTCAAGATTTCTAATTTTGTAGCATAAGATTTTCCGGAACCAGACTTTGCAAATGTAACAGAGTTATAGTTTTCCAAGCTGAATCTGTCGAAGATAACGAGGGACGAGTTGTGTCTGTTGATACCATAGAGTATTCCTTTATCTGAGGTGAGGTCAAAAGAGACGAAAGGGAAAACGCTAGAAAGTGGTTCAGAATTAAGCTTTTGGTGGATATTTAATAGGTCGGTATTTATAGGTATGACGCTCTTAAAACCGTCTTCTTGTTGGAAAAGCGCTGGTTTGATGTAGATTAATTTTGATTCCAGCATTGATTTTATTTCATTTTCTATTTTGAACAATTCTAATTCGTTATCAGCATAAACAGTTATGTAAATACCGACATCAAACATTTTTTCTTGGGCTTGGATTAAACTGTCGCGTAGTCCTTCCAAGTCTTGATATGAAGTATCAAGCATCGGATCACGCACCATCCCCTTTCCTTCACGCATATTTATCTGGCTTTGTACTTCAGCTACCTTTTTTTGGAATTGTCGGAGTATGATTGAAGTGTCTATTGGTTTTATGAAAATTGAAATATCAAAAATTTTATCCAAGTTGATTATTGGAGAAAACCAATTGTCAGTCAAAAATCTAGGATAAGATATTATGAAAAATGTACGGGCGATTTTACTACCGAGGTTTATTGATTTTGGTTCTATCTTGAGGGCGGAAGGTGCTATGACATCTTGGAGTTCTAGGCTGGCTGATTCGTAAATTTGTTCCGGTAAAACAGCTAAAACAGAAGTTTTTGTTTCTCCATTTACGCCTGACTTATTTTTATTGAAAAATGTATCAAAAATTCCCATAATATTTATTCTAATTTAATTTTTCCTTCTATTTCTCCAGGATTGAAAACTTTATAAAATACTTCCACGACTTCTTCGGTGCCTAACTGAGCGGACTTTATACCACAACGGCTTAGTCCTTGTTCTATCACACTCACTCTTTCCTCTAACTGGGATCTTTTTTCTTCAAAGTCTTCTTGGTTTTCTATTTTTATTTCTTCTTTATTTTTTCTACTAAATAAATTTTTAAATATTCCGGAATCTGATTTGAGTGTGGTGTGAGTATATGGGACTACTATAAAAAAGCTTTTTGTCATGATGCTTACGTCTTCAGTAAACTTTCTGATGAATTCTATGTATTCTTGGGTTTGTAATTTTAAAAGCGGTTCACTTTGAACCTTTTCTCTATCCTCTAAAAGAGCTAAATAGGGTCGTATATCTAGCCTTCTGCTTTGTACAGATATTTGAATCTCAAAATCTAGAGTGTTTAGGAAATTTTGGAATTGAAGAATTGTGGCTTTTTGTTCATCGTCTGATTTTAGAGATAGGTTTACAGAGTTAGCGAGGACAATGGCACGCAACTCGCCGCCTTTAAGCACGATTACTCCATCGCGTACTTCTTTTATTGGCACAAACTCTTGAGTTGCTTTTGCATTTAATGCCATATGTTTAATTTTTTATTTCTCGGTGCTTATTTATATCTAAAACATCCAAACTCCAAGCCAAATCACGTAACTTGTTCCCACTTAACCTTACCACATCTCTGTTTGTTGTATTATTTATATCTGCTACTTTGTTTTGTTCTTCAATTTTAGCTTTATTTTTACGTATTTTCCAGATGTAAAGCTTGCTTTGTATCATATAATTAAATCCTGCCTCTATCATATTTATAAAAGGTTTGTTGTTTGGTCGATAACGGGCAAGGGCTATGGCTAGACCTCCGACTGCGAGGATGGGTATTGCACCCCAAAAGAGTCCAATTGCTTTGTAGATTACAAAACATAATCCTGCGCCTCCTGCCAAGTAAACAAACTCTTTGAAAGTGAATGGTCCAAAGATTTTGTCCTCTATGTCTAAAAATTGTGGTACTTTAAACTGCATTTATGTTTTGTTAATTTATAATTTATTCTGGAATCTCTCTATATGGGTCTATTTTCTTTAAGGATGCGCTCGGTGGGTTGCTTGGTGTTAAATTTGGGACTGAATGATCTGTTTTTACCATCTCTGTTTGAACAGAACCTGACAATTTTTGCATTAATATTGGGTGTATTTCTTCTGGTTTCTCTATCTTTTTCAATATCTCTTCCCTATTCTCTGCGGGTATCTCTAATTTTTCTGTTTGCATTTGTGTAGAAGGAGTGGGAGGGATGATTTTGATGCCGGCTTCATCCAAAATTCTCGAATCACTTTTTTGTGTATTAGTTGAAGGTTTATCTTCCGTACTTTCTGACATTAATTTTAATAATTCCCGAATTTTTAAAAATATCTTTTCATTTACTTCTTGGGTAATTTGATTTCCTTTTAATTTATCTACATTTAATTCACGTGTTAGTTCAGCTTCAAACTTTTCTGTAGGAGTTAGACCCATCATTACAAGTGTGGTTTCCATTTCAAGGACACTCAACTGCTCTACATTCAACTGATATTTTTTTCCAAGTTCTATTAGAGTTTCTTGATAATTAGAAGATAGAATTATTTCTTGGATGCTCTTTGGTAGATCATCAAATCGTTCTTTTATTATTTTTTTTGTATTTTCATCCATAATTTTTTAATTCTTTACTTATAATAAACTCTTGAATAATTTACCATTTAATTTCCTGCATGTGGAGCTCCTCCATGATTTTCTGTTGGTGTATGTGCTGGCTCTGGATGTGCTGGAGTATGAGTTGGTTGGGCTTCATTTCCTCCTCCATGCTCTGGATGTGCTTCTGGAGTATGTGTTTCTCCTCCATGGCCCAACCCCCTAGCTTCATCTAAGTGGTGTAGTGCTTCTTCTATAGAAGATTTTACTCCTTTTCCTACCGCTGCTGTCACCTCAGTATCTGTTGCACGTGGTTTTACCACTCCTTTGAGAGCATGTAAGAACCCTTCTGTTAATTGGACAGAACCTAGGCTAGCCACTCCTAGTGCTGTTTTAGTTAAGAATCCCCTCTCAGCATTATTCATTCCCTCCTTCCAGTCACCCAAGAATCTTCGTACTGCATTTTGTGATTTTTCTTTATCACCTTTAGCTATTTGACTATTTGCATATGCACTTCTACGATCGGAATTTATTTCGTCTACGCTTCTATAGTCTCCGACTTCAACTTTTTTATTTAACCCATGTTCATTTAGGTTTTTTCCTTCTCTGTAATCTTTTTCAAAATTTTCTTCTTTAAAATTAAAACCATTTTCTTTTGCAAAACTTTCAGCTTTTTTCTTATCTTCCACATATTGATCATTACGAACTTTTTGTTTATCTGCTGCTGATCCAGATAATTTATATGTTTTAAATTTTTTCTCTTCAGCTTCTGCTTCACGTTTTACTTGACCCTTTCGTCCACCTTCAAAATCTTTAGTACTTAATCCTAAAGCCCCCGTTCCCGCATTGAAATCCATACCACTTGCTTTTGCGGTAAACTTGCCTAGTCCAGTTTGTCTGAAATCAAAACTACTATTTGCGTAAGCGTTTGCTTTTGCTAATTTTTTCTGCGAAAATGCTTTGATTTTATCATCACCCACTACACCTAGTTTAGCAAAGTGTTCCCTTGTCTCATCATTTATATTTCCAGATGCCCCAGCTTTTAATTTGTCATCATTTGCAACACCTGCATAGTGTTTTCCAAATGTACTAGTTCCTAATGCCGCCACTCCACCCGTTGCTGCGCCCACAGCAAGGCCACCCACTATTGATGCCCCCTTCATTAGCATTTCTCCGAAATATCCACCTCCCTTTTTAGCAAAACTTGTTGCTTTGTTGAGAAGAGCCAAGATTACCAATGCTGGTATCATTATGGATAATATGAGTGATATTGCTCCTTGTGTGCCACTTTCGTTTTTATAGAAGTCTTCAATTGTTGGCAACAATTTAAATATCAAATATAAAAAGAATAAAAAGATTGGTGCCATAAAGGAAGTTGCTAATAACTTTTCCGTCCATGATTTCCATCCAATATATTTAACATCTGCCAAAACTGGCAGAGTGTAAGACATAAAGGCAAAAGGAGAGAAAATAATCAAAATCCATAATTCAATAAATCTTCCCAGAAAACTAAAACCAGCAATGAAAAAGGTATAAGCCGCAAAAAGCATAATTGTTCCGGCAATAAACATTATTCCCATTGTTAAACCAAAAGGCAGGCTTCCCTCTTCTGTCACCTTAGTGCTGTCTCCTGCTGCACCTGCAATATTCATTTCTTTTAATTTATTCAATGATTCTCCTGTCATTAATCTAGTAACATCAAATTTTTTATACATTTCACCAGTGACGTCTTTTTCCCCTTTTGACGTGGCTGAAATTGTACCTGTTTTTACTTCCAATTTATTATAAAAAACTAAGGCTAAGATATTAGAGGAGTCAATTATCACTTTTGTGAAGAACATTGAAAAATTTATAAGTAAAGCCATAATTATTACATTAACTATCACTTTCTTTGTTTCATGACCTATCCCCAAGATTGTTTCAAACGCAACATAAAGTAAAATAAGAATAAATAAAATATTTGAAAAATCTCTAATCACTGCCCAAGCTTCTGGAATAAAACTTGAGTTAGATATCATGGTGCTACCCAAAGAAATAGGTATCAGTACATTAAAAAATTGAGCAGATAGCCAAAGCACAAAGGTCGGAAGTTGGAAATATGTATAGTAAAAAAATTTTAATACACATCCTGAAAAAGTCCAAGTGTTCCAACTATAACAACCATTATCAATATCTTTTTGGAATCCAGTTGCTGTTGATGTTGGTGTTACTCCTCTTTCTTTAAGTTGAGTAGCTGCTGCATCTTTATCTGCTTGAGAAGCATTAGGATTGTTTAATACGTCTTGCGCAGCAGATGATTTTGCTGCTTGTTCTACCATTTTATATGATTTAAGTTGTTCTGGTGACGGACTTTGCGCACTCACTTTTACCATCGGACTAAAAAGTCCGACTAAAATAAATGATATTAGAATATATGGTAAAATCTTTTTCATAATTATTTTTTGCATAATTCTCTTTTATGCACTTTCAAACCTAATTTGCCGTAATCTGGATAGTGGTCGTTTTCGGAGGTGTTGAAGAATCTTGGACTACGATTGCCGTCTGGCCTGCTCCATAAGCTGAAATGATGATGTTGGCAGTATTGTTGACCTGAGCACCAGTTGCAGATGGGTCTATCGTTGGGTTGTTTATTTGAGCGCTGGCCACAGTAGGATCAATTACGGTTTGGATGATATATGGCGCTATGCCACCGGATATATCTATGCTTCTAGAATTATTCACTGGTACTAAAACATCTTTTTGAACGATTAAACCCAAATCACCCATTACTGTAATCGGAACAACTGCAATTTTCGGAGGTGTTGAGGAGTCTCTAAATGCAATCGCTGTTTGACCTGGTCCGACACCAACAACAATAAAGTTTGAATCTGAAAATACAGCCAAAGCCACTGCGTTATTTGGGTTCAACTGCATTGTATAAGGTTTTACACCACCTGATATCGTCGCTGTGATTGGGTTATTGATGCTAGCGATAATATTACGTGGAGATATTACCAAATCTCCTATTGCATTTACTGCGATTTGAACTGCGACAGTCTTCGCAGGTGAGGACAAGTCTCTGACTATGAGGAAGGTTTGGCCTGTTCCTATACCTTTGACTGTGAGAGTGTAGCCAGCGGAGGAATCAGAAGTAATTTTAGCTAGTGCAATGTTTGGATCTGGAACTGTTGCTATTTGGTATGGCGCAGTACCACCGGATATTTTTGTGCTTGTTTCTTGGCCGATGGTGACCGAGACGTTTTGTGGGATGTTTAAGTCTGTGACTGTGCCAGATGTTCCGTATGATGTATTCGTTCCACTGAAACTACTGCCATTATAACTCCAATTATCATTTCCTCCTCCACCCATTACAGAACTAACACCGTCTGATAAAGCATTTAGACCTTTATCCAAGAAATGGTTTATCAAAGCGTCAAAAATAGCAGAAAGACTGTTACCTATCGCTCCATCTAGCGCTGTAGACAAAGATGGCATATTGAGCGCAGTCATAACTTGGTTTGCGGCCACAGATCCAGGAGTTGTATTTTGCAAACCACCTGGACAAGTGTTGGATTTTTCCCATGTGACTTGTGCTAAAGCTTTTCCTTTATTCCAATCTCTTACTGCTGCATCAAATGTAGGGTCAGAACCACCGTTCATCATAACATCTGCGTTTTGTTGTGGATACGGAACATTATATGAAAAACTCGGTTTCTGAAATTCATTTATACCATTATTATATGCTGGATTTGTAGGACATTTTTGTGGAGACAAGAACCCCATTCCCTGTTGCAGGAGTGATTGCACTTTTTGCGCTGGAGCTTGAGTTGTCCCCATAAGTTGTTGTAGTAAACTATCTCGCATCATCATATCGAATCCTAAATAATTATTTTGCGGATACTGAGTATTTATTAAGAATCCATTCCACCCTCCGGTATTGAAATCAGTCCTATATCGGGCAAGTAAGTCTGGGTCATTGATAACATTGCTTAAAGTGTAACGTGCGTTTATATCTAGTTGTCTTTTGTATGCATCTATTATTCCTAGAGCAACTTGTTTTCCATAAGGAAAACCATTCGGATCGTAACCAATCATTTCTACTATTTGCCTAACCTGTGTTTTAGCAATGTCATTAAAGAACATACCAGGATTTTCTATAAAAAGAGGCGCTCCGTGAAAGTCAGAATTTATCCAATTTATGATTGACTGAGTCATCTTTGCTAAAACTCTTTTTATAACAGTTTTAAGAATAGTTTCTAGCATTTTTTGCGCATAATCTAGAATATGAAGATTAGTGTTTGCAACAGTTGCAGCAGTAGCTGTAACTGTTGAAGGTGACATTACTGCGAGGAAGGTAGAATTTAACCAAGACCAAGCTGAGTGAATCGGGTCATGAACTATATCTCCAACTCCTGCCACAGCTTCTGCCCTTCTTGGTGTAGAAGAAAGTAACACAGCAGGCAATAGCATTGAGACAATCAATAGAGCAGGGAGAAATTTTGTTGTCATGTTTTTTGCTATCATTTTGTTATTTATTATACCTTGGATTAACCTTATAAAAAAGACCTTTTTGCGTTTTTAAGGCAATTTTTTATTAATTGCATTTGTAAGATCATTTAAAGTGGATTGTAATTTGGTTGCATTTTCTTTGTATTTAGTTATTCCACCTAGAGAAAGTATCGGATCAGTGTCATAAAGTTGAATGTCGCTCAAATTTTCCACCAACGCCTCTTCTGAATTTAAAATATTTAAGTGTAAAGTTGAAATAGATTGTGGAACTTCAATTTTTTGCATCTCCCCTATTATTTTTGTGGTTTGTTTTATGATTGTAGTAAGTTTTACTAGTGCTTTTGAATTTACATTGTTTGGGTCAGCCATAAAATCTTGTAATGCATTTAACACTCCATAGTCAGTAGTGGAATATTTTATATATATATTATTTAATGCGCTACTATAGTTTGTAAAAGCAGCAGCAGTATCATTATTTATTACTTTGATGTCTGAAATTGAAAAAATCTTTCTTTGTGGAGAATTTTGAACACGCTCTGCCAAGGAAGCGCCGAGTGCATCTATTGTAGCTTGATCCATGGTGCCATTTTGGCTGGCTGCAGACACTGTCGCAAAAAGTTCTCTGGAGAATTTTTCAGTTTCTGTTAATTTTTCTTGTTGCGTGGTTGTAGTGCTTCCATTTATTGTACTTACACTTTGCTCAGCTCTTAGTTTTGCTATTACATCGCTATTTAATGTCCCATCTGCTGTTGCTTTTTTTGTAGGATCAAGTCCATATAGGCTTTCTTGCCAATCTGGTATTCCATTTCCGTTGCTGTCTTTGTTTACTAGATCAGCCACAGTTGTATTGTCTTCTACTAGTCCATTGTTTTGATTATTTGCTTGATATGTTTCAATAGTTTTAAATATAAATCCTGTTTTCAACAAAAAAAGAACGACAAGAAATAGCACCGCAGAAGCGATCCAGATAATCCTCTTTCGTTTTGTCCAATCTAATTTAATTATCTTGTAATTATAACAACAAGAGAGAAGTAAAGCAAAAGGCTCCTTTTGTTTTATTCGAACGTCGTTGTTATATGGTAGTCCATATACCAAATAATTACAGGCTTTCGTCACTGAGTTATCCCCATATTATCGTTGGTATTATTTTGAGAGTAAAATCCAGTCTTTCAGGGTCAAATCCTCTGCCCTTTTGTCCTTATAATCCAGGGAGGACTGTCCTTCCCAGAGGTTTTTTAGGTTTCCCGAGAGCTTTTTACGCTTGTGAGCAAAGCCCGCTTTTACTATTTCCCAAAATTTATCTTCATTTATTTTGTTTTCTTCAAAAATTTTTCGCGAAATATTTTTTATGGAAATTATTGCAGAATTTACTTTTGGTGCTGGAGAAAAATATCTTTTATCTACTTTTGCGACAAGTTTTGGCTCGCCATATGCTTTGACTGATATGGAAAGGATGCTTTCTTTACCATCACGAGCGAGTATTCTGGTTGCGACTTCGTGTTGGACCATGAGCACCATCAATTCTGGCTGATGTTTTTCTGTCAAAAACTTTTTTAATATTGCGCCAGTGATGTTGTAAGGAATATTGGCGATAAGTTTATAGCTTTTAGCTTCTGGCTTATAGTTTTCAATTTTAAAATCTAATATATCATCACATATTAAATTAAGTTTATTTAATAAAATTTCTTTCTCAAATTTATTTTTTAATAATTTGTATAAATCTTTATCTTTTTCCACAGCGATGACGAGTGAAGAATTTTCTAAAAGTTTTTCTGTGAGTGCTCCTTTTCCTGGACCTATTTCTAAAATCACATCGCTCTTTTTTATTTCTCCCGCTTCAATAATCTGACGAAGAGCAGCTTCTGATTTTAGAAAATTTTGTCCTAAAGATTTTTTTGCTCTGTGTATCATAAATATATTGTTTTTATTCTACCATTCTCCCCTTCTTTTTCTAATAAGTCGGCTGGGATATCACTGATAAATTCTGACGGAGCATTTATGTTGCGTGATCCGAAAATAGTACGAAAATTTGCAAAAGATAGAAATAATTTTTCTTTTGCGCGGGTGACTGCCACATAAAAAAGTCTGCGTTCTTCTTCTCTGTCTGTGTCTGCATCTTCATTGTGTCTTTCGTGAGGGAAAAGTCCGTCTTCAAGTCCTGTGATAAAAACTTTCTTAAATTCTAATCCTTTTGAAGCATGTACTGTCATTAATTTTACTGTATTTATTTTTTCTTTTTTTTCTTCATTATGCATAATAGAATCCTGATCACTCGCAAGCGAAGCATCCTCTAAAAGCCTTTCAATTCCTAGTCCATTTTCCAAATTGTCATATTTGAGTGCTAGTGTGGCGAGTTCTTTTATGTTTTCAAGTCTTTCTTTGTCTTCTTCTCCCCCGCTACTTAATTCTGTTTCAATGCCGGATTTTTTTACTACAAATTTTATTATGTCGCTTGCTTTTGAAGTATGAATTTTTTCTCTTATTTCTTCTAATGTTTTGTAAAAATTATCAATTTTTATTTTTACTTTTATCGGCAAGTTTTCCAAATCGTTTGCAAAGATTTTAACTAAAGTAACTTTACCGATACCTCGTGCAGGGAAATTTATTATTCTCTTTATATCACGCAGACTATCCTTGTTTAATGCTGCGCGCAAGTATGCCAATGTGTCTTTTATTTCTTTTCTTTCAAAAAATTTAACACCCAAGACTTGATATGGGATGTTGTATCGCAACATCGCTTCTTCTAATGCTCGGGACTGAAAGTTTGCGCGATACAAAACTGCGATTTCTGATGGCGGAGCAAATTCTGTCTTTTCAGGGTCGCTGTCTCCGCTTGCTAGCGGAGCGCTGCCTCTCGGTCCATCGGCCTGCGAGACACCCTGCAAAGACAAATTTGCTCCGCCATCAAGAAGCTCCAAAATCTTCGTTGCGACAAATTCAGCTTCGTCGTTTTCATCTAGCGCTTCATACAATCCGATTTTTTCTCCGTTTTCATTTTTTGTAAATAGATTTTTATCTGGTCTGTATTTATTTTTCCTGATTATCTCATTAGCTACTTCTAGAATATTTTTTGTGGAACGGTAATTTTCTTCAAGTAAAACAATTTTTGCATCAGGATAATCTTTTTCAAAGCTCAAAATGTTTTTCAAATTTGCCCCACGCCAAGAATATATATTTTGGTCTGCATCTCCCACCACGCAGATGTTCTTACTTTTTTCTGCAAGTATTTTAGACATCAGATATTGAACTTCATTTGTATCTTGATATTCGTCAATATGGATGTATTCCCATTTTTCTTGATAATTTTTTCTGACCTCAAGATTATCCTTCAATAATTTTGTAGCTTTTAAAAGCAAGTCATCAAAATCAAGACCATTTTCTTTTTCTTTTCTCTTTTCATAAAGATTCCAAATTTGTGCAACCATACCACCATATACCCCGCTTTCCTTTTCTGTATAATCTGATAAGTTCGTAAATTTGCCTTTTTCTCTAGATATTATGTTCTTTATTTTCTTTGGATCGTGTTGTTTGGGGTCTATTCCGAGTTCTTTCATGATGTCTTTTATCATGGTTGTGGTGTCACCTTCGTCAAATATAGAGAAATACTTGGTTAATCCGAGTAATCTGGCATTTTCTTTTATTATATGGACACCAAGGGAGTGAAAAGTGCTAATAAATGGTATTTTGTCTTGGCCTTTGGCATTTTTCTTGATTTCTGCAATAACTCGCTCACGCATTTCCTTTGCTGCCTTATTTGTAAAGGTAACAGCCAGAATACGTTCTGGAGATACCCCATTTTTGATTAGATTTACGATTCTATGGGTTATTGTTTTTGTTTTTCCAGCTCCAGCCCCAGCAACTATCAAAAGCGGACCCTTTAGATGGGTCGCCGCTTCCTTTTGTTCCTTATTTAGCCCTAAAAGATGTTGGGTGTCTGCATTCACATTTAAAATATAGCATGATAATAGTTATCCACAGTCATATGTATGAGATTGACTTTTGACCTATTTTGAGCTATCTTGTAAAGGTACCTTTGGACAGCAGTATGATAGAAAATGGTTGAAATCAGGGACGATGGTACCATCATGAGAAATCTATATAAAATATCCAGCTATTTTCCTGCTTTTTTCTTATTTATAAGAACCTTTTTTCTACTTTCTTTTCTTATTTTAATAATTTCCCCTTTTCAGGCTCATGCGGGCTTTTTCTCTTCAGTTTTTGCTGATCCAGCTTATGCGCAGGTAGATAAGTCCACCCCAGCTCCTTCTACTGACAATTCTCAAACCATGGCCCTACTTCAGGCTACTGTTTCTTCAGTTCCAACTTCTGATTCAAGTAAAAACAACAATACTGACACAAATTCAACGGTTAATATCGTTTCTGATAATGCAATGCTTCCAGCGACTGGCCCCATGGGAGTTTCAGATGGTACAGACACAGCAGACTCTTCTTCACAAGATACCAGTGTTTATGTAGTAAGAAAGGGAGATTCGCTTTCTCAAATAGCTGATATGTTTGGTGTTTCAGTGAATACTATCCTTATAGCCAATGATATGAAAAAGGGAGACAAACTCGTTGAGGGAGATGTGTTGTTGATATTGCCTATTTCTGGTCTTGAGCATACCGTTACTAAGGGTCAAACCTTGCAAAGTATAGCCAAGATTTACAAAGTAGATGTAAACGATATTGCTTATTATAATGGTATTTCACAAGACGACAAACTTACGATAGGTGATAAAATTATGATTCCTGGTGGAGACATGACCGATGAAGGTGGTGACAAGCCTGCTTCAAACTTGGGTTCGTCAGTAGCCAGAGACGCAAATTATTATGCTACTCACTTTTTCCAAAACATTATTGGATATTTTATAGATCCAGTTCCTACAGGACATAAAACGCAAGGTTTGCATGGTCCTGGAATGAGAGGTATAGATATCGGTGCGCCTACTGGTACTCCTATTTATTCTTCTGCTCCAGGAACAGTGCTTATAGTCAAGACTGGTTGTAGAGTTGGTCAGACACGTTGTGGTGGTGGTTATGGAAATATGGCGATGATACAACATCCTAATGGAACAAAAACACTTTATGGACACATGTCTAAATTAAATATAAGAACTGGCGCTCAAGTTGAAAGAGGACAAGTTATTGGATTTGTTGGTTCTACCGGACATTCAACCGGCCCTCACGTTCACTTTGAAGTATTCAACGCTAAAAACCCAGGAGCTGATTGGAGTTGGGCAAACTAAAAGTAAAAAAATTCTTGAAATATCAATTTTTTCTGGTACGGATTTTTTGAAGCTTAAAAAATCCTGAAGTTCTCGGCTCGTCAGCCTCGAAACCCCTCCAAAAATTATATTTCAAGAACTTTTTTAAATTCCTGCTAAATGAATTGCAATAAATAAAACTGCAACACCCAAGACTGTGGCGAAAGTAGTCCAAGCAGTCGGATGACCATGATGACTTTCTGGTAATAAATCAGAAGCTCCTATATACAAGAAAAATCCGGCAAACAAAGCTAGGATTATTCCTAAGGCCGATGTTGGTACAGAGAAAAATAAAGTAGAAGTTATTCCTAAAACCGGTGCAAGAGCATCAACTAAAAGCCATTTGAAGGCTTGTTTTTGCGAACCAGAATTTTTCAAAACCAAGTTCACTGTGTTTATCCCATCAGAAAAATCATGCACTAAAACTGCGACAGCTACGACGGCTCCCACAGCAGGAGAAACTTGAAATGCGAGCCCTATCGCTGTTCCATCAAGGAAACTATGGATAGAAAGGCTTCCTGCTCCTAGTATTCCCCTTTTGTTTACATTTTGTTCTTCATTATGCGTATGTTCATCACAGCTATGAGAATGAAAGAAAACGAATCTGTCTAAAATTGTGTAGGCAACAAAACCGAGCGCTGTGATCGAAGTGATAAAAGAAATATCAAAATTTTTGCTTCCTAAATTTATCGCTTCAGGTAATAAATCAAAAAATGCTACGCCGATAATAGCTCCCGCAGAAAATCCTAAAATCAAATGTAACTTATCTTTAAAACGCAAAGCGAACATACCACCTAGAAAAGTGGAAATGAGCGCCCCGATGCTTATTATCCAAATAATCATGTGCGGGATAGGAGAATCGAACTCCTGTCTACAGTTTGGAAAACTGTTATTTTACCATTAAACTAATCCCGCTTGTTTAACACAATTAAATTTATACCTCAAAATTGTATTAAAAACAATGTTATTGCCATAAACCAAATTGTAAACGCTGACATCAAGCACCAAAAGCACCAAGCTTTAATAATACGCCATTGAATATAAGTAAGAAAAAAAGACATGATGGTGGCGCCACCGATAATTATTTTAATAATTAAATTCCAAAAAGTTATCGGTTGGAATCCAAACATTAAGAAAATAGAAATAAAAGAAATAGAAATATAAGTTAAAAATCCCAAAACATCGTTTGGAACAAAAAAAATTTTATTGTATTTACTACTCAATACTTTTTCACAATTGCCCCTGACTGGGCAAATTACTTTTTTAGAAGCTGTTCTTTTACTGATGAGATAAATAGTTTCTGCTATTCCTATTAAAGAAAAAATAAAAATTAAAACAAATGAAATCATATTTTTCGTTAAATTAGGTTATTAATCCCCTATTATGGTCGGGCTGCTGGGAGTCGAACCCAGCCTAAATGCTCCCAAAGCACTTGTACAACCGATATACTACAGCCCGATTTTTATATAACAAACAAACACCAGATCCCCTATTTTAGCATTTAAATGCTCTCTCAATAAGCACTTGTACAACCGATATACTACAGCCCGATTTACTACACACTTCGCTTCAGAAAGATAATCTAATATATCACAAAATAATATCGCTGACCACTTTTATTTTTGCATTTTTATCTTTTAAACATAAAAACACAACCAATAAATCAACTTGCCAATCTAGTTCTTTTGTTTTTTCATCTGAATTTTTTGATAAAAGATAAGTTTGAATTGTCCGTGACATTCTTTTTAATTTCCAAGGATGCATGTTATCTTCTGGTTTATATTGATCCAATGTTTCGTGTGTAACGTCTTTAAGAGTTTCACGCGAAACACTTTTTACTTCAATAAAGTATAGTTTCTCTAATTTTTCAGCGATTATATCAATTTCTCCCCATTTTTTAGTGTAATTCCTATCTAAAATAGAAAAACCACGTTTCATGAGAAACTTTACAGCTATGTTTTCCCCAATTTCCCCAATTTTTTGAGTTTTTGAGGTAAAAACTTTAGGCATAATAGATTATATTCATATTTTTCAACATATTTTGATGTTTCATAAGAAACAAGTTTCACGTGAAACATTTGGCTTAATTTTATGTCTTTTATTAAAATAACCTTATTTTATAAGGTATTTTTAACAAAAATCAAATAAAAGACACTTTTTTAGTATGTCCTTTATAAACATTACCAACATAGTTATCCACATTTTTTAATAAAATCGTTTGTTTATAGGATTTATCTAAAGGACAGTGAATTCTTGTGCACCCGGAGGGATTCGAACCCCCAACAACTGCTTCGAAGGCAGGCATGATATCCATTTCACTACGGGTGCAATTTATCTATTATACATTATTATTTATTATTGTCATAATATCCTTATTTTTCAAGTTATTAATGCATAAATTGCAATATATTAAATATAATATATAATTGAATAATTAATTAGAT
>CAIVBM010000051.1 GCA_903904195.1 uncultured bacterium
ATTACTACGCTCGACTAATGTGGTAACTCAATGAACTCCGCCACGACGAGACAAGTCTCGTCGTCTGCCCTCACCCCATCGCAATTCCATTCTATTTTAGTTTGGCGGGAAGATTTTTTGAATTTGGTATGGGCGATGGGGCTCGGTCAGGTTTCTTCAAAGAAGAAACGGCGGAATTCAAATACAAACTCAATCGGTGCCTTCAGTCATCATATCATATTGTGTTTGGTCTAAAGGGAATACACCCTCGGCATCCGCCTCGGGAATTTCCGCTAGGGCTACGAGCGCCAGTTCTAGGAGCGGATTTTGCCGAACGGCTCAAATACCAGGAAATGAGCCGTTCAAGCAAAAACCCGCAGCTAGTTGGGGAGAGGATTCTCCTCTCCCCAGTGCGTTGCCTCGGTTCGTGACTAGCCCGCCAGTAAGCGGACTAGTCATCCGGCAGAGCCGGACAGGGCTCACCCCACCCGGCCGCACAAACCCCTCTCAGTTTTTTCATGTCCACGTTTAGTGTGTCGCTTTCGCTATTAGATTTTAGTATTTCAATTCGCTCGGGCGCTCGTCTTTAGCCCAGACACCCTAGCGGAATTCCCGAAGGCGCAATGCCATCGTGCTTGCCCCGAGTTTGCGATTACGCAAACTCACCCCACCCATGCGTGCACGAAAACTCACTCCCTAGATTCGAGAATACGAAACCATGTGTCCAGTTTTTCCATTTTGTTTAATTTTTCCTTCGTTTTCCAAGATTGAAAGATATCTAGTTGCGGTTGCATCCGATACATGAAGAAATTTCTCGACTTCGTCGTTTGTGATTTTAGATTGTTGCAGAAACAAAGCCATAATCTTGTCTAACTTTTTTCTCTTTCGGAATTGAATTGCATTTCGGGCTGTGATTAGAAGTTGTCGGGCGAGAGAAGGTCTAGATTCTGGTTGCAACGGCTCATTTACTGGTATTTGAGCCGTTGAAGGTTCAGAAGCTTGGACAGGTTCAGAAACTGGCTCGCTTTCAGCTTTGCCAGAGGAAGAATCTTGGTTTTCAGGCCCTTTTTGGGGTTCGGCTGTACCAGCATTCCCTGTATCTAAAGGATTATTTGGACTTTCAGGGGTAAAACCGTCCGTAGGGGCATTTTGGGCCTCAGGGGCTGTTTCGGAGGTATCGGAAGGCATCGTAGGGCTGAAATCCGTACTAGGCTCATTTTGGGTTGTTTCTTGATCTGGAGGCATAGATTAATTATAGCAGGTTCAAATCACTTAGGTCGATTCTTTAAATAAGCCTTTAGTAATCTTAAAATAGTCCAGTTCATGTTATCAATGATTGCACTTAATTCAGTTTTATATTTTACCTCAAATCCTTTTTCAGTATCATTAATTGTTGATCTGAGATATTCTTGCACAGCAGCATCCGCATAAAAAAATCTAGTTTTTTCCATATTTTCGCCAATTGCATAATATGCCAATTTGTTTTGCTCAACTTTTTCTTTTTTAAAAAAAATATTACAGAAGGCTTTTCTTAATTCTTTTCCAGATTGATAATAATGAGATGCTACATTGTTTCTTACTCTAACAAGATAATTAGTAAAATCAGAAGTATCTTTTGATTTATTTAATGCAATATCAACCAGGTTATTCCACCTGATTGTAATATCTTTATTAGTTTTACTTAAGACCCCTTTAAATTCTGTGGAAGATAAAATTTGTTCGTTTTCTTTTAAGAACTCAAAAAATTCTCGTAGATAGCTGATAAAAATTTTTCTTGTTTGAGTAAATATTCCCCCATACTCACCCATATGAAATGATATTTCGTCATTCATAGAAACCGGTTCATAAGTATCAAAAACAAGTTTTTCAAAAAGAACCATGCCTTTTAAATCATTGTAAACAACAGCAAGAACCAAAAAGAAATTATCAATCGAATCATTTTTATTTTCTTTTATAATGCGATTTGCCTCTATGTGTTTTAATTCACCCGCAAACTTTTGTTTTTCCATTTTTATTCAAAATTTATTTCTATTGCATCA
>CAIVBM010000052.1 GCA_903904195.1 uncultured bacterium
AACATCAGAGAGCTTGAAGGAAGCTTAAATATCATTGTTTGCCAATACCGTTTAAAAAACAGGCCATTAACCCTAGCTGAGGTAAAGAATTTACTTAAAAACAACATGAAGCCAAAGAAAAACATGGCAATAAAAGATGTTGTAAAGATAGTATGTGAACACTATAAACTAGAAGATGCGTCAGTTTACGAAAAAACCAGAAAAAAGGAGATAGTGAAAGCTAGACAAGTGGTAATGTATTTACTTAGAGAAGATTTTAATGTCTCTTATCCACTTATTGGTCAAAAACTCGGTGGAAAAGACCACACAACAGTCATCCATTCGTGTTTAAAAATTAAAAACGATCTGAAAAGTGACCCACAACTTTTACAAGAATTGGAACAAATACGAATTATGTTTAAGTAAATAAAAGTTATTAGACTTTAGTTAAAAATAAAATCCAAACAAAAACCTTATAGATTAAAAGCAAAAAAAGTTTTCCACTTATCAACACATCTAATAGTATTAATAAATTATAAATAAAAAGATATAAACATAATATATGAAACTGGAATGTAAAATCGAAGATATAAAAAATAAAATTTTCCAAGTAGAAAGAATTACTGGTAAGAATTTAACTTTACCAATTTTAAATTCTATTTTATTGATTGCATCTGGTAAATCTCTTAAATTAAGGTCTACAAACTTGAGTCTTGGTATAGAAGTTGAAATTCCAGCAAAAATTGAAAAAGAAGGTATTGTGGCTATTTCTGGGGCAGTTTTAAATGGTATTTTCTCTAATGTTTCACAAAATGAAAATGTTTTTCTGGAAAGTGTTGATGGAAATCTATTAATTCAAACAAAAAAAAGTAAAATAAAACTAAAAGGTCAAGCTCATGATGATTTCCCCACAATCCCAAGAGTTTCTGGAACAAGTTTTGAGATAGAATCAAAGAAATTAATAGATGGTATTAAATCCGTTTACTATAGTTCCTCTGTTTCTGATATAAAACCAGAGATTTCTAGTGTTTTTATTTATACCAATGAAGATAATTTGATTTTCGTATCAACTGACTCTTTTAGATTGGCTGAAAAGAAAATAAAAACAAAAAATTTACCAGAAATTACTGGAATTTTGATTCCATTTAAAAATATAGCAGAAATATTGAGAGTTTTTGGTGAAAGTCCATCTGTTTTAAAAGTTTGTTTTAATAAAAATCAAATTTCTTTCTCATCTGACAGTGTTTACCTTACTTCTAGGATTATTGATGGAGTTTTTCCAGATTATCGTCAAATTATTCCAAAAGCAGCTAAAACTACTGCAACAGTTTTGAAACAAGATCTATTAAATGCACTTAAACTATCAAACATCTTTTCAGATAAATTTAATCAAGTTGATTTAAAGATTTCATCTAAAGAAAAAGTCTTTGAATTATCTTCTGCAAACAACGATGTTGGAGAAAATAAAACATATTTAGATGCTGCCATAACTGGAGAGAATATAGAACTTGGTTTTAACTATAAATATTTCTTGGACTGTTTTCAATCAATAACCACTGATAGTATATCTATCAAAGCTTCAGGTTCTTCTAGCCCATTAGTTATTTCTACTGTTTCTGATACATCCTTCCTTTATCTCATCATGCCGATGAATAGATAGCTATTGTTGTACTTGGAAAGTCTGATCCGTCTCAGTTTTATTGTAAACGCTGTCATAAGCGACGATTTTTATATCATTTGTTGCTTGTAAATTATCTAGTTGAGAAGGAGTAAATGAATAAGTGAAAGGATATGAATTAATAGTTTCTTGATATTCATTATTTATAAAAACATCTATTTTAATAATAGAATAAACACCAGAACTAGATATTTTTAAATTTATTTTTTGATTAGGTAAGTAAATTTTATTATTAGTTGGTTCAACTATTGAAACGACTGGTTTTGATGCGCTCGTGTGTACATTGTCTGTAAAGGTCGGTATATCAGCTTGAGTTACTATTTTGTAGCTACCACTATTTTGAGCCCACCAAGTTTGTATTGGAATTTCCCAATGTTCAAATTGTGAATCACTCGTTGGGTCTGATGGTGAAGGTCCATTTATATTATTTTTATCAACCCAATACAGAATAGAATGTACATTTGTTATCACTTTTTCTTGGGTAGTTTCTTTTGGTGTGGCATCAGTTGCTAATCCTCCTGAAATTTTATCTACAAAAAAGCTTTCGTTTCCTTGCCAAAGTCCTAGAAGCGCGGGTTTTACAGTTTTTGAATCCAAGTCTAGATTTGCAGTTTCAAATTTTTCATTAGGCAATGTTTTTAACGCTTCATTCATAAATTTATTCCAAATAGGTCCAGCCACAGCTGCTCCACCTTTTTTCATTGGAGTGTTTTCGTTATTACCAGCCCACACACCCACAGCGATAGAAGGAGTGTAGCCGATAGTCCAAGCATCTCGGTTGTCATTTGTTGTTCCTGTTTTTACTGCGACATCTTTTCCTGGGATATAAAGTACTGAATGATATCCAAAGGTTGGTTCACGAGCTGTTTCGTCTGATAAAACGTCTGATATGGTCAGCGCAGTATTTTTCGGTAAGACATCTTGAGAGTTTGGATTAAATTCTTCCAAAACTTTTCCACTAGAATCTTCAACTTTTAGAATTCCGGTGTATGGATTCCTTGTTCCGTCATTTGCAAAGACTCCATAAGCTGAAGTCATATCAAGCAAAGATACTTCTCCACCTCCGATAACCAAAGTGAGTCCGTACTGAGTGCTGTCTCCTAAAGTGCTTATACCCATGTCTTCTGCTGTTTTTAAAGAATCAGATTGTCCTGCTAAGTAGAAAAGTTTAACTGCTGGAATGTTTATGGATTGAGCTAAGGCATTTCGTAAACTCATTGGTCCGCGGTATTTTCCATCATAGTCGCTCGGCATATAACAATCTTTTTGATCATGTCCTGGTAATGCAACTCCTAAAGCATCGCAGGTCGTTTGAAATTCTGTAGGTAGGTCAAACAGCACAGTGTCGGGTGTAAAGCCCTTGTTGAAGGCTGTAGCGTATATGAATGGCTTAAAAGATGAACCAGGCTGTCTGGTGGCTACTGCTATGTTAAAGTTTCCGTCAATTTCTTTATCAAAATAATTTCTAGAGCCTACCATTGTCAAAATTTGCCCTGTTTTAGGATCTATCGCTACAAGGCTGGCATTTTTCCCATCCCAATCTTGTTCGTTTTGTAGAGCGCCGTCTTTTACTATTTGTTCTGCTTTTGCTTCAAGGTCATAATCAAGAGTTGTCGTCACTTTTAGTCCGCCATTTTGAACCATATCAGCGCCGTATTTTTGTTCAAGATAATCTTTTATATAAAAAACGAAGTGCGGAGCCTTGATGCCACCAGTGACTTGTGGAACAAATGTGACAACTTCACTTTTTGCTTTATCATAGTCTACTTTAGTTATAAATTTAAGATCTAGCATTCTTGAAAGCACTAAATTTTTCCTAGTGTCTAATCTTGCTTTGTTTTTTCCATAAGGTGAAAGTACGGTAGGGGATTGTGGTATGGATGCGAGATATGCTGCTTCAGCCAGAGTCAGGTTAGCTGCATCTTTATTAAAATAAGTTTTACTTGCTTCTTCTATTCCATAAATAGTTCCGCCGTAAGGAGCTTCGTTTAAATAATATTCTAAGATTTTGTCCTTTGGCATAGACCTGTCTATCTTTATCGCCAAGAACCATTCTTTTATTTTTCTGACATAGCTGACTTTTTGAGTTAAAAGAGTATTTTTTACTAATTGTTGAGTTATTGTAGAACCACCACCGCCTATTCCTATGTGAAATAAATTTGAAAGAACTGCTCGGATGATGGAAGTCACTTGTATTCCACCATGATTGTAAAATTGAGAGTCCTCAATGGCTACTGTAGCGTTTTTTATGTTTACACCCATCTGGTCAAAAGGTATATCTGTCCTTTTTGAGTTTTGATGTATGTCATATAAAAGTACGTTACCTGTTCGGTCATATATTTTTGTGGAATTAGTTATTTTTCTGTCATTAAAAGAAGTAAAATCTGGAATTTTGAGTGTGGAAAGCCAAAGAATTACAATTCCAATAAACAAAATAAAAAGACCGGCCAAAAGCAGTAATATATTCTTCAAAAACCTTCTATTTTTAAAATATTTTCGCATCAATACAATAATAGCAGAAAATATGTTAGAATCCGAGTATGCAGGTGATAACTGACGAAAAGAAAATTGATGAAGTTTTAAATAGGTCAGTAGTGATGGCTTATCCTACAAAAGAGCTTTTAAAGGCAGCCTTGCTTTCAGGTAAGAAGTTGCGTATTTACAATGGTATTGACCCTACAGGAGACTTGCATATCGGTCATGGAGTAGTGCTTAGAAAATTAAGACAATTTCAAGATTTGGGTCATGAAATTATCGTGCTTATCGGAGATTTTACTGCTAGGATTGGTGACCCTACTGACAAGACGGCAACCAGAAAGAAATTAAGTAAAGAAGAAGTAGAAAAGAATGCACTTGGTTATAAAAAACTAATCAGCAATATTTTAGATATAAAAAGTCCAGATTTTAAATTTTTATATAATGAAAAATGGACAAATAAATTAAAGCCCGAAGATTTGCTTGATTTAACTTCTAATTTTACAGTTTCTCAACTTTTAGAAAGAGATATGTTTCAAAATAGAATCAAAGAAGGTAAAGAAATTTATCTTCATGAATTTTTATATCCCGTTTTTCAGGCTTATGACTCCGTGGTTATGGATGTGGACATGGAGATAGGTGGAAATGATCAGACATTTAATATGTTGGCTGGTAGAACGTTGATGAGGAAATTAAAAAACAAAGAAAAGTTTGTTTTAACAACCAAGTTATTGACTGACTCAACTGGAAAAAAGATGGGAAAGACAGAAGGTAACATGGTGAACTTAAATGAAACACCAGAAAATATGTACGGTAAAGTTATGTCATGGTCTGACGAGCTTATTTCTTCAGGATTTGAAATCTGCACTGATTTATCAATGTCTGAAGTAAATAATATAAAAGAGAGTTTAACATCTGGGAAAGCTAATCCTCGCGATTTAAAAATGAAGCTTGCTTTTGAAATAGTAAAAATCTTTTACGGAGAGAAAAAAGCTCAAGGGGCAGAAGAAAATTTTGTTAAAACTTTTCAAAAGAAAGAAGTTCCTGAAGAGATGGAAGAAATAAAATGTGAAGCAGGGGAGATGTTAAGTGAAGTTTTAGTAAAAAATAAAATTTTACCTTCAAAGAGTGAATGGCGAAGGCTTGTTTTGGGGAATGGCGTGCATGATTTAAATAAAGACAACACAATAACTGATCAAAATATAAAAGTTTCTGAAAATTTGACGCTCAAAATCGGTAAGAAAAGGTTTATAAAAGTTATTGTAGAAAAAAAATAAATAGCATAAATTTTTTCTGTCCGAGGGTCCCACCCTGTAGTCAGGGAAGGGCGCAGGACGAAAAAATTTATGCTATTTTTTAATTAATGAAATCTATTTTCAGGATCATCGTCATCCTCGGGTATTTCAATTCCTTCAGGCATATCTAATGGTTCACCTAATTCATCTTCGTCTGCGCCACCCTTAAAACCACTTTCTAATTCTTCATCATCATAACTCATACAAAATATTTTTTAAAAAATTAATAATTTTTCTAGCGTTAGGCTAGATTTCATACTTTGTACCAAAATCACAAAAGCTTGGCAATAGAATGTGTGGATAACCCTAGAAACGTAGGTGCGCTAAGGCTGTTAAGGCGATGGCAATAGCGTCCAATTCGTCATCCGATGCCCGCCCAGTCGTCGGGTGAATCTTATTTTCATCCACATCAACGAGAATTCTCACCATTTTTATTATTTGTTCCTTATTTGCTTTCCCGTAGCCAGTCGTAGCCACTTTTATTTGCGGGGGAGAAGCTTCAAAAACTTTCAATCCGGCCTGCGAAGCTTCATAAATCACGACTCCGCGCGCTTCGGCGACACGCATCACAGTTTTTTGGTTAGTATTTAAAAATAAAGTTTCAATCGCCAATATTTCCGGTTTGTATTCTTTTATTACTTTTTTTACTTCAGCTCCTATTAAATTTAAGCGTTCAGAAAAATCCAGTTTGCTGGAAGTTTTGAAACATTCGGAAAAAAGCACAACTTCTTTTTTGTTTTGCTTAGATTTCTCTAAAATAGCTATTCCCAGTCTTTCAAATCCTGGGTCTATTCCTAAAATGCGTGTCATATCTATGATTTTAACACTATTTGATGTATTAACACATTGCATTGACACACATTTTTATAGGTATAGCATTATATATGGATAGCACAGGGCTTTTTGACGTAGTTCTGGTCAACAGATGTTTAACTAAAAATGACTGGGGCTGAATGCGGAAAGTTTTGTGTTTAAGGAGTGACGAGTATGAGACAAATAACGACATCAAGCGGACGTGGCGACACCAGGTATCCCGGAGGTGTGCGCGATTAACGTCCGGTCGTTGTGCGAGACTCCACGTCTCGCAGTAGGGAAGCGCCAGCTTCTCTTTGCGTGTGACTAGTGATCTGCGCAATTCGTGAAATCGTCTAGGCTGGTGGGGATCCCCTCCCCACCAGCCCTGACACTACAAGCACCGCTTGTGATTGAAAAATCCGGCGGGCTTTTTCTTTTTTATAAGAGTTTTTCCTGTTTTTCTTTAAATTTAAAATCTAGGTGTTCATACGCTTTCTTTGTAGCAACTCTTCCTCTAGCGGTGCGTTCCAAAAGTCCGAGCTGAATCAAGTACGGTTCTATGACTTCTTCCACTGTCGCTTCTTCTTCGGACATCGCCGCTGACATAGTTTTTAGCCCCACCGGCCCGCCGTTGAATTTCTCAATCAATATTTCCAAAAATTTCCTGTCGGAAGAATTTAATCCGATATCGTCTACGGCCAGCATGTTCAAAGCCTCTTTCACTATTTTTTTGTCTAAGCTTTTTTTATTATCTTTTTTACTGACTTGCGCAAAGTCTCGGCAACGTTTCAAAAAGTAATTCGCGGTGCGGGGAGTGAATCTGCTTCTCTTTGCAATTTCCGCCAAAGCGTCGGTTTCCAAAAGAACGTCCAAAAGTTTGCTTGACCTTTCTATTATTTTTGCAATTTCTTCATTTGAATAAAATTCCAATCTGAAAACTCCACCGGAGAATCGCGAACGGAGCGGGGAAGAGATGAGCGCCACTCGAGTAGTTGCGGCAATCAAAGTAAACGGAGGCAAGTCCAGCTGGATGGTGCGGGCGGATGGGCCTTTGCCGATGATGATGTCTAGGACGCCGGACTCCATCGCCGGATAAAGTATTTCTTCAACCATTTTGTTCAATCTGTGTATTTCATCTATAAAAAGAATGTCGCCTGGAGAGAGGTTTGTGAGAATAGAGGCTAAATCGCCGACTTTTTCAATTGCTGGTCCGGAAGTTACTTTCATCTGCCTGCCGGTTTCTTTGGCAATCAAATGCGCAAGGGTGGTTTTACCTAATCCCGGTGGCCCATAAAACAAAATATGTTCCGGAATATGTCCGCGTTCTTCAGCCGCACGTAAAAGTATTTTAACGTTGTCTTTTATGTGTTTTTGGCCGATATAGTCGTCCCAACGGGTAGGACGAAGGGTCTGATCTAGGACTACGTCTTCGCCTCCAGCTGGAGCATCTTTCTTTATTTCTTTTTGTTTAGTAGTTGACATTTTTAGTAATATATGCTATATTAGTCAAGTAGTACAGTTATCAACACAGTATCAACATAGCTATGCACATTATAGCATTTGTGGTACTTTCAATATAGTACAATAGAGTTTCAGAGATTGTGCAAGAAGGCCAAAAGAATGCACTGATCTCTAAGCAATCAGCCATCGGTTATACGAATTTGCATAGGACGTTTTGGTAAGAATTTATTTTTACTGGGGCTATCCTCTAATAATTTGTTACTCTTGGAGCCTAGCTTCAAAAGGATTGTTTAGAGATTAGTGCTTTTTTTATTTCTAATTTTTAATTGATAATTAAAGTTATTTCTGTTAATCTCTATAAATAATGTATCAAAAGATAATTACAAAAATTATTGAATTAGGTGACACACTGCCTGCAATTTCTGGCCATACTTCCGATATAGGAAAAAGTAAACAATGGCTCACACAAAAAGATATTGAGATAGAAACAGAACTCACAAATTTGATAAAAACTTTTCCAGGGAATCATTCGGTTTATGCCGAAGAATTGCATGATACTTATATTGAAAAAGAAAATGTTTGGATAATTGATCCGATTAGTAACACAGTAAATTTTATTCATGGTGTTCCTTTTTATTCTGTAGCGCTTAGTCATTTATATAAAGGGGAAATAAAATTCGCAGTAATTTATGATCCTTCCAGAAAAGAATTATTTACAGCGGAGAAAGGGAAGGGAGCTTTTTTAAATAATAAAAAAATTAATGTTTCAGATAATCAGAAAAATCTTTTAATTTTAATTAATTCTCCGCGAGGAACATATAAAGAAAAAGCATTAAAAACTATTGGAGCTCTTACAGAGTCTGAAAATACAATTAGGATATTAGGGTCTCTTGGTACACATTATGCTTATGTGGCATGTGGTAGGGTAGATGTTACTATTTCTTTTAACAAAGACACGTTTCCAGAGTTTGCAGGAAAGCTTTTAGTAGAAGAAGCTGGAGGTAAATTTACTGATTTAAAAGGTGGCGCATTAAATACTCAAACGATGGGTATTATCGCAAGTAATAGTGTGGTTTATGATCAGGTTAAAAAACTTATTGATAGCATAGTATAATGATATTGTTATGCCAAATAAAATAACTAAAATAAAAATCGCCTTGATAGGTTATGGCAAGATGGGGCAGGAGATAGAAACTTTGTGTAAAGGTTCTGAAATTTTTGAAATTGTTTCTATTAGTTATAAAAATTTAAATGACAAATTAGATTTAAAAGGAATTGCAGAGGCCGATGTGGCGATTGATTTTACTTCAAAAGATGTAGTTGTAAAAAATATTGAAGAAGTTGCAAAACTCGGTGTAAACATAGTCGTCGGTACTACGGGGTGGTATGACGATTTAAATGCGGTAAAAAAAATAGTAGAAAAATATAAAATAGGATTTATTTATAGTCCAAATTTTTCTGTTGGAGTAAATGTCTTTTTTAAGATGATAGATTTTGCCTCCAAGCTTTTTGCAAAACTTCCTGAGTATGATGTATATGGATTAGAGATTCATCATAAAGCGAAGAAGGACAGTCCTTCCGGTACAGCATTGAAAATCGCAAGTAAGATAAAAGGGTTTCATTTTGAGTCTATTCGTGCGGGCAGAAATCCTGGTTTTCATGAAGTTGTCTTTGATAGTCAGGCTGATGGTATAACTTTGTCTCACCAAGCTTACAACCGAGTTGGTTTTGCAAAAGGCGCTTTAATGGCAGCGGAATTTATCAAAAACAAGAAAGGAATTTTCTCCTTTGAAGATATATTATGAAAGACATAAAATTTTTTGGTTCAATACCGGCAATAATTACGCCTTTTAAAAATAATGGCAAAGAGAATGAGCTGGATTTACCGGCGCTTGAGAAGTTGGTTCAATATCAGTTAGATGGTGGCGTAGACGCAATAGTCGTCGCTGGCTCTACTGGAGAAGCAGCGACTTTAAATGACGATGAATATGTCACAGTTGTAGAGAAAGTAGTTGCAGTAGTAAAAAAATCTGGTAAAAAAATTCCAGTGATTGCCGGAGCTGGCAGTAATGACACCAAAAAAGCTATTAATTTTTCTAAATTAGCCAAGTCAGCTGGAGCTGATGCATTGCTTCATGTCACTCCTTATTACAACAAACCTACTCCAAACGGACTCGTTCTTCATTTTAAAGAAATTGCAAAAGCAGTAGATATGCCGATAATTATTTACAATGTTCCGGGCCGAACGGGTTCAAATATTTTACCACAAGTCATCGTGCGGATTGCTCGGGAGGTGCCCGAAGTCATAGCAGTCAAAGAAGCTTCTGGTTCAATAAACCAAATGGCAGAAATTATAAATGAGGTGGCAAAAAATGGTCCTAAAGATTTTGTAGTTTTGTCTGGCGATGATTCACTTACTTTGCCCTTGATTGCTCTCGGTGGTAAGGGTTGTATTTCTGTCGTTTGTAACGAAGTTCCTAAATTATTTTCTGACATGATTCATTTTGCACTTAAAGGAAAGATGGTTGAGGCTGAAAAATTACACTATCAGATGCTTGATTTGATGAATGTTAATTTTATTGAGTCCAATCCTATCCCAGTGAAATTCGCTATGTTTATGATGGGTTTTATTGAAAATAGTTTGAGGTTACCACTCACTCCTATAGAAGAAAAGAATAAGCCTGCAGTAGAAAAAGCCTTAAAACAATTGAAATTAATTTAAGATATAAAAAATAATGGCCACCATTAATAAAAATTACGAAAAACTCCAAGGCTCTTATTTATTTTTAGAAATTTCAAAACGAGTAAAGGATTTTACAGAAAAAAATCCTGATGTAGAAATTATGCGACTTGGTATCGGTGATACGACGCAACCATTAACTAAAACAGTTATAAAAGGATTGCTTGATGGGGTAAAAAAGCTTGCAAATGCCAAAACATATACTGGATACGGAGAAGCTCAGGGTGACATCAGACTTAGGGTTGCTTTATCTGATTTTTATAAAAAAAGAGGTATACATCTAGATGTAAAAGAGATTTTTATCAGTGATGGAGCAAAAGCAGATTGTGCAAATATTCAATCTATTTTTGGAATTGATAATGTTGTAGCAGTTTCTGATCCAGTGTATCCCGTCTATGTGGACAGTAGTGTCATCGCTGGGAGAACAGGGGAGTTTAAAAATGGAAGATATGAAAAATTGGTATACATGGAGTGTGATGAAGAAAATAATTTTGTGCCAGTGCCTCCTAAGCAAAAAGTAGACATAATTTATCTTTGCAATCCAAATAATCCGACAGGGGGAGTGGCTACACGTGAACAACTAAAAGCTTTTGTTGATTATGCGCTCTTGAATAAAGCAGTAATTATCTTTGATGCAGCTTACTCTGAATATATTTCGGACACCAATTTACCTAAAAGTATTTATGAAATAGAAGGAGCTAAAAAATGTGCCATAGAGATAAATAGTTTTTCTAAATGGATTGGTTTCACTGGTGTTCGTCTGGGTTTTACTGTCGTGCCTTTAGATTTAGTTGTTTTTAATACACAAAAAGAAAAAGTTCATGCTCTTTGGAGTAAACGTCAAGGTGGGAGCCAAGGCATTATGTTTAATGGAGCTTCAAATATAGCGCAAGAAGGTGCGATTTCAGCCTTATCAGAAAAGGGTCAAATGGAAAATAAAAAAGTGATTGCTTACTATATGAATAATGCGAAAATGATAAAAAACAGTCTTACTAAACTTGGATTAAAAGTTTTTGGTGGTGAAAATGCTCCATATGTTTGGGTAAAAACAGGAGCTGGTTTTAATTCATGGGGATTTTTTGATAAATTACTAAAAGAAGCGCATGTCGTTTCCACGCCTGGTTCGGGATTTGGTTTGAAGGGTGAAGGTTTTATCAGGTTGAGTGCATTTGCTGACAAGAAAAATGTAAAAAAAGCATTAGAAAGCATTGAAAAGAATTTAAAACTATGAAAGTAATGAAATTTGGTGGCACATCAGTGGCCCACGCTTCTAATATTAATAAAGTTATTGATATTATTTTAGATGCGCATAAAAAAGGAGATAGTTTGATAATAGTTGTGTCTGCTTTGAGCGGAATTACTGATGATTTAGTTATGCTTGCAAACCTCGCTTCAAAAAAAGATGTTAAATATAAGATAATTTTTAAGGCTATTTGTGGAAGGCATGATCAAACTATCAAAGAATTGATTGTTTCAAAAAATCAAGAAAAAGTTTTGTTAGAAATAAACAAAAAATATGATGAATTAGAAAGAATAGTAAAAAATATTTTTGAAAAAGAACTTTCTAAACAAATGCTTGATGCTGTTATGAGTTTTGGTGAGCAATTATCATCTTACATAATTGGTGAAGCTATAAAGGAGAGAAGTTTTCAATGTGAATTTGTTGATTCTAGAAAAGTTATCAAAACTGATGGTAATTTTGGCAATGCAAATGTTGATATTGAAAAATCTTATAAACTTATGTCAGATTGTTTAAAGAACAAAAAACTTTCCATTATGGGCGGATTTATTGCTTCTACAGAAGATGGTATGACTACCACACTCAGTCGCGGGGGCTCTGATTATACTGCTTCTCTGGTGGGGGCAGCTCTTGATGCGGATGTGATTGAAATATGGACTGATGTTGATGGTATTATGACGGAAGATCCAAAAAAGATGAAAAATGCTCTTCTTATTCCGGAAATAACTTATGAAAAAGCTGAAGAAATGGCCTATAATGGAGCGAAAGTTATTCATCCCAAAACAATAAGGCCAGCAGTATTAAAAAACATACCGATTTATGTTAAAAATACTTTTAATCCGACAGGAAGTGGCACTAGAATAAGCAATGGAAAAAAATAAAAAAATAAAAGTAGGCATATTGGGAGCGACAGGAATGGTAGGGCAGCGTTTTTTATCTCTACTTCAAAACCATCCGTGGTTTGAGGTGTCCGTCGTTGCGGCATCCAGAAAATCGGCAGGTAAAAAATTAGGTTCACTCACAATATATTCTGTAGAGGATGATATTGAAATAATTTGTAAAAATTGCAGTCTCGTTTTTTCTGCAATTAATGCCGATAAAGAATTCATCAAAAAAATTGAGGAAGCTTACGCCGGCAAAGGTTTGCCTGTCGTCTCTAATAATTCTGCCCACCGATGGACAGAGGATGTTCCGATGATTATGCCGGAAATCAATCCGCAACACTTAGACATCATACCTATTCAGAAAAAAAATCACGGTTGGACGGCAGGATTTATCGTCGTCAAACCCAATTGCTCAATTCAATCTTACGTTCCACTCTTAAGCGCTTGGAAGGATTTCAATCCGAAGAAAATAATCGTCTCTACTTATCAGGCGATTTCCGGCGCAGGAAAAACTTTTGAAACTTGGCCGGAGATGATTGATAACGTGATACCTTATATCGGTGGGGAAGAGGAGAAGTCCGAAAGGGAGCCACTTAAAATTTTTGGCAAGATAAATAAGATAAAAGCAGGCAAGTTTGTTTTAGAAAGCGCGCTCGAAATTTCCACGAATTGCATACGGGTGCCGGTTTCTGACGGACATTTGGCAGCAATTAACATACAATTCGGTAAAAAAGTCTCAAAGGAAGAATTAATCAAAGCCCTGAAAGATTTCAAAAATCCACTGGATGGGCTTGATTTACCTTCAGCCCCAAAGCCATTTTTGACATACTTTGAAGAATCTGACCGTCCGCAGACTCGGCTGGACCGAGATTTAGGCAATGGCATGGGAATCAGCGTAGGGCGCATCAGGGAGGATTCTGTGCTAGGCTGGAAGTGTGTGGCGCTGTCGCACAACACTATTCGAGGCGCAGCCGGCGGAGCCATATTGACCGCCGAATTATTAGTAAAAAAAGGCTATATAAAATGAAACTCGTCGCAGGTGTAATTTTAAAACAATGAAAGAATTTTTTAAATATCACGGCGCAGGAAATGATTTTATTATGATAGATAATCGTGATAAAAGTTTTTCTGTCAAAAATATTAAAGAAAAAATAAAATTTTTATGTGACAGACACAATGGTATAGGCGCTGACGGACTTATTCTTTTAGAAGATTCAAAAGATGCAGATTGTTTTATGAATTATTACAATGCCGATGGCACTATGGCAGAGATGTGTGGAAATGGAGTTAGGTGTACAGTCAAATTTTTCTTGGACCAAAATAAATCTAAAAAAAGTGAAGGTAGAGAGTTGTTGATTGATACAAGAGTTGGAATAAAAAAGGTAATTTGTGAAAAAGACGGCAGTTTTTCTGTAAATATGGGGCTTCCGACATTTTCACATAAAGATTTTCCAGATATGCCACTTACTTTTGAAGATATTAAATTCCAATTTGTTTCAATGGGTAATCCGCACGCTGTCGGTTTTGTAAAAAATACATCTTTTATTGATATATCAAAAGTTGGTCCAAAAATTGAAAATGATTTTCATTTTCCAAATAAAATAAATATAGAATTTGTGGAAAAATTAAAAGATAATCATTTTAAAGTGAAAGTCTGGGAACGCGGAAGCGGAGCAACCATGGCTTGTGGCACCGGAGCTTGCGCTGTATATGCAATCCTTAAAAAAGAAGGAAAAAATACTGAGGAAATAATTCTAGAATTCCCCGGAGGGAATCTTTATTTATCAGAAAACAAAGAAGGCGAAATAATTCTCCGTGGCGAAGCCGTTTATGTATTTAAAGGGGAGGTGTGATAAAATATTCCTATGTTACAAGGAGAGAAAAAGAAACTCAAGACTTTTGTATTTATAGATGCTTCAAATCTGTTCTATGGAGGAGAAAAGAGTTTAGGTTGGAAAATTGATTACAAAAAATTACTATTCTATTTGCAAGAAAAATACGATGCAAGCCACATATTTTATTTTGGTGGTGTGGAAATACATAATTTTAAATATAATTATCAAAAAGATGATACAGTACCCATTTCTAGACTTGAAAGTTACTTATCGGATCTTATTAAAAATAAAGGCCGGGAATTAAATGAGGCAGAGATACTTCTTGTTGGCAGACATTTACAGAGAGTTCGTTTTTATTTAAAACTTTTAAAGTTTGGGTATCGTTTATTTTTGAAGCCCGTAAAAATGTATGACCAAGAGGATGGTACAACCAAACGAAAAGCTAACTGTGATGTTGATATGGCGTTTTGTTTGATGAAAGAAAAGGACACATTTGATCGAGCTGTTGTGCTTTCTGGGGATGGAGATTTTTTGCCTGTATTAAAATATCTGAAAGAAATTAAAAAAGAAGTTATCATACTTTCTAGAGGTCCAAGAACAGCGAAAGAAATAAAGCAATTTGCTGGGAGTGATTTTAGGGACTTTGAGTATTTACGGGAGCTTTTAAAAATGAAAGAAAAATAAGGTAGAAACAAGGAAAGGCACCCATTTAGGATGCCTTTCAAGTTTAGTAGCTATATTCTAACATAGGTTGTTACAAAAAAGCAAGTTAGATTATATGTATTTAAAGGGGAGGTGTGATAAAATACAGGTATGCAATGGTTTTTTATAGCTTTGGGGGCGCCATTTTTGTGGGCATTGGTAAATGTTGCCGATAATTATCTTGTTTCAAGGTTTTCTCGAAAAGAGGAGGAACGCAGTTCCGGCGCGCTAGTTCTTTTTTCCAGTCTTATTGGTATTTTTATTTCTTTTTTAATTTGGATTTTTGTTCCAAATGTTTTTAATATTCCAATTTTAGATAAACTTTTACTTTTTGTTGCCGGAATTTTAACCATTGTTTGGATTATTTTATATTTATTTTCTCTTGAAATAGAAG
>CAIVBM010000053.1 GCA_903904195.1 uncultured bacterium
AATCCTTTTCCTGCTAAGGCAATACTGTGCCTACCATAACCCGACGGAATATCAAGAATTCTTTCTTCCCCTTTTAAATCTAAAAGCCTGATAACACCTTCCGCTTCTGCTTGTGTTCTTTGTTCAAGAGTTTGCTGTTGACCTATCAAATAACCTTCTTTGGAATTATCTCCTTCAAGATAATGTTTTCCAAAAAAACCATGCTCTTCTGACCACCATTTAGGATTTTCCTTCATGAAAATTATTATACCAGTTCTAACGTCTAATAATCCAGCCGAAAAGACCATTTGGTGGGAACCAGAAAGTCATTGTGAAATAAAGATATTATTTCACAATTTTCGTATGCGCGATCGACCGGACTTGAACCGGCAACCTCTTCCGTGCACTTATCCAATACTTTCATAAAGGCGTGGACTATATCTTCACCATGAGCTTTCGCTTTTAGGTGCTTTGGTATCTAGTCTCTACGGCGCCCCCGACCTTATATCGGGGTTCCCTCGGTATTCGCGTGCTTTGATGTTAAATCAAAGTTTAGCCTTCACCGATATCCCAAAGAGTTTCAATCTGCCATTTCGGCAGAAAGCTGCAGTAATCTACAGGGAAGCGCTCTAACCAGTTGAGCTACGACCGCAACTTCTTATACTTTTCAAATACATCCTTTTTCCTTTTAAGGAATAACATTGATGTACCTATATCATTATACATAAAATCGTATAATTTCAAAGAATTAAGGACACTATATGTAAGCCTATAATAATTCCCTTTTTTCTTCTTTCCTTGCCTAAGTATTCCACGTTCAATATTAAACATCTGAAGTCCTTCTCTTATTTTATCTAAAAAATCACAAGAGCAAGAAGTGAAAACAACCTGAATGGTTAAGGTGCTATTTTTACGGTCTTTATGAATAAAACCCGACCACACATTACCATCCCCATCAAAATATCCACGAACAAAACTAGAAAAATATTTATTAGGTATGTTTGGCACGACTAAACTTTTTGTTTTTCTTTCAGAAAAACCAAGTTTACGTAAATCATCACACATTTCTATACTGCCAATTTGAAGTCTATACAAAATGCTTTCACTTGATTTTTTAGGTAAACGAATACTAATTTTATGATCCGCTTTAATAACTTTTTTAATATTTTCTAATAATTCCTTATCCGTAATCTGAATACACCAAAATTGTCCTCCTCTTTTATTTACAGTGATGTATCCATCAGCTGCAAAGAAACCCAACACATAAGCCATTTCCGGAGTCCATGTTATAAAGAAATTTCTATTTACTTTTTTATAGATAGGCACCTACATATTATAACCCGTGACAGGATATTATACTAACCAACATAACATGGGAGAGTAAAACAAGATGGTGCCGGTGGGTGGAATTGAACCACCTTCTAAGGCTTATGAGTCCTTCGTTCTACCATTGAACTACACCGGCATATTATACATCATACTCGGCGAATAGGACATAATGGCATGTCACTTGCCGACTTGTTGCGGGGTCTGGAATCGAACCAGAGTCTTAAGGTTATGAGCCTTACGAGATGCCTCTTCTCTACCCCGCTATAGGAGTATGTATTCTACCTCAAATTAGCTTCAAAGTCTATATATATCCGAATTCACGGAATATTTGCTCATAAAGGGCTATTACCCTCTTTGCTTCGTGTTGTGAAAGATGGAAGGAAGCTCCTTCGTGGGCTATTTTATTTCTTATAGTATGCACTTCCCAAGCAGAAGTAAGATTGTGAAATTTATCTTGAGTGGCACTCTTTAATTTGTCACCAATGTTGTCTCCCTTGAATCCAAGCTGTATCAACAAAGAATCCAGCATCGCATCGGCTTCTATAACTGCCAGTTTCCAATCACTCGCATGCTGAGAAAAAAGATAATTTAAAGTTTTTATCCATCTAGGATTTTTAGATATTTCCTCACTAATACTTTTCTTTCTCTCACGTTCAGCCTGATGGTGAGCATATTCTTCTATTTCATGTTCTAGATGCTTGTGTTCCTTGTGCCTAATTTCTAAAATTCTGATAGAAGTATAAGCGATAAGCGCAAGAAAAAAGATAGCCAAGAAAAAAAGAATACCATAATAAATATTTAAAAGATCGGAGCCAACATGAAAATTATGAAAAAAGTTTCCAACATGCTGAAAAAAAATCACAGCTTGATTAAATAAATAATCAGGATTAAACCATTTGGAAGCCAAAAATGTATTTTCTAAGATAGGATTCTGGTTCATACTTATAAAGTATATCATAAAAAGGACAGTCCTTGGGGAAGTTTCTTAAGGACTGTCCTTAATTTCATCAAACTTCTTACCAATTTCAAAAAGTAAGTCTTCTCCCCCATGTGAAGCCATAAACTGAATACCAAGTGGTAATTTCTTGCCTTCTATTTCCGAAAAACCTGAAGGTAAAGACATAGCGGGTATGCCGACGATATTTGCGGTGACAGTAAAAATATCAGCCAGATACATAGACAAAGCATCGCTCTTCTCACCTATCTTCCAAGCAGGTATAGGACAAGTCGGTGTTAATATCAAATCGATTTCAGAATAAATATCTTTAAATTCTTTTCTGAGCGCCTCACGAGCTTTTTGAGCTTTACCATAATACGCATCATAATATCCAGCCGAAAGGACATATGCACCGAGCAACACACGTCTGCGAGTCTCTTTTCCAAAACCAGCACCCTTGGATAACATATAATCTTCAAATAAATTCTTACCATTTTTATGTAAACCATAACGAACTCCATCAAAACGCGCCAAGTTTGTAGAGACTTCAGCAAAGTTTATTATGTAATACAAAGCAAGACAATTTGGTAATTTTATATCTTTTATTTTAAAACCAAGTTTTTCTAATTTTTTAATAACTTCAGAAAAATTATCTTTTACATTTTGATTTACTCCTTCTCCATTAATAAGATCCCATGGAACACCGATAGTTAAATCTTTTTTAAAAGAAGTTTTTGGATAAGTTGTTTCAGAAATTGTTGTGCTATCTAATAAATCCTGCCCCTTAATCACTTCATATATTACACGAGCGTCTTCTACTGTTTTTGCTATTGGACCAATAACGTCAAAAGACGATACTGCAGCCATCAATCCAGAACGAGAAACCCGCCCATAAGTAGGTTTTATACCCACAACTCCACAAAATGCAGACGGCAAGCGAATAGAGCCTCCTGTGTCAGACCCCAGAGCTGCTAAGGCCATGCTACTAGCCACACAAGCCGCAGAACCACCAGAAGTGCCTCCAGGAACTCTTCGCATATCGTGAGGATTTTTTGTGACTCCATAAGCAGAATTTTCAGTAGATCCTCCAAGAGCAAATTCATCCATGTTTGTCCTACCTAAAAATACAGCTCCTTGTTTTTTTAATTTTTCTATAGCTGTCGCATCATAAGACGCAACATAATTCTCCAACATTTTGGAAGCAGAAGAAGCCTTTTTGCCTTTAATTAAAATATTATCCTTGATGGCAAGAGGAATTCCTAAAAGAGGAAGAGACTCCCCTTTAGCGATCCGAGCATCGGCAGCTTTTGCTTGTTCTAACACATCACTAAAAACTTCTAGATATGCATTTAACTCTCCGTTTTTCTTTTTTATTTCAGCTAAATAAACGGAAGCTAAATCTACTGCAGAAAATTCTTTGCTATCTAGGGCTTTTCTTGCTTTTATTATTGTTAATTTTTCTAAATCAATCATATTGTTATAGAATCTTTTTTACTTTTAAGAATCCATCCTGCTTGTCTGGGAATTGTTCAGCGATAATCTCTTTGGAAAAATCTCGTGTTTCTATTTTATCTTCGCGCCATACATTGTGAACTCTATATTCAGATTCTACGTCTTCAATCTTCATTTCTTCAATCTGTTTTACATAACCTAAAATACTATCCATATCAGATAGTAATTCTATTTTTTCTGCCTCCGTAAGCTCTATTCTAGCAAGCTCCGCAAGGTTTTCAACGTCTTTAATGTCCATGTAAATGAGTATAGCAAAATAGCGACAAAATTGAAATTATTCCCCTCTTGAGGGGTGGCTCGCTTGCGAGACGGGGTGGATAAATTCATTCCACCTCCCCCGCAGTAGCGGGTACTCCTCAAGAGGAGAATTAAAATCCAAGCGCCTTTATGCGTTCCTCTACTGGCGGATGAGTGGCGAATAAGCCAGTAATTCTCTTACCTATTCTTGAACCTTTTGGATCTGCAATATATAAATGCGCTATAGCGCTAGATTGATGAGCCATGGGTTTGCTATATTGAGAAATTTTACGAAGCGCATTAGCCAAGCCTTCTGGATATCTCGTAAGTAATGCACCAGAAGCATCAGCGAGAAACTCTCTTTTTCTAGAAATGGCAAGTTGTATAAGAACAGAAAAAAGTGGAGCTAAAATAGATAAAATAATTCCAATCAACATTATTATTCCCCCTGCTTCGCCCTTATCATTACTTCTTCTATTACCTCCAAAAAATAAACTACGACGAAAGACGTCTGCTATAATAGTGACAAAGCCCACAAGCACGACGACGACGGTAGACAATAGCATGTCACGATTACCAACATGGGAAAGTTCGTGAGCTATCACTCCCTCCAACTCTGTTTTATTTAAAATAGATAAAAGTCCAGTAGTAGCGCATACGACAGAGTGATCTTTATCTCGTCCGGTTGCAAAAGCATTTGGAGCGTCGTCATTTACCACATAAATTTTGGGCATTGGTAATCCAGCAGTAATAGAAAGATTTTCTACACTTGTATATAAGTCAAAAAACTCTTCCCTTTTTGCTTCCCTAGCTCCTGCAAGCTTGATAACAATCTTGTCTGAAAACCAATAAGAAAATAAATTCATTAAAATACTAAATGCTATGAAAAAATATAAAATATTTGGATTGTTATAATAAAAACTAAAAAACCATCCAAATAAAATTATAACAATAAAAAATATCATCATAAGCAACCATGTTTTTGTTACATTTTTTGTTTGTTCAGTATAAAGCGTAGCCATAAACTATTTATTTGATACCATTTTTTGATAACTAGTTACCACGGATGAAATGTAGTCGCCACTACAACCCAAACTCTTGATTTTATTTTGATCAACACTATTTTCCATAAAGACACCTATCGTTCCATAGAAATATATCTGACTTGCATACTTACCAGAATCTCCTGTACTAGGAGCAGAAAAAGTCGGCACTTTTTTACTTTCATCTACTGATTTTACAACACTGATAGGACAAGAAATATATTGACCCGCCATATGTTTACCGCTGATATTTACTAAAGTACTATTTAAACCATAAGAGAGTTTAAAGTTACAAGAATTTTTATTCTTTATAATCTGAAATGTATTGGGGAATATTCCATCATTTAAAACAGCACTGGAATCTTCACAATTCAAAGCACTATCACCCAAGCAATTTAATACTACATTATTTTGATAAGTTTTTGAATCTTTAATATCCGGTGCAGTACTGATTCCACAGTCTTTAACTCCATTATTCACTTGAGTTATGGTTTGATTTTCTTGAGGTGAACTTGTTGTATTAAAAAGACTTGCAAAATTATCAAAATCCAAAGAAGGTAATTTAAGATCAAAAGATGGAATAGATATTCCTATTTTATTATTAAGAAGCCAATTCCAAGAATTTATAGATAATTGTTGTGAACTATTTACTCCGATGTTCCAGATATTTACTATCTGAGGTTTATAAAAATACCAAGAAACTGTAAAAACTAAACAAAAAACTAGAAAAACTATATCTTCTAAAACTCTTTTTGATAACTTTTTTTTATTTTTAATAATTTGGGTGGGAAAACTTTGCATAGGAATTACAATCCTAAATGCTTCACTTGAATCTTCTTCACTCCAGCCACCCTCTGAAACCAATACTTTATGTATTTCTTCTCGAGTCTTACCTTTTGCAAGCTCCTCTCGCACATATTGTATAAGTTCTGGTGTAATCATCAAATTTTAAAAAAAAATATTAAATTAATACATTCTACTAGAACTTTACTTCAACTGGATTTTGAGCTGCATCATTATCTCCTAAATCAAAGAATTCCATCTTTGCAATATGAAACATACTAGCAACAAAGTTACTGGGAAAGGATTCTGTCTTTATATTCAAATCTCGAACATTACCATTATAAAATCTGCGAGCCGCTTGAATCTTATTTTCTGTATCAGAAAGTTCATTTTGCAAAGCAAGGAAATTTTGGTTTGCTTTTAGATCAGGATAGGCTTCCGCAATAGCGAAAACTGATTTCAAAGCGCTAGTAAGCATATTTTCTGCTTGCGCATGTTTTGGGGTCGGACCAGTCGCACCCATCGCCATACTTCTAGCTTTAGTAACATTTTCAAAAGCAGAAGACTCGTGAGTAGCATACCCTTTCACAGTGTTTACTAAATTAGGAATTAAATCGTATCGGCGCTTTAGTTGTACTTCAATATCAGCCCAAGCTTCTTTGGCGCAATTAACCAACGAAACAAAGCCATTGTAAACAAAAATAGCCCATAAAATCACCAAAACTAAAACAATAATTACATACATCATAATACTGTGTATTATAACATATTAAATATAGAATGAATCAATATTTTTCTATTTTTTACCTCTAGCTTGCCATTCCTCGACAAAAACCAACAAAGGTGAAGCAAAGAAAAGTGAAGAATATATACCAAAGAAAAGACCGATAGTCAAAATAAGCGCGAAATTCTTTGTCGTTTCTGGACCAAACAAGTAAAGCGGTACGAGTACGAAAATAATGGTCAGAGTAATGTTTATAGAACGGACTATTGTTTGACTGGTACTTATACCTACTGTTTCTGCAAAACTTCTCTTGTCCCCTGTTCTTAGATTTTCTCGGATTCTATCAAAGACAACAATCTTGTCGTGAACAGACAAACCTAATATGGTCAAAAGAGCCAACACAAAGAGCGTATCTACTTCGGCTCCAGAATAATAAGACAATAATGCAAAGATTCCTGTTGGAATAATTATATCATGGAGAAGAGTGACAATAGTGATAACTCCATATTTCCAAGATGCTACGGGTCTTGATACTTGGCGAAATGCGTAAGTGATAAAAATAATAATCGCTAGTATTACCATACTAATGGAAACTATGGCCTTTCTAGTAAGCTCACTTCCAACTGAAGGACCGATAGAAGTGAAACTTTTTTCTGTGACAGTATATTTACCGTCTAGAGATAAAGCTTTAACAAGTGCTTCATGTTCTGTTTCATTCAAATCTCGAGTTTTAATAATATATCCACTGTCTCCAGTTGGCTGAATTAAAGATTGGTTTATATCAAGTGTTTTTATACCAGCTTCTAGTAAAGATGCATCTGGACGAACTCCTGTATAAGAAACTTCGAGCAAGGCACCTCCCTTGAAATCAATACCGGGCTTTAAGCCATAAGTAAAAGTAAAAACCACAGAAACGATAATCAAGATTATTGAGAGAGAAAGAAATATTTTTTTGTATTTTATAATAAACATAAAAATTAATTTAAATTTTTAAACCCACTACCAAAAAGAAACTTAGTAAATGCATTACTCTTCTCAATGCCGAGAGCATAAAGAAAAATACGAGAAATGGTGATCGCGGAAAACATTGACACCAAGACACCGAGACCAAAAGTTAAAGCAAAACCTTTTATCAGAGGAGTACCTAACCAGAATAAAATGATAGATGTGATGATACTGGAAGTATTTGAATCTCTAACTGAAGGCCATGCTCTAGAAAATCCAGCATGAATACCGTCCACAATATTGTGTCCTTTTCTTATTTCTTCTTTCATTCTTTCAAAGATAAGCACGTTTGCGTCCACAGCCATTCCAAGAGAAATAATAAATCCACCAATGCCTGCAGCCGTCAAAGTGACTGGAAGTAATTTGAAGATAGCCAATAAAATAGCAGTGTAAAGAGAAAGTGCTAATACTGCTATCAAACCAGGCAATCTGTACCAGAGGATGAGGAATAGAGCCACCAACAAAAATCCGATGATTGCGGCCTTTACTCCAGCATTGACGGCAGACTCTCCGAGAGTGGCTCCGATGGTCTGTGTAGAAAGAAGAGTGATAGGAACAGGAAGAGCGCCAGAATTTAATCTACCCACCAAAAGCTTTGCTTCACTAGGAGTAAAATTACCAGAAATAACAGCCTGACCATTTGGAATTTCTTCACGAACTACAGGAGTAGATATTGGTGCACCATCTAGAAAGATAGCTACTGTTTTTCCGATATTGTCTTTTGTTATTTGGTCAAAAAGTTTTGTACCTGCATCATTAAATTGCAAACTTACTTTTGGTTCGCGAGTATTCTGATCAAATTCCAAAATTGCCTTTTGTAAATATCTTCCAGTAAGCTCTGTTGAAACAAATTGAGAATTTAAATCTATATTTACTTTGCCATCCTTACCTACTGCTACGTTTTGAGTAGCGTTCTTTGGGGCTTCAGTTTTAAATTCTAGAACTGGAGTCTGTCCAATCATTTCTACCGCCTTTTTCACATCAGTTACTCCAGGAAGATCCACTATTAATTGTTCTCCCCCTCCAGAAATGAGTCCACCGTGTTGAACTTGCACCACTGGCTCAGAAACTCCGAAAAGATTCACTCTACGTTCTATAACATCACGAAGCGCATCCATTGAACTAGTGACTTCACCAGCAGGAACAGCGCTAACATCAGCTTTATATATGAGGTGACTACCTCCAGAAAGGTCCAATCCTAAACGAAAAGGAAATTTCTTGAAAAATGCTGCACTTGTCTCAAAATTGTTATTTAATTTAGGCTCACTTTTATAAACAAAAAAGGCTACAGATGCGCCCAACACAAGTATAATAACTGCTAAAATTATTTTTTTAATCATAAAGATAGAGCTATTCTATACGTTTTTTACAAAATATGCAACTAAACATGATACAATAACCGTCATGGAACATTTGATCAAATTCATAGAATTCACCGGCTATCTTGGATACGTCATCTTGTTTATAATCATCTTTTTTGAAGCTTTTCCACCTACACTATTTTTACCAGGTGATAGCTTGCTTTTCATCACCGGTTTTTTGGCATCACAGGGGCATTTTAATTTCCCTCTTCTGGTTATAATACTTTTTACAGCAAGTATTATCGGATATATTTTCTCTTATATTATGGGTAAAAAAATACGAGACTTTATTCTGAGAAGTAACGATAAATATTGGTTTAAGAAAAAACATTTGGATTATACAGAAGAGTTTTATAAAAAATACGGAATGAAAGCTCTCATCATTGGTAGATTTATACCCATAATCAGATCCTTTAACCCCACAATGGCCGGAGCATCAGATATGGATCATAAAAAATTTATAAAATACACCATTATCGGAGGATTTTTATGGACCACGATAGTTACTAGTTTAGGATTTTATCTTGGTAAAATGATTCCAAACGGAGACAAACTTCTCACGCCAATCGTGATTCTGATTATTTTTGTTTCAATATTACCTACGTTCGCAGGACACTTTATCGATAAGATGAAGAATAGAGCGAACGACAAATAAATGAAACGAGAGTACCAAGCGCAAATCCACCAATAATATCAAATGGAAAATGCACTCCCCCGATAATACGGGCAACTCCGATAATAAAAGCAAAAATAATAAATAACGAACCTACTTTTTTATTTAAGAAAAAAACTGCAACAGCTAGAGCCATATAAAAAGTCGCATGACCAGATGGGAAAGTATATCCTGTTTCTGAAAAAAGGGGCTTCACACTATTCCATACATCAAATGGCCGTGATAAAGCAAATAAATGTTTTAAAACATAAGTCGCAGTCCAAGCCAATGCGCCAGAAAAAAATACCATTATTATTTCTTTTTTCTTTTGCAAAAATGCTTTATAAGGATTTACTGCATCAAAAATTTCATGATGAAAAAGTAAAAATAATATAGCTGACACAACAACGATATAAGGAAAATAAACAGCTGAAAATATAACTATGTTATCAAAAATGTTTGACTTATGCGCTAGACTATAAAAAAACAAAAAAATTGTGTTGTTCATTTTAAATTTTTCGCTACTTTTAATACATTACTGAGGAGTACTGACACAGTCACCGGTCCGACGCCTCCAGGAACAGGTGAAACATATCCCGCCACATCTTTTACTGACTCTAAATCAACATCTCCGACGATACCTCCGTCTGATTCAGAAGTCCCCGCATCCACCAGCACTACTCCCCTTTTTATCATATTACCATTTATATATTTTCCCTTTCCCATACCTGAAATGATGATATCAGCTTCCTTAATGAATGCTTCTTTATTTTCAGTCTTACTCCTGATAACAACAGGAGACAAATTTCTATAGTGAAACAAAGCAGTAACAGGTTTGCCCACTAGAATACCCTGCCCTAAAACAATTATTTTTTTATCTTTTAAATCTAAATTTAAAGAATCAAGAAGCGCCATACAAGCCAAAGCTGTCGGATATGCCAAGTCCTTTTTACTATCATAATGACTGTAGAAATTTTCGCTGGCTTTAACTCCAAGACAATCTACATCTAAGTGTGGATTTATACTATTCAATATCGCTTCACGATCTAAATGTGCCGGCAGTGGAAGCTGAACAATAATCCCGCACATATTTTTTATATTATTTAAAGCATTTATCTCTTTGATTAATTCGTCTGTAGTGATAGATTCAGGAAAATTCGCATTATGAAATTTGATACCGATTGATTCTGCTTTTTTGGCTTTCATCCTGACATATTGTGCGGAAGATGGATCGTTCCCCACCAACACATCACAAAAAATAGGCTGAAAACTAAGTAATTTTATTTCTGCCTTTACTTTATCCAATATTTCACCGCTTAATTTTCTTCCATCTATAATTTGCATATATTTATACTCCCAAAAATTCATTCTTTGTGTCATCACGATGTACTGACCTTGAATATCTTTTCATACTCATCAAAATCCCCAAACCCGCAAATTCAAATATAAGATGCGAACCTCCATAACTCATAAAAGGAAGCGGTATTCCCGTTACCGGCAAAAGTCCTAGATTCATACCAATATTTACGAGTATATGACTGATAAAAAAGACAGCTATACCCATACCAAAAAGTATTTCAAAATTATACGCCCCCAGAGCAGCAGAGTAAAGAATACGCCAAATGATAGCCATGTAAAGCAATAAGACAAAAAGAGAACCAATAAAGCCCCATTCTTCGGAAAATGCAGCAAAGACAAAGTCGGCTTGTGGTTGTGGTAAAAACTTTAGTCTAGACTGAGTACCAAATCCTAAACCTTTACCATTTATTTCTCCAGAACCCACTGCGATAGTAGACTGAAACGCATTATAACCAGAACCATGTATGTCAGTGAGAGGATTTAAGAAATTCGCAATGCGAGCTTTTTGATATGGCGCAAAAATCAAAAACCAAAATGTAGCAAAGACTAAAGTTCCAAAAATAAATACAGCGAGTAAGTGTGTTTTAGAAATTCCAGACACTAATACCATACCAAACCATATGAAAAAGATAATCATCGCAGAACCAAAATCAGGTTGAAGTAAAACTAAAATAAAAGGTATAAATGCATAAAAACCAGAAATAAAAATATGTTTTATGTCTCTAATCTCCACATGGCGACGAGAAAAATATTTCGCCAAAATAAGCACCAGTACCAACTTCATCATGTCCACCGGCTGAAATGAAAAAAATCCTAAGCTAAACCAGCTTTTAGCACCATGAGAAATATGTCCTAAGATAAAAAGTAAAAGCAAAATACCAGCATTTATAAGGAAAATAGTGACGAGCACATCAGTACGCTTTAAAAAACGAAAATCAATAAAAGAAAAAATAAAAAAAATAGCAAAACCTACCAAAACCCAAATAATTTGTTTACTAAAGAAATCCCCAGTACTTTCCTGTGGAGTAAAAGATTTCATAGTGACGAGCCCTGCAGAAATAATGGGGAGTATAAAGAGAACGAGCATCCAATCTATTCTTTTGAGAGCATTTATAATACTTTTCATTTTAACTTAACTGAAAAAATATTATATAGAGGTATTATTTCCTTGGCAATCACTTTTCCAGACAAAGGTTCTGGCCATGTAAAATTTACATTTCTACTCTCTTCCCCTGCTAGATTCTGCAAGTATGTACTGCTGGCAGAAATAGCATTATGGTCTGCATCATATAAAATAGCGACTACGTTCATCTCTGGAATAATAAAAAAAGAATTATTCTTTACAGTTGCAGAAAGTCTAGGGCTCGTATTCTCACCAGTGAGAACTATGTTTGAAGCCACGATATTTAACTGATTCATCTTTTCTTGTGAAACTGTGACCCAATTGGGGACTTGAGTAAATTCAAAAGTAGTATAAACAGGAATAGAACTACCAACATCTATAGCTGGTTCAAAAACAACAAATTTACCTGATGGTGGAATAGAAGTACTGCCTTCACGCTTACCAATGTAAATATTATTTGCGTCAGCAAAACGAAATCTATAATTTATTTTCCCGACAGCAGTGTTTTTATTGTGATTTTCAAGATATGCGACTGCATTATAACGTCCAGAGACGACTTGAAATGCTCTAGACCAGAGAACAGAGACAGGATCCATTTGTGCGATACAAGCATTAATACAAGAACCTCCACAATCTATCCCCGTCTCATTGCCGTTTTGAATGCCGTCTGTACACGAAGGAGCTTTGTTAAAATTAGGAGAAATAATTATATAACCCAAAAGAGATAGAGCTAAAATGAGAACAATAATATAAAGAATTTGTCTTCTCAAAGCCCATGTTGTTAATGCCATATAAGAATATAGTATCACGAAAATATCTGAAAATAAACGCCATAAAAAAAAAGAGCCCGGCTACCACTTCGTTATGAGGACGAAATGTGCCGGGCTCAGTTCTTTTCGCGCCTTATAAAGCGCGAAAACTGCGATATGCGGTTTTTAATTTTACCCTTGAACTTCTCTGCCTTTGCCGGAGCAAAAACGAGAAGATAAAGATAATAGAGTCCTGCCAGAGCAAGCTCAGTAATCATTTTTGTTCCTTTCTATCTTTTAGATTAGCATAAAAACCCTTAAAACACAACACAAAAGCACCAATAATTTCTTACTGGTTTTGGAGACTTTGAATACATTGTTCTGGCACCTACCTACTTTTGCCATAAAGACTATCATCGGCACTAGCGGTCTTAACTTCTCTGTTCGGAATGGGAAGAGGTGTGGCCCCGCCGTCAAAGTACCAGAACATTATATTCAAAGTTATATTATTTTACGTCCGCTTATGCGAACGCTTGTGGTTTGCAAAGTTCTTAACAGGAATCGAAACATTAGTACTTCTCAGCTCAAGCGATTGCTCGCCTTACACTTAAAGCCTATCAACGTGATCATCTCTCACGGTTCTTAACGATTCCTAATCTTAAAGCTGGCTTCCCTCTTAGATGCTTTCAGAGGTTATCCATTCCCAACATAGTTACTGAGCAATGCCCTTGGCAGGACAGCTCACACACCAGAGGTCAGTTCACTTCGGTCCTCTCGTACTAGAAGCAAATCTTTTCAAGAATCAACGAGTGCAGTAGATAGGAGACCAACCTGTCTCACGCATCTACAGTTTTACACACTTCTCGCCTATGCGAGTCAGTGACCTTCATTACTGAAGGGATCGGACTGTGACATTAATCCAAAATGGATTATCTAACATTCAGTCTCTACGGGCAAAGTTTTAACAATTTGTAAAACCCTTCCCTCGGCGTTATCCTTCGCTTTCGCAAATAGGATTTCTCCGATATAAGTTAGCTTCTCACTATATATAAAAAATATACAGTGCCGCCGTGATATTGCAAACAGCAATATGATTGATTTCGATTAAAACAGTTCATTAAGTTCAAATTCCTCTGAGGGTTCAAACTGTTCATCACCTCACCCGCCTTTCTGGCACCCTCTCCTGTCAGGAGAGGGATGGGGTGAGGTTCTAAACGGTCTGAACCCAGCTCGCGTACCTTTTTAATTGGCGAACAGCCAAACGCTTGGCAGCTTCTTCGCCGCCGCGCTAAGGTGAGCCGACATCGAGGTGCCGAACTCCGCCGTCGATATGAACTCTTGGGCGGAACTAGCCTGTTATCCCTAGAGTAGCTTTTATCCGTTAATCTTCCACCGCGTCTAACACGGGTGGTCGGTTCACTTAGTTCTGGTTTCCCACCTGCTTGACAAGTACGTCTTACAGTCAAGCCAGCTTGTGCCTATACACTATCGGCACGGTTTCCATTCGCGCCTAGCTGACCTTTAAACCCCTCCTTTACTTTTTAGGAGGGTACAGCCCCAGTAAAACTATCCGCCATATACTGTCTCAAAACGTTTTTGCCGTTTTGGTTAGAACATATCCTCAAAAAGAATGGTATTTCACTGTTGGGTAGAGTACAGCCAAAACCGTACACATCAGACCCCTCCCATCTATTCTACGCAGTCCAAAAATATGCTCAATATAAAGTTATAGTAAAGCTTCATAGGGTCTTTTCGTCTAACTGCACTTAACCGGCATCTTCACCGGTATTGTATTTTCACCGAGCTGGTCCCCGAGACAGTTCTCCAGTCATTACACTATTCGTGCGCGTCGGAACTTACCCGACAAGGTATTTCGCTCTTCTATACCTAAGAAGGACTCTATCTTCATCCACCCGAAGGTTAGGATGCTTGACGCTGGTCTCTCGTTAGCCAAGTTTTGACTGTCTCTACATTACTGGAGAGCAGGTAGCATTCGAATAATCTAATAATTTTTTAATTTAATTGTTTACCTTTACTCTATAACAGTCCCAGTCATTCCGCGCATAACTTGCGTTGTGTGCAGAACCTTAGGACCGTTATAGTTACGGCCGACATTCACCAGGGCTTATATCAATCACCATTACATCTTGCGACATAACGACGTCGATATTTGACCTTCTGGCATTGGTCAAGTGTCACCCCCTATACATCCTCTTGCGAGTTCGCAGGGAGCTGTGTTTTTGGTAAACAGTTGCCAGAGATACTTTCACTGCGCCCCTTTGAGTTAACAAAGGGGAAGCCTTATCCCGAAGTTACGGCTGCTTTTTTGCCGAGTTCCTTGGGGACCACTCACTCGTTCGTCTTGGTCTAATCGACCTGATCACCTGTGTCGGTTTGCGGTACGGATCTTACATTTTTAAGTTTAGAGATTTTTCTTGGAAGCGTGCTTTGTATCATTATCTTATCCCGAAGAATAAAACTTTTCGCTTCTCTTTCATGTGCCATTTAAGACATTGTGCGGATTTTCCTACACAACACAATCAAGACACGAACTTCAAATCCAATAATGAGCGATACATACTACCCTCCGTCATCCCATCACAAAATATAAAAGTCAGGGAATATTAACCCTGTGTCCATCGAGTACGGCTTTCGCCATTCCCTTAGGCCCGACTAACCCTTGGCTGATTGACATTACCAAGGAAACCTTGATCTTTCGACGTGATGCGTTCTCAGCATCAATGCGGTTACTTGTGCCAACATTCTTACTTCCACACGCTCCACAAGCTCTCACGAGTCTTGCTTCACAGCAGAGTGGAACACTCTCCTACCGATCATAAAAAATAAATTTCTTATAATCCCTCAGATTCGGTACCATACTTAGCCCCAATTATTTTCGACGCAAAATCTCTAGATGAGTGAGCTGTTACGCTATCTTTAAAGGATGGCTGCTTCTAAGCCAACATCCTCATTGTTTAAGAAACTTCACCTTCTTGTCTTACACTTAGTATGAATTTAGGGACCTTATCTTGAGATCTGGGCTGTTTCCCTTTTGGCTAATGGAGCTTCGCCCCCATAGCCTGACTGCCGAGTTTGGTCTCTGGTATTCGGAGTTTGATAGGTTCAGCGATCTTGCGACCTGTCCGAACCTTCCAGTGCTCTACCCCCAGAGAAAACACTCGACGCTAGCCCTAAAGCTATTTCGGAGAGAACCAGCTATTACCTAGTTCGATTAGCTTTTCACTCCTTACCACAAGTCATCCGAAGACGTTGTACGATCTACCGGTTCGGTCCTCCATCCGTCTTTCGACGAACTTCAACCTGCTCATGGCAAGCTCACCAGGTTTCGGGTCTTATGCATATTACTTTAATTTCGCGCTATTAACACTCGGTTTCCCTTTGGCTCTGCTGTTTTAGCCAGCTTTGCCAGCAACATGCATAAACTCGTTGGCTCATTCTTCAATAGGCACGCCGTAGCTCCGCCAAAGCGGAGCATCGACTCCTTGTAGACATACGGTTTCAGGTCTATTTCACCGCCCTAATCGGGCTGCTTTTCACCTTTCCCTCACGGTACTAGTTCACTATCGATCTTTAAGAGTATTTAGCCTTAGCGGTTAGTTCCGCTAGATTCCCCCCGGCCATTCATGTCCTGGGGTACTCAAGAATAGCAATAAAAGAGATAAATTATTTTCGCTCACGGGACTATCACCCCCTATGGTGTCGCTTTCCAGCAACTTAAGCTAATAACTTATTTTTTGACTCCTCTCTAATTAAATAAAAACTGCTACCTTACAACCCTCTAGTCTTGCGACTAAAGTTTGGGCTTCTTCCTTTTCGCTCGCCGCTACTGGGGAAATACATATTTGTCTCTACTCCTCCTGGTACTGAGATGTTTCACTTCCCAGGGTGCGCTCTTTTATCATAAAGATAAAAATTGTTGAGGTATACTCAACAGGGTTTCCCCATTCGGAAATCTCCGGATCAAAGGTTGCTAAGCACCTCCCCGAAGCTTATCGCAGCAACGCCACGTCCTTCATCGCCTCTTAAAGTCAAGGCATCCACCGTACGCCCTTAAATTTCCTGTTAAGAAATTTGAAAACCACAATCCTGCATTACTGTAGGAAAAAACAAAGCCAAAAAAATTAACAGAAATATTCTTTTGCGACCGCTCGCTAACTAAATATTACTTTTGGCTTTTTCTTATCTCTAAAAAGACCCAGAGCATACAGATTGTATGTCCAGAAAATTAGGATAAGATTTAAATTTTCAATTTGCAATTCATTCTGATTTTTCAACAAAAAAACCGCCTTTGGGCGGCTCTGACAGACAAAAGAAATAGTCTGCTAGGGCCTACCTTTTAAACTGTTTCTTGTAATATTCATACTGATTAGAAGAGTATATATTAAACAAAAAAAGATGTCAACCAGCACAATCTGGGGACATCTTTTTTTGTTTTAAGCCTCTACTTTTAGAGGTAATTTTTACTCTCTATGAGAAACTTCTTCGCTAACTTTTGCGATGAATTTAGCAGCTGCTTCTTTGCCACCCAAACCAAAAGCAAGAGCTCCACCGATAGAAATCATAGCGATTACACCAGTGAAAAGAACACTCATATAATAGTCAGCTACTCCGAGCTGTCCTAATGCAATGATGAAGGCAAAAATCCAAACAGCATACTTTGCGATAGTGCCGAGCATGTTTGCTGAAGTTAATCCCATTGTTCTTGCAGAAGCAGAAACTGTCTTGCTGAGAGCTTCAGCAACGATTGTAGAAATTATAAGGACAAGTGCTGCAACGATAACTCTAGGCAAGAAACCTAGAACATCAACTTGCAAGAAATCCTTGATACTATCTAAACCAACCAAATTAAGAGAAGGAATTAAGAAAACAATTATAACAAACCACTTTACAACTTCTCCAATAAAATATCCTGAATTCAAATTCATACCTGCTCTTCGGAAGAAATGATCTACACCGATAGATGATAGAAGATTGTCTATCTTGAGAGCCTTGAAAACTTGTTCAATAGCCTTTGCAATAATGCCACCCAAAACCCAACCGATAACAAAGAAAACAATAGCTATGATAAGTTTTGGAACAAATTGCATAAAACCAAACCATAGATTTTGAAGTGATGCGTTAAAAACGTCACCCCATGTTAGCCAAATATTACTCATAAAAAATTGATAAATTATTAATAATAAACCTTTTTAAGTTTCGACCTTAGAAAGTTCTATGTTTATTATACCAAATCCTACTTCTTTTTTAATGCTTGTGTGGATAACTCTTTAGTCTGTAAAAGGACCTCATGAGGATAGTCTAAAATGTCTCGTACGAGCTTGTCATACATATTTAATCTATATATAAATTCCTTTGTATTAAAGACAGCATAGGTAAGCTCTGCTCCGACTTCGGCTTCTAATTTACGAATTCCTCGGTCAATTTTACCTCGTTTCATCTTATCCCCCACTATGAGCAAGTCCACACGGCTTTCATTGTTCCTTATAAAAATACCAGAAATAACAAGAAGCTTTACCCGTCCAACACTTTTAAAGTTACTTAAAAGCTTTTCTTTATTTAAATTATCAGACCTAACCAAAAGATCCTCAATTTCATCAGCGTATCTAAAAGAATAATTAAAATACCAATCCAAGGATGCGGCGGATCGTTTTTTAATAAAACCAACAGAAGCTAATAGCTTTATTTCTTTACGAACGAGGTCTGGGCTGACTCTACTTCGTTTTACTATGTCTTTATTCTTGAAACCCCTACTTTTATTCTGTAAAAAGAGTCTCATTATCTTTACTCGTGCCGAATTACCCAGTATTTTTCCTAGAATTTCCATCTAAACATTCTAACCCTTTTTACAGAAAAGACAAGCAGAACGTAATGGTTCAATAGCTTGGAATCACCCATAGGTTTAGGATGATTCATATGCCATACACAACAAACAAAAACATGCCGAGGATTAGAAGAGACGCTGCCGACCTTGCGAGTAAGGG
>CAIVBM010000054.1 GCA_903904195.1 uncultured bacterium
CTACGCTCAATATGATTATTATTAATGTGCTCATAAGCTTTGTTTCGGCTTACAAGAACATGCCACTATATTTATGGATTTGTCTCTATTAGAGAGCACACTTCAGAAAAGATTTTTTCAATTCTCTTTAAAAACTTCATAAAATGATGGAATATTCCTCTAAACCGATGAAATAAATTTTTAAAATTCAACATTTACAGTATAACAAATGAGCGAGAAGTTGTCTAGTTTTAGATTTTTTCTTTGATTTTCTCGGGAGCTTTGGATTTAGTGACTATTTCATCAATAATTCCGTATTTTTTTGATTCTTCAGCATCCATAAAGAAGTCTCTTTCTACATCTTTTTCTATTTGAGCTAGAGGTTTGCCAGTATTTTTTGCTAAAAGTTTGTTTAGATTGTCTCTAGTCTTCAAAATATGTTTTGCCGTGATTGCGATATCGCTAGCTTGGCCTTCCACTCCGCCCATTGGCTGGTGAATCATGACTTCAGCATTTGGTAATATAAATCTCTTGCCTTTTTTGCCGGCAGAAAGTACGATCGCTGCGCCCGAAGCAGCCAAACCTACACAGAAAGTAGAGATGTCTGGACGAACATGGTTCATAGTATCAACTATCGCCATCGTAGAAGTGACGGATCCGCCTGGAGAGTTTATGTAAAGGAAAATATCTTTTTTTGAATCTTCCGATTCCAAGAAGAGAAGCTGGGCAATGACGATGTTTGCGGTGTTGTCATCAATCGGTCCGGCCATAAACACGATGCGCTCACGTAAAAGACGCGAGTATATATCATAAGCTCGTTCGCCAAATTGGCTTTTTTCTATAACGGTTGGGATTAACATATTTTGATAATACACCCGTTTTGTGCGAGAATCAAGATATGCTTTTTGAGCCATTTTACGACCCCGAAAAATCTTATGAAGAGAATTTAAAGGAAGGTCCGTTCGGAGTTTTTGCTCCGACGTTCGTCGATGACGAAGTCGGAGTCCCGAGCTCAGCAGGCGTCGGGACTGATTCTAAACCAAAATACAATTTTTTTGGTTTCAAAGTTTTTTCGCCATTCGGCATCGCCGCTGGACCGCTCATAAACGGAAAATTCGCGCAAGCCGCGCTCGATAAAGGATTTGATATTGTGGTTTACAAAACAGTCCGCAATGGAAAATATCTTTCTCATCCATTTCCGAATGTATTATCCGTAAAGATTGATGGGGATTTAACTTTAGAAAAAGCGAAGGGCAAGCTAGTTGCTGACAATAATTTTCAAGAACCGCTTTCAATTACTAATTCTTTCGGAGTACCTTCGGCTGATCCGGAATTTTGGCAGAAAGACATAGCTCAGGTTTTGAAAAATATGAAAAATGGACAAATTCTCGTCGGCGCTTTTCAAGGAACGAAAAAAGCGGGACAAAGCGCGCCAGAATATATAGATGATTTCAGGAAAACATCGAAAATGCTCAAAGAAACGGGCGTAAAAGTAATGGAAGTAAATTTCAGCTGTCCGAATGAAGGCACGAACAAGCTCCTTTGCTACGACACAGCTCGCAGTTTAGAAGTGGCAAAAGCGATTAAAGAAGAAATAGGAAGTATTCCGCTCATTATTAAAATCGGTTATTTTGAAGATGAAAATGCTTTGCAAAATTTTGTAGAAAAAATTGGAGCCGTTGTCAATGGCATTTCCGCCATAAACACAATCTCTGCGGAAATAGTGGACAAAAATGGCAAACAGGCGCTCCCTGGGGAAGGGCGCGAGAGGAGCGGGGTCTGCGGAAGTGCGATAAAGTGGGCTGGGCTTGATATGGTAAAAAGATTAAAAAAATATCGTGAAAAGTTTGGATATTCTTTTACCATTATCGGCGTCGGCGGAGTTTTTACACCAAAAGATTTTTTTGAATATAGAAAAGTTGGAGCAGATGTGGTCATGTCTGCCACTGGAGCTATGTGGAACCCATACCTTGCAAAAGAGATTAAAGAAAGGTTAGGATAAGCAATATGAATAAAAAATTACAACAGATAGCTCTGGATTTTTACAAATCAAAGGCTATAAAATTTTCCAAAGAAGGGTTTAAATTCAATCTTCATGCTGAACATCCTGAAGCACCTTTGAGCCCGAACTATTTAAACCTCCGAGATGTCTTTCGCAATCCTAAAATCAGAAAAAATATTGCAAAACAAATTGTGCCCATTGTTAAAAAATTAAAGCCTGATATTTTGGTTGATTTGCCACAGTCAATTTCTCCAATCACGACAACTGTTTCGGATATGACAAAAATACCGATGATTTCAGTCAGATCGGAAGCCCTTAAGGGAATAAAGAAAGATCACGGCGTCAAGCAAAGCATAAATGGCGCTTTCAAAAATGGTCAGAGAGTCTTGATTATTGATGATGTTGTTTCAAGCTATGCATTCACCAAAATAAAAGCGATAGAAGTTCTGAAAGAAAATGGCCTGAAAGTTATACCCAAAATTATCGTAATAGTAGACAGAGAAGAAGGAGGAAAAGAGAAATTAAAAAAATCCAAATTTGATCTAATCAGCGTCTTGAGTTTCAAGAATATTTTAGATTTATATCTTTCCAAGAAGCTGATAACCAGACAGGAATACGAAAAATCATTGGAGTATGGGGAATTTGCCAAGGCTTACTCTTTAAAATAAATTTATGCCGATTTTAGACAAATACAACAAAAGAGCCAAGAAAATAGATTCGCTTCTTTGCGTCGGGCTGGATTCGGATTTTGATAAAATTCCGGATAGATTCAAGACAAAAGAATTTCCGCAATTCGAATTTAATAAATGGATTATAGAAGAAACGCATGAATACACGGCTGCTTATAAACCAAATAGCGCTTTTTATGAAGCCCGAGGTGAAAAGGGAATGAAAGAATTAAAGCTCACGATAGATTATTTAAATAAAAATCATCTGGATATTTTTACAATACTAGATGCGAAGCGGGCGGACATCGGAAACACAAATGAGGGCTATGTGAAATCTTTTTTTGACTGGTTTGGTTTTGACGCGGTGACGATTCATCCGTATCTGGGGCAGGAAGCCGTTCAGCCTTTTTTGGATAGGAAAGATAAAGTTTCAATAATTCTCTGCCGGACTTCAAACAAAGGCGCGGGAGAGTTTCAAGACTTAAAAGTGGTCGACCTGCCAGGTCGACCACTTTGGAAAGTTGTTGCAGAAAAAGTTTCCAAGAATTGGAATAAAAATAAAAATTGCATGCTCGTCGTCGGCGCTACTTATCCGAAAGAAATGAATGAAATCAGAAAAATCGCCGGAGATATGACCTTCCTCGTTCCCGGCATCGGCGCGCAAGGAGGGGATTTGAAAGCAGTTATGAAAGCGGGGTTAAGCAGTGAAGGTCTGGGCCTCATCATCAATTCCTCCCGCGGTATTATCTTTTCCGAGAATCCAAAAGAAGAAGCAAGGAAGCTTTGCGAGGAGATAAAGAAATATAAAGGTATTTTGTGAGGAGTTATCCACTTGCTTGAGTTTCTGAAAGTGATACTATCTTAAGCAATGTGCAACTCAAGAGAAAATTTTTACGGTAGTGAAATATGCAAGACCAGACACTTTTTTGATTTTCAAATTATTATAAAGTTTCGTTTCCAAAAGCCCCAATAATGGGGTTATTTTTTTGCTTATATGAAAAAACTTTGGGATAAAAAAGGAGGAATGGAGGTAAATAAGATGGTGGAAAATTACACCGTCGGTGTGGATTACTTGCTTGATTTGGAACTCTTGCCGTATGACATAAAAGGCACGATGGCTCACGCCAAGATGCTCCATAAAATAAAAATTTTGAATAAAAAAGAACTTGATACTTTGATTAAAGGGCTGAATAAAATTTTATCTCTATGGAAAGCGGGGAAATTTACTATTGATAAGTCTCAAGAAGACGGACACACGGCTATCGAAGCATATCTGACAGAAAATTATGGCGATGTCGGCAAGAAAGTTCATACCGGCCGTTCTAGGAATGATCAGTCTCTCACTATGACTCGTCTTTTTAGTAAAGAAAAACTTTCAGAAATTAAAAAAGGAGTTGAAAATTTGATTAAAACTTTTGAACAGCAAATAAAAAAACAGGGGAAGATAAAAATGCCTGGCTATACTCATATGCAAAGGGCGATGCCGAGTTCAGTAGGTATGTGGCTCGGTTCTTATTGTGATAGTTTAAAAGATGGACTGATTTTAATAAATGCGACATTACAAGTGATAGATCAAAACCCTCTCGGCTCAGCGGCTGGATATGGGGAAAGTATTTTAGGATTAGATAGAAAATTCACGACCAAAGAACTTGGTTTCAAAAGAGTGCAGGAAAATCCTATGTATTGCGCGATGTCGCGCGGTAAGTTCGAAAATATTGTATTGCAGGCCATTTCTAGTTTGATGTTTGATATGGGAAAAATCGCTAATGACTTACTTCTTTTTACTACAAAAGAATTTAATTTCTTTACTCTTCCTGATGCTTTTAGGACTGGTTCAAGCATAATGCCACAGAAGAAAAATTATGATGTTTTGGAGCTTGTAAGAGGGAATACTGGCATCTTTGGCGGTTATCAGCATCAAATAGAAAATGTCATAAAGAATTTACCAGCTGGATATAATAGAGATTTTCAATTAACAAAAGAGCCTTATATAAAAGGAATAAAACTTGCACAAGATACGATAGAAGTGATGACATTAGTTATAAAAGATTTGGAAATAAAGAAAGAAAATTTGGAAAATGCTTGCAGCGCGGAACTTTATGCTACCGATGAAGCATTGAAATTAGTGAAAGCAGGAAAGAGTTTTCGTGAAGCTTATCAAGAAATTAAAGAAAAATATAAGTAAAAAATTAAATATAAAATTTTTCTGGGAGCAAAGAAGAATCCAGTTGCTCCAGGCGAAAAACTTTATATTTAATTTTTTACAAACAATAATATGCAAAACCCTTGGGATTTAAAAACACAAATGTTGGATGCCATCAAGAAAAGTGGTGGATTTGTGAATTGCCATGCGCATTTTGATAAGTCTTATTTTATTACTCGTGAGGGTTTAAATAAATCCATGGTGAGTATGCAAGAAAAATGGCGCATGAGTGATGGAATAAAAAAAGAAAGTACAGTAGAAGATATAAAACTGCGAATAAAGCGTGCCTTAGATATGCTTATCGGTCAGGGTTGCAAGGCGACTTGTACATTTATAGATGCTTACGATGCAGTAGGACATAAAGCCATAGATGCAGCCGTGGCTGTAAAAAAAGAATATAGAAATAAAATAAATATGCTGATTGCGACTCAACCTCTCGGTGGGTTGATAGATGATAAAGCTCGCGCCTTGTATGAAGAAATTACTATGAAAGCAGACATAGCAGGAGGACTTCCTTCTAAAGACCGTCCGAATGACGAAAAAAATTTGGATTATCTTTTTGAAATTGCTAAAAAATTAAACAAGCCGGTGCATGTGCATATAGACCAGGAAAATAATCCGAACGAGCGCGACACGGAGAAATTAATTGCCGCGGTCAAGCGCCATCATTATGAGGGGAGGACTGTGGCAGTTCACGCTATTTCCGTTTCGGCTCAACCAAAAGAATATCGAATGAAGACTTACAAAGAAATGGCCAAGCTCGGTATTGCCGTGCTCGTGTGCCCATCGGCCGTGATCTCAATGCGACAGCTGGATCAATTTTTAGCTCCGGTCCACAACTCTATTGCGAATGTGCCGGAGATGCTTGAAGCTGGCGTACTCGTTGGACTCGGAGTGGATAATATCGCGGACTTCTATGAACCTTTTGTGGATGGGGATATGTGGGTGGAATTGCGCTTGATGCAGGAAGCTTGCAGATACTATAATCTTAATGCCTTGGTCCAAATAGCTTCCAAAAACGGGGCGAAGATTTTAGCTTACAAATAAAAAAACGACGAGGTTTTTCCTTGCTATTTTAAAATTTCGTGCTATAAACAAGGGGAACCCGAGTAAAAAAAAATAGTGAGCAAGGAGAAACGTAAATGTTTGATAATCCGATAATCATGGGAAGAGCAGCAGAGGTGAAGGTGTGTGTTATGGAAGGTTGCAAGCAGCATCTCAAACCCGAAGCAGTTCTGCGGGTGCTTGGCAATAAAGTGCAGATGGAAGGACTTGTGCAGGCTTTGGTCAAGTGTGTCTGCGAGTACGTCAACCGTCCTGAGCTCAACACTACTCCGCCCACCGAGCATGAGGTGAATCAAGCCGTGGCCCAGATCGTCGTCAGCCATCATGTGGAGCCGGATCTCAGCAAGCCTGGGAGTCACCAGTTGCCGCAGGACGACGATCGGCACCCGATGCTTCGGTCTCCGGTTCGGCAAGAGGCGGCGCCGACGATATACCACGGTCCGACTGGGCTCTGAACGGTTTCGTGTTTTTGGCGCCAACCACTTGGTGGATGGCGCAGATAGTATCGCGTTGTCCACCAAGTGGGCGCTGGATTATTCCTCGCTCACTTTTTTTATTTCTGGCTCTCTAAGAATTGAAAGATTTTTTCGTTAGTGAGGACGTTTTCAGCGTGCATTCTAGCGCGTTCCGGATCTGCATCTTTGTAGTGTTCAAGAATTGCAGCAACTTCTCTTGCGACTTGCTCGGAATCTGCCACTATTTTCTCTACTTTCGCTATTTCATTTAATATCAAGGCGAGCTTGGCTTTCTTTACAGCATCAGTCCTGAAGTCTTTTCTCAAATCTTCTCCTTTTTTATTTAAATGTTTTAGATAGTCTTCAAATTTGAGTCCCATTTGAGTGATGTCGGACTCCATTCGGTATAGGATTTTATCTAATTCTATTTCAATTAAAATTTCCGGCACATCTAAAGTACTGTCTTCAATTATTTTTTCAATTATTTTTATTCTAGTTTTTTCTTTTGCTTGATTTTCTTTTTCTAGCTTAATATTTTCTTTTAATTTAGCTTTAAAATCCGCCACATCCTTAAATGGTCCGATGGCTCGTACGAAATCATCATTAAATTCAGGCAATTCCACTTTCTCTTCTTCATGTTTGTGTTCTTCGCCCTCTTTGTGGACATGTGGTTCTACTCCTTCTGCCATGTGTTTTCTAGGAGCACGAGATTTCCTGATATCCATGATTGTGTCTTCTAAATCTTTATCAGAAACTGTGGTGTCTTTTTCTTTTTCTGTGATACTTTCAATTATTTTCTTTGCAGTTTTTTTATAGTCGGGGAGTTTGATTGTTGGTAATACAGCTGTCTTGATCTTGAAACCTAAAGGATTCTTGCGGGCGAGTTTTGTTATAGAAATTTTTGGTCGGCTTATTGCATCGATTTTATTATCTTCAAGAATTTTTGCATAATGTTCAGAAAGTGCCATGTTTGCCATCTCTTCCAAGATACTAATTTCAGGAACATTGGAAAGAAGTACATTTTCAGGTACTTTACCCTTTCTAAAACCATCCAATTTTACATTTTCACCGAGTTTCTTGAGTGCTTTAGCAAAGTAGCTTTCAAATTTATCAGCTTCTAATTCTCCTTCAATCTCTACTTCACTATTTGGCAATTTTTTTACTGTAATTTTCATTTTGATTTTTATTTTATTGAATTTGTATCAACTCCAATATTTGTATTAGTATTTTTAATATCTTGTTCCAAAGCATCCAAAGCGTTAGCATTTTCTTTCATAATAGCTTCATTTTGAGCGGCGATTATGGCATTTTGGGCTTTTATCATTTCTAATTGTTTGATTCGTGATTGCCAAAGGTATACTCCACCAATGACAAGGATGATGATGATTATCACTAGCCCAACAAGTGCTTCATTTGATTTTTTTTCTATTTCATCTTTCATTTAAGTTGTTAATATTTTTAAACTTTTCTAAATTTTTGTTTTGATTGTATCTTTGAGTGACTTTACTGTATTATTTAATGCATCATGAGCGTCATTGAGAAGATTTTGAATGTCTTCTGTTAGAGTTTTCAAGTTTGTTTTATCTTCTGCACTTAGTACATCTATAGAGTCAGAGAACAAAGTGTTTACTTCTACTATTTTTGTTTGTGCTTCAGTTAATTTCGTTTCAACTGTTGCCATGAGATTTTCTGCATCTCCCACATCTATCCCTCTTGTTTTGAGCTTACTTATTTGATCATTGATTCTGTCTTTTAAACTATTTGTTTTTTCTATTACTGTGTCAAATCTTCCAAGTGCGTTCTCTCTTCCAGTAATTATTGCTTCTTTTATTTTTGCTTTTGTTTTGTCTTTTTCGTTCTTGATACTATCTTTCAAGGCGTCCATTTTCACTTTCATTTCTGCACGCATTGTTTCATTTTGCTTTTGTGCATTCACTAAATTAATTGGTTGATTTAACGCTGATGTATCGGCGGTCAAATCAGTTTGAGCCTTGGCAACATTGGTGAATATGGCAAATGCCATTACCAAAATTATAAATAAGCTTGAATATTTTTTCATAATTTTCTTAATATATTATTAATTTAAACTTGTTTAGACTATATCAAGAAAGCAACCAAAAGCAAAGCAACAATGTTTAAGATTTTTATCATTGGATTGATAGCAGGACCGGCTGTGTCTTTGTAAGGATCACCAACTGTATCGCCCGTAACTGCAGCCTTGTGAGCATCACTGCCTTTTCCTCCATGATTTCCTTGTTCAATAAACTTTTTAGCGTTATCCCATGCACCTCCACCGGAAGTCATTGAGATGGCTACGAAAAGTCCTGTAACGATAGAACCGACTAGAAGTCCTCCTAAAACAACCCAACCATTTTCTTTTCCGAAAACTAAAATTACTAGAACTGGGGCGAGGACTGGGATAAGTGCTGGCAAGATCATTTGTTTTATCGCTGCGCCAGTGATGATAGATACAGCTTTAGCATAATCAGGTTTTGCTTTACCTTCCATAATTCCTTTTATTTCTCTGAATTGTCTTCGAATTTCTTCTACGACTTTTCCTGCTGTTTTTCCTACTGCTTCCATGCAGAGAGCTCCAAAATAATAAGGGAGAAGTCCTCCGATAAATAATCCGACGATGACATAAGGATTACTCAAATCAAAAGTGATGTGTTTTCCAGCTTTTACGATTTCTTCTGTGTAAGAAGCGAAAAGTACAAGTGATGCCAATCCTGCAGAACCGATAGCATAACCTTTTGTGACAGCTTTGGTGGTGTTTCCGACAGCATCAAGAGGGTCGGTGACATTGCGAACTGATTCAGGAAGTTCTGCCATTTCTGCTATTCCTCCTGCGTTATCTGTGATAGGTCCATAAGCATCTATAGCGACGATAATACCTGTCATTGATAGCATAGACATAGCGGCGATTGCTATGCCATAAAGTCCACCGAAATGATAACTAATCAATATTCCAAGAACGATAGTGAAAAGGGGGAGAGCAGTAGATTTCATTGAGATAGCCAAACCTTGGATGACGTTTGTGCCATGACCTGATATTGATGCTGTAGCTATTGATTTTACTGGAGCGAATTTTGTAGAAGTAAAGTATTCAGTAATCATCACAAGAGCTCCAGTGACAAAAAGACCAACTAGAGAACATATAAATAAAGCCATAACTGAATACTGGCCGTTATTTTTCATGAGTAAATTTGTGACAGGGTAAAATAAAATTGCAGCGATAACACCCGAAGCGAGAAGACCTTTATATAAAGCACCCATTATATTTTCAGATTGGTTTCCTTTACCGAGTTTTACAAACCAAGTTCCGATGATAGATGCGAAAATTGCAATTCCGCCGATAACAAGAGGGAAGATAACTGCGTTTTGAAATCCTACAAATAGTAGAGAACCCAAAAGCATTGTTGCGACTGAAGTAACAGCATATGTTTCAAATAAGTCAGCAGCCATACCAGCACAGTCTCCCACATTGTCTCCCACATTGTCTGCGATAACTCCAGGGTTTCTAGGATCATCTTCTGGAATACCAGCTTCTAGTTTGCCGACGAGATCCGCACCGACATCAGCAGCTTTTGTAAATATTCCTCCACCTAGTCTAGCGAATACTGATATAAGGGATGCACCGAAACCAAGTCCGATGAGGGAAGTCACGTCTTGTGTAATTGCGTAGAAAATCGTGACACCGAGTAATGCAAGTCCAACCACTAAAAGTCCGGTGACTGTTCCACCCTTGAATGCCAAAGAAAGAGCTTCATTGATTCCATTTCTTGCAGCTTCTGTGGTTCTGACATTTGCTCTAACTGATACGTTCATACCTATGTATCCTGCGAGTGCAGAGAATATAGCTCCGACTAAAAATCCAAAGGCCATTGCCCATCCGAGCTTTGGAATAAAGCCAATAACGAAAAAGAGTATGGTTGCGATAACGCCAATGGTCTTGTATTGTTTGTTTAAATAAGCACCTGCACCTTCTTGAATAGCTTTTGCTATTTCCTGCATGCGAGCATTTCCTGCGCTCATTTTTAATATTGATTTAGCTAAAAATAAACCGTAAGCAATAGCAACTATAGAG